>CAYZTZ010000266.1:0-2603 GCA_964481255.1 uncultured Acidobacteriota bacterium | reverse complement strand
GTTTTCGCATGCCTTTCCCTCTCCGCAGGCGGAGGACAAGCCGGGAGCTTTCGCGTTTGTGAGCGCCAATTATGTCATCACGGCGGAGGTCGCGGGGCCGCATTCTTTCGTGGTGAACTTCATCAACCTCTCCGATTTTGTGATTGTCATCCAGCCCAGCGAATTCATTTATAAGGGAGCCTCCGGACGCTTTTACATCGGTCAGGTCTATGAGTCGGAGCACAAAACCACCCGCGGCGAGTCGCAAAAATACTCGGCCTCGATCCTGCTGAAAGGCCACTCCTTCGCGGGGCTGACGGTTGTCGGCGCGTTTCGCGAGCAGGATCAGATCGTGGAGATGAGCCTCCGCATCGGAGCCAGGAGATTCTATTTGCAGCCCCTGGAAAGGCTTGCCTTCGAGCAGCTGGCCGCCAAAATCGGCAATCTGGATCTTGAGAGTCCCAGCGGGGCGTCCGCGCTGGCCGAGGCGAACATCCCCGAAATGGGCGTCGTCAAGAGTACGGACGGGACTTCCGAATGGGATCGGGACTGGGAGGGCTTGATCACGCCGGATGGGATCAATCCTCCCAAAATCATCGAAAGGCCCGAAATCCCTGCGCCCGAGGACGCACGGAAATCGCGCAGTTATGGAAAAGTCAAGCTGTCCGGTCTGGTAAACAAGAACGGCGGCATTCAGGATCTGAAGGTCGTCAAAAGCCTGGGGCGCAGCATGGATCAAAGGGCCATGGAAGGCGTGAAGAACAGCTGGGTCTTTTTGCCGGCCACAAAGAACGGCGAAGTGATGGACACCGTGATCGGCTTTGAGGTCGAGTTTCCGCCCCCGGCCAGGAAATAGCGACAGCGGCCGGCCGCCCCTCGAACTGTATGCCGGGGTCCTTTTCTTGCCTGGAGGCGCCGCGATGAGTTCCTGCATCTTTCATGACACAGACGCTGCACAGCGCGAAGCCAAGCTCTTCGGAATCGTGGAGAACGCCTATCGGCAGCGGCAAAAGGTCCTTATCTTCGCCCGGACGGCGGCCCGTGCCGAGGCTATCGACCGGATTCTATGGACCCACAGGCAGGAGGCGTTCATTCCGCACGGGATCCTCGGGGCGGGGGAAGAGGCGGATGCGGCCCCGGTCGGGATTGTGACCGAGGAGATAAACCCGATCGGAGCGGACGTCCTCGTGGCCGACGGCCACTGCAGTCTTGAATTCGCATCCGGTTTCGGCCTGATCCACGAATTCGTCGACCGGTCTTCCCCTGAAGTTCATGAAGCCTGCAGAGAACGCTTCCGCGCCTACCGGGGCTTGCAGATGGCGGTCGAATATGAGAGAGGCAAGTAGCCCGGGGTTCCGCAAGGGCGGCGGTGCAATGCAGCTTTGGCCGCCGCTGGTCCTGAGTCGCGGCGCATAGGAATCCCCGTTGCGCCGGATCACCTGACTGTTTGCAACCCAAGCCGGATATCCCCCGCAGCCTCATGTGCGGGGCCGCCGCAAAAAGACACAAAGCGAACACATGGGACGCGCCGGCTACCGGGGTACGCGGAAACGTCCGTTTTTTTGCCGCTGCGGACTGCGGAAGGCGGGGCTCAGGGGCGCGCTGTTTAATCCGATGGCGTCCAGGTATTTCCCCGCCCGCCCGGAAAAACCTATGGCCATATATCCGGACGGCAATTCAACGCTGAAATCCCTTCTGCCGCCTCGCCCCCCGTAGGCGGGCGAAGTCCGCTTATTCGTGCGCAGGGTCAGGGAATCGATATAATCGCCGTAACGCCCGGAAATGCCGGTGATGTATTCATCCGGGTCCAGGCGGAACACACTCGCCCGGCCTCCCCTGTTCCCGTGAAACTGGCCTTCATAGGTTCGCCCGTCCGGCAGAATGTAGACGGCCTGGATCCCGTCGACGAAATTTCCGGAGTACACGCGGACTTCCGATATTCTCGCTCCCTGCGGGATGTTTGTGTCCGAAAATGCCGCGCCCCCTCCGCCGCCGTAAACCCCCCTCAGGGATGCCGGGGTGTAGAAGGGGATGTAGACCAGTCCGACGGCATCCATGTATTCGCCGGATCTCCCAGCAAATCCGACCGCGTAATTTCCCGAAGGCACGTCGATGCGGAAGTCGCGGTCGCCGCCTCGGCCCCCATAGAGCGGGGAGATGCGTTTGTTGGTGTGGATCTGAAGCGAATCGATGTACTTGCCGTAGCGGCCCGAAATTCCGACGATATATTCATCCGAATCCAGGCGGAAGACATTCTGCCGGCCTCCGGGGCCGCCATGGCGGACGCTGGGTTGAGTGCGCCCGTTTTCATAGATGTAAACAAGCTGCACCGCATCCACCATCTCTCCGGCATAGACATGAACTTCCGCTACGCGCGCGTCGTAGGGTATCGCCGTGTCCGAAAACGTCGAGCCGCCCTGGCCGCCGGCAATGCTTGTGGTTCCGGAAGACTGCGTGAATCCGCAAAGAGTCACGCCGGCCGCCGCCAAGGCCAACCCGATAAAGATGTACAGGGGTTTTCTATTCATAACACATCCCTCCAGTGAAAGCAGGTGGTGCCCGGTCGACCTGAGAAAACGGAGCACGTATCCGATCCTAATCCGAAGCCCCGGCCGTTTTCACGG
>CAYZTZ010000265.1:0-2622 GCA_964481255.1 uncultured Acidobacteriota bacterium | reverse complement strand
TTTGTAAAACTGCAAACTGCGAAGTATACGCAGAGCGCCCCGCCGGCGCAATACGGCCAGGCGCGCGAAATAGCGGCCTCAGGACGGCCTCGCGCCGTCAGGCCTCTATGTCCATCGTGCCGGCGAGATAGGAGTCGTAGGCGCTCAGGTCGAAATGACCATGTCCCGACAGATTGAAGAGAATGACCTTCTTCTCGCCGGCCTCCCGCGCCTTGAGGGCGTGCATCACGACGCTGTGAATGGCGTGGGCGCTTTCGGGAGCGGGGATGGTCCCCTCGCATTGGGCGAATCGGATCGCGCTGGCGAAAACCTCTCCCTGGGCGTAGGCCTCGGCTTCGATGTAGCCGGCCGCCAGCAGATGGCTCACCAGAGGCGCGGAACCGTGATATCGCAGCCCGCCGGCGTGCACGGGCGGGGGGATGAACTTGTGGCCCAGAGTATGCATCATGAGCAGGGGCGTGTTGCCCGCCACGTCGCCGAAATCATACTCGCGCGGCCCTTGGGTGAGGGTGGGGCAGGCTTTCGGCTCCACGGCGATCACGCGCAGGTTCTTCCGGTCGCCCTTGATCTTGTCCCTTAAAAACGGGAACGTCAGCCCGGCGAAGTTGCTCCCTCCGCCGTGGCACGCGATAAGGATGTCCGGATAGTCTCCGGCGATCTCCATCTGCTTCATCGCCTCCTGGCCGATGATGGTCTGATGCAGAAGCACATGGTTCAGCACGCTGCCAAGGGAGTACTTGGTGTCGTCCCGTTTCGCCGCGTCTTCGACCGCCTCCGAAATCGCAAGGCCGAGACTGCCGGGAGAGTCGGGACTCTCGGCGAGCGCCTTCCTTCCCGCTTCGGTCAGCTGCGAGGGGCTCGGGACGACGTCGGCGCCGTAGGTCTTCATCATGACCCGCCGGTAGGGCTTCTGATCATAGCTTATGCGAACCATATAAACCATGCACTGGAGCCCCATCAGCCTGCAGGCGCAGGCCAAGGCGCTTCCCCACTGGCCGGCCCCCGTCTCCGTGGTCAGGCGCTTCACGCCCTCCTGCTTGTTCATGTAAGCCTGCATGAGGGCCGTGTTCAGCTTGTGGCTCCCCACCGGGCTCACGTGCTCCGATTTGTAATAGATCCTGGCCGGCGTATCGAGCATTTCCTCGAAAGCCCTGGCGCGATAGACCGGGCTCGGCCGGTAAAGGCGATAAATATCCCGCACCTCATCGGGAATTTCGATCATTCTTTCCTGCGACACTTCCTGCCGGATAAGGCCCATCGGGAAGATGGGAGCCAGCATCTCGGGACCGATCGGCTCCTTGGTCCCCGGATGCAGAGGGGGCGGCAACGGCGTCGGCAGATCGGCCTGGATATTGTAAAAATGCGTGGGGATCTCGGATTCCGGCAAGGTGATTTTCGTGTCGATCATGGCTTTCCTCCTGAACGCGAAGGCAGCAGCATAACACAGCGCGGCCTGCGTCCGCACGCAAAGTTAAAGCAAACCGCGGAGGCAAGGGTTTCTTCCCCGGCGGCATGCATTCACGAACGCGGCACGCGGGGGGCAGAGGCCCGCAACTGCCTCAGGTAGGTCCATCGGATCCGAAGCAGTTCCTGGCCGTAGCGGTCGTCGCGGAAATCGGGGAAAGTCCACTCGAAGGGGCGGAACTTGCCGCCGCGATAGCGCGCGACCAGGTCCGCCCATACCCCCTCTCCCAGGTAGATTTTTTGTCCCGCTCCTTTAAAGCTGGCCAGGACGATCTTGTTGTGGTCCAGATACCCGACGTCAAGATTTACAAGGCGTCCTTTCTCCCCGGCCAGGCGGTCCTCGATGCCGTTGCAGATATGCTTCGCCCGGCAAAGGCTGTCGGGCGGAACAAGCTCCAGGAACGAAACGAGACGGCGCTTCAGGTCCCGGCCCATTTCCTCCTCATAATAATCCGTCATTTCAAAAGGATGATCTTCGCCGGCGAAATCGATTTCCCCCCATCGGGAACTCAGCTCCCCCAGAGCGTTCTTCAGAGCGTCCGGACGGGCCCAGAGAACCGCCACGATAAGCTTGACCGGAGCCGCCGCTTCAGGCCTCGCCATATTCCCCGCCTTTATGTTTCCACAGCGTGATCGCGCGCGCGACCAGCGCGGCGTCCAAGCGGAAAGCTTCGGCGATGCGGCCGACAAGATCCGTTTCGGAGATATGCTTCGTCTTTACAAAATCGGCGCCGCTGATCTGGAGTCTTGAACCCCTCAGGTAGATCTGCCGGGCGCCCGCGGTCCGGGTCAGCAGCGGATACCGCATCATGTCCCAGTCAAAAGACGCGTCCCAGGCCTTGAAGAATTCCCCTTCGTCGACCGGGGACGTCTTGTAGGTCAGGCGGTGGTTGCGGACTGCGCCCCTCGCGGTGGATAGAGAGACCCTATCGGGCGCGCCGTCGCGGGCCAGAACAATTCGATTGAAACCCGTATTTATCTCCAGCCCGCAGGCTTCGGCCAGGGGGATGGGGCGAAGCAACAAATAGCCCGGGTCCAGCAGGTGAGGCGCTCCGTCGATCCATACAAGAAGGGCGCAATGCGTATCCTGTCCGTACTTCCTGTCCGCCAGGATGCATTCCGCACGCCACCCGAGGCCGCGCACCAGGTGCAGCAATG
>CAYZTZ010000264.1:0-2628 GCA_964481255.1 uncultured Acidobacteriota bacterium | reverse complement strand
TGAATGATTCTATTAAAGCGATCTTTTTAATTTCCCAGTTATGAGACAGCTTCTGGAGACCCGTCCGCACGTGTTTACGGTTTGAAGTCCGATCTGTAACAGCTGATGGCCGGGGAAACCGGCTCAGGAAATCGCTCAGATTTGGATGAGGCTATGCTGCGCAATGAAATTCGTGTAAATTCGTTGTTTCTGCAATCCATTCGGGGAGGCGGCTATGAAGATCTTCGTTCCGGGACGGATCTGCCTTTTCGGTGAGCATTCGGATTGGGCGGGAGGCCATCGGCGTTTCAATTCGGAAATCGAGAAGGGCTATACGCTCATTACCGGCACCGATCAGGGCATCTACGCCGAAATCGAGCCGCATCCCAGATCGCTTGTGCTGAGTTCCACCACACCCGAGGGTGAGCGACAGGGTCCCTGCGAGAGCCCGATGGAAGCCGGGGCGTTGCTGGAGGCGGCGCAAAAGGGAGGCTTCTGGAGCTATGTCGCCGGCGTCGCCTACCAGGTGCTGACCCACTATCATGTGCGCGGCCTCGTGATTCACAACTACAAAACCGACCTGCCGATGAAGAAAGGACTCTCCTCGAGCGCGGCCGTCTGCGTGCTGACCGCCCGCGCGTTCAACAGGATCTATGACTTGAAGATGACCATCCGGGGCGAAATGGAGCTGGCCTATCAGGGCGAAGTGACCACTCCTTCGCGCTGCGGGCGCATGGACCAGGGATGCGCCTTCGGCAACCGCCCCATCCTCATGACATACGACGGCGACCGTCTGGACGTGACGGAGCTGCGCGTCAGCGAGCCGGTTTATCTTGTCGTGGCGGACCTGGGGATGAGGAAAGACACGATGGAAATCCTCGCACGGCTCAACCGCGCCTATCCCTTCGCCAAGAACGGACTCGAACGCGGGGTGCAGAAACTTCTCGGCCCCATCAACAAGCGGATCGTGTTTCAGGCGGCGGAGGCGCTCCAGGCCGCGGACGCGAGGCGTCTGGGGGATCTGATGACGGAGGCGCAGGCGGAATTCGACCGCTACGCCGCTCCCGCATGTCCGGAGGAGCTGACGGCCCCCGTGCTTCACCGCGTCCTGGCTTATGAAGCGCTCCAGCCGCACATCTGGGGCGGCAAGGGCGTGGGTTCGCAGGGCGACGGGAGCGCGCAGCTTGTGGCGCGAAGCGCCGAGGACCAGCAGGCCGTTATGGAGATCCTTCGGCGCGACCTCGGCATGACATGTCTTCCGCTGACCCTTCGCCCGGGACAGAGGGTGCGCAAGGCCGTCATTCCCGCCGCGGGTTTCGGGACGCGCCTGTTCCCGGCTTCCAAGGCGACGAAAAAGGAGCTCTTCCCGATCATCGATCGGGACGGCGTCGCCAAGCCCGTCATCCTGCTGCTTGTGGAAGAGGCCCTGGACGCCGGAATCGAGGAGGTCATTCTTGTCGTGCAGGAGGATGATCTCGAGGATTTCCGTTCCTTTTTCCAGGTGCAGGTATCCATCGAAAATTACAACAAGCTGCCGCGTCCATCCCAGCAATACGCGCAGCGCATCCTGGAGATCGGACGACGCGTCTCGTTCGTTGTCCAAAAGACGCAGGACGGGTTCGGGCACGCCGTCTATTGCGCCCGGGAGGCGGTCGGCAACGAACCGTTCCTGCTGATGCTGGGCGACCACCTGTACCGTTCCACCACCGGGGCGTCTTGCGTCCGGCAATTGATCGCGGCTTATCAGAAACACGAATCGAGCATCCTGGGTTTGCGCCTCACGCCGGAGGAAGAGCTGGCGAACTTCGGCGTCGCGACAGGAGTGTGGATGGAGGAGGGCCGCCTGCTGAGTGTCAGCGAGTTCGCCGAGAAGCCCACGGCGGATTACGCCCGAAGCAACCTGCGAGTGCCGGGGCTGCCGGAGGGGGAATATCTGACCGTTTTCGGCCAGTATATCATCAAGCCCGCGCTCTTCGATTATCTGGAGGAGCACATCCGGAACAACGTCCGCGAACGCGGCGAGTTTCAGCTGACGTCGGCACTCGACCGCCTGCGGAAGGAGGACGGGTTCCTGGGGCTCGTCATCGAGGGGCAGCGCTACGACATCGGCCTGCCCGAATCCTACCTGGAAACGCTGAGGACGTTCTCGAACTGCTGAGATCATGAGAGCCGCAGATTCGCAGGGTCGGTCATCGGTCCAGGCATCGCGGCGCATCCTGCTCGGTGCCTGAAACGCGCCGGCGGCCGCGGATCGCGTGAAGAGCGTATTCGAGGAATCCGTGGCGCGCCGGGGCGACTCATGCTATCATTGCGGCTGGTTTTTTGCGCATGCGGTGAGCGTAGCTCAGCTGGCAGAGCTCTGGATTGTGGCTCCAGCGGCCGGGGGTTCGAATCCCCTCGCTCACCCCACCCCGCTCCTGAATCGCGAACCCCCTGAAATCCGCTTGTCCTTTTTATGGAATTCATGGAATTCCCGGAGGTCTCCTTCGCCAATCGGGGTCGGCGCCAGGCCGCTGTAGGACATTGGTCGTGATTATTTCCGATGAGGTTGCGCGGAGTGCGCGAAAGATTGTAGAATCCAGCTTGAGAGCGCACCCGTAGCTCAGTTGGATAGAGCGTCGGACTTCGAATCCGCAGGCCGCCCGTTCG
>CAYZTZ010000263.1:0-2646 GCA_964481255.1 uncultured Acidobacteriota bacterium | reverse complement strand
GAACGCATGATCCAGGAGTTCGGCCTTTTCGGTTACGGGACCGATGAGAATTTTTCGATGGACAGGACAGTTTTGGCCCTGAACAAAAATATCCAGATCCTCAATACGTCCCGAAATACCTTTTCAATCAGTTTCAGCGCCGCGGACCCCCACATGGCTCAAAATTTCACGCGGCGCATGGTGGAAACGCTGATCCAGTCCAGCAATTCCTCCAGGAAAACCAGGGCGGTGGAGACCGACCAGTTTCTCGACGAGCAATTGCGCAAGACCGAACAGCAGCTCGCGGCCCACGAGAACAGAATCAAGCAGTTCAAGACAACCTACCTGGGTGCACTTCCCGAGCAGAGCGCGGCGAACGTCAACGCGCTCACCGCTTTGAACACCCAGCTTTCAGCCGTCGAAAGCGCGCTGCAGCAGGCGAGGGATCGTCAGAAACTCCTCGACCTCAGGGCCCAGGATCAGAAGCGTCTCAGCGTCCTGACCCAGAATATCCTGGTCCCATCGACGCCCACCGCAAGCCCTGCCGGTGAAAGCATTTCCCCCGTCGAGTCAAAGCTTGAAGCCAAACAGGCCGAACTTGCGGCCCTCAGCGCCCGGTACACGCCAAACCACCCGGACGTGGTGCGGCTGAACAGGGAAATAGAGGATCTGAAAAGACAGTCGGCCGCCGCCGGGAGCGAGATGACACAGTTAAGCCCCGCGGTCGAACCGGCGACAGGCGCCGCGGAAAGTCAGACGGAGCCGGCGACTTCAGGCATCGAAGAAATATTGGATTTTGAAGATTCGACCATGAAGTTCGAAGCAGATTCCATCAAGAGCGAAATCGCGAAACGGGAAAAGGAGAAGGAGAACATACTGGCTCAAATCAAGGCCTATCAGTCGAAACTGAACCTGGCGCCGGCGGTCGAACAGGAACTCATGGCTCTGTCCAGGGAGTACGATGTCCTGCAAAGACAATACGCCAGCCTGCATGAGAAAAAG
Organism: uncultured Acidobacteriota bacterium; assembly: GCA_964481255.1. Taxonomy (GTDB): domain Bacteria; phylum Acidobacteriota; class UBA6911; order UBA6911; family UBA6911; genus UBA6911. The sequence goes on along the minus strand of CAYZTZ010000263.1, from coordinate 1,665 downwards.
GCCCAGGCGCAGATGACGGCCAACCTGGAGACCAATACCAACATCGATACCTACAAGATCATCGATGAGGCAAACCTGCCCGAGAGACCCTCGTTCCCCAATCGGTTGCAGATTCTATTGATCGGCCTATGTGCCGCATTGGTTCTGGGAATCGCGGCCGCCATGGGACGCGAAATGCTGGACACAACGCTGGTCAGCGAGGAAGAGGCGGCGGCGGTTTTGAATCTGCCTGTTCTGATTACCATTTCCGAAGTACCGCGGAAAGAACCGAAACGGCTTATAGCGTTGCGCGGAACGGCCAGAAGCGCCTGAAAAATCGGAAAAGAGAAAGCGTGTTTCTGCCGATAGGACCGATAGTTTGCAGATTGGTTTGTACGCCTGTATAGTTATCAATAATGCGGCGCAGGCCGCCGCGCCCGGATAAAATGAGCGAGATATTCGATTTTCTGAAAAAGACGGAAGCGGAGCGCAGACAAGGGTCCTCTTTGCATGCCGATGTTCCTGTCATGGAGGCCGGAATGCCGCCGAAGTCTGACGCCTCAAAAGAATCGACGGTTGCCGAGGAGTTCCCCGTGGAGGTCGAGGTTTGCGGAGCCGATAGATTCGACCTTACGGAAGCGAGCCGGCAGATCAAACAGGTTCTGGACCCCCTCACGCTTGTCGGGGAACAATTCCGCCAGCTTCGCTCACGACTGGGCCTGATGCAAAAACAGCGCGGGATCAAGACTGTTCTCGTAACCAGCGGCATCCCGGAGGAAGGGAAGACATTCGTGGCTTCGGGGCTGGTCAGCGTCCTCGCTCAGGAGCCGGGCAGACGCGTCGTGCTGATTGACGCAGACATGCGGAAACCGAGGTCGGGATGGAATTTCGGACTCAACGGCTCGAGCGGCAACACGGGTTTGTCGGAGGTGCTCAGCGGGAAGCAGGAATTCCATAACGCGCTGCTCATGTCCATGAACCCCGAGTTTTTCTTTATGCCATCCGGACCGCTCCCTCCCAACCCTTCGGAATTACTCAGCTCTCAAAATCTGGAACATGTTCTGAGGACTGCTGCGGAAAGCTTCGATTGGGTCATCGTCGATTCACCTCCCGTCCTCTCTGTCTCCGATCCGACGCTGATAGCACCGCTCTGCGACACCGTCCTCATGGTCGTTAGAGCCGCCTCCACGCCGTCCAAGCTTGTCCTGGACGCCATAAACCGCATCGGCCGCGACAGGATCTGCGGCGTCGTCATGAACCGGCAGGAACAGACCCACTCGTCCCGCTATTATTACCAGTATTATTACCGCAGCTCGAAGCGGATCAAGGAGTAGTACCCTGTGCCGCCGTCCGCGCCTTCAATGCTGAACGCCCTCAGCATCGATGTGGAAGACTATTTCCACGTCGAGGCGTTCGCGGAACAGATCTCGCCCCAAGACTGGCGCAACTTCCCATCCCGAGTCGAGAAAAACGTGGACATCATCCTTGAAATGCTCGCCAGGAAGGGGTGCAGGGCAACTTTTTTCATCCTGGGATGGGTTGCGGAGACGATTCCGGGCTTGACCCGGAGGATCGCCGACGCCGGACACGAAATCGGCTGCCACGGTTACGCTCACTGTTGCATACAGCGCCAGACGCCCGGCCGGTTCCGCGAAGATGTCCGAAGGGCGCGGTCGCGACTGGTGG
>CAYZTZ010000262.1:0-2675 GCA_964481255.1 uncultured Acidobacteriota bacterium | reverse complement strand
GATACCCCGTACGCGTTAAGCGGCGGCACGGAGATGACCGTCCCGGAAATAATGCGCGCCATCGAGGGGTTTTCCACGCGGCTCGCCCTGGTGACCGGAGGGGAGCCTATGCTGCAGGCGCCGGTTCACGACCTCTTTCGGGAACTGCTCGGGCGGGGATACACCGTGCTGCTGGAAACGGGCGGGCAGGTTCTGCTGGCGGACGTCGATCCGCGGGTGCGAAAGATCGTGGATTTCAAATGTCCCTCCAGCGCAATGGAGTCCCACAATGATTTCCGGAACGTCGAGTATCTGACACGCGGCGACGAGGTCAAGTTCGTCGTCGCCGACCGCGAGGACTTTGATTGGGGCTGCGACGTCATCCGGCGCTATGATCTGATGGACAGGGTGGGAACGATCCTCTTTGCTCCCGTCTACCAGAGGCTCTCCTATGATCGGCTGGCCGAATGGGTTTTGCAATGCGGGCTTCCCGTCCGTTTGCAGCTTCAGCTCCATAAGATTATCTGGCCTCATATCCAGCGCGGCGTTTAGGAGCCGCAAGATTTATGAACGCATGGGACTGGACGAAGCGAATGCGCCGGCGCGTGAGCGAGGAGCAAGGCGTTCTGCGTAAACAGGCGTCCCTGAGAGTCGCCCTCTGTCATCCTGCTCCCTACGCGGCCGGGATGAGCTCGCTCGGGTTCCAGACCATCTATAGGGAGATCCACCTGCACAGGGACGCGGCCGCCGACCGGGCCTTTCTCCCGGACGATATTGAGAGTTATCGGAAAGCCGGGCTGCCGGTGGTCACCTGCGAGACCGAAACGCCCATTGCGGACTATCCCGTGGCGGCCTTCTCCATAGCCTACGAACTGGAAATAACGGGCATCCTGGAAATGCTCGACTTGAGCGGCATTCCCGTGCTCCGGCAGGACCGGAACGACAGGCACCCCCTCATCGTGGCGGGCGGGCCGCTGACATACTCCAATCCTGAAATACTGGCGCCCTTCGCGGATCTGATCATTCTCGGGGAGGGTGAGGAGTTGATCCATGCCTTTCTGGACGCCGCAAACGAGGCGACGCGGGAGGAACTGCTGACGCGGTTTTCCGCGCTGCCCGGATGCTGCGTCCCGGGACGAACACGCGGGCCGCTGCGGATCGCCAGGGTCGACGACGAGCGGCTTCCGGCCTGTTCGCAGATCATCGCGAAGGGTTCGGTCTTATCTTCGATGTTCCTGATGGAACCGGCGCGCGGCTGCTCCCGTGCCTGCGCCTACTGCGTCATGCGGCGCCGGCCCGGCGGCGGGATGCGTCCCGTGCCTTCCGCGAAGGCCCTGGCTTCCATCCCGGGGATCGCCCGTCGGGTCGGGCTGGTGGGGGCCGCCGTGACGGACCATCCGGAAATAAAGGAATTGGTCGGACGGATTGTAGCGGGCGGGCGTGAAATAGGGATTTCGAGCCTGCGAGCCGACCGTCTCGACGAGGAACTGGTCCAGCTGCTCGCGCGCGGCGGCTGCAGAACGATCACCACGGCGGCCGACGGCGCTTCCCAGCGTCTGCGCGACCGTCTGAACCGGCAGACGACTGAAAGCCACCTGGTCCGTGCGGCCGAACTCGCGCGCGGCGCTCGTTTGCAGAAGCTCAAGCTCTATGTAATGGTCGGCGTTCCCGGGGAAACGGCGGAAGACATCGATGAACTCCTGCGTTTCTGCAGGGAGCTCACGAGGATCGTGCCGCTCTCCTTGAGCGTCTCGTCTTTTGTGGCGAAACGGAACACACCTCTGGATGGTGCCCCCTTCGAGCCCATCCCTTCGCTTGCGGCGAAATTGACAAGGATCCGCCAAGGTATTAAAGGTGTATGCGAGGTGCGGGCGGAATCGCCTCGCTGGGCCTGGGTGGAGTATATGCTTTCCCAAGGGGGGGAATCGGCCGGCCTGGCTGCCATGGACGCATGGCGGGCGGGCGGAAGATTTTCGTCATGGAAGATCGCTTTTGCCCGCCGCGAAGTGCCGGGAGCCGAGCCGAATACGGTCTCCGGCCGGACGCGGCGCTGATCAGACCGCCTATGCGGAGGCATCCAATATCTCCTGAATATACGTTCCGTCCTGATCCTTTCTTCTCCACTTCAGGGTCGGCAGGCTTTGCGGGATATTGTCTCCTCTGTGTTGCGCTGGCGCTCGGGGCGCCTGCGCCATGTCCGGCGGCGGATTCGAAAACAGCTGTGGAGGAAGCGCAATTCGATATCTATGTTGCCGGAAAAAAGATAGGAACGGAGAAATATTCCATTTTATCTTCGGAAGAATCCGCCAGCAGCGCGTCCGTCCTGGACTTCCGCGATCCCGGAAACAGGCATCAGAAGGTGCACATGGAGACACAGCTGAATATGGACGGCCGTTTTGTGCCGAGAAGTTACCGCCTTCGCACCGACGTCGACGGGAAGATCGGCGTTCTGGAAGGAACCTTCGATCAGGCGCAGGCTATATTCAAGTACGGCGGGAATGGGAATAACAGGAGAAGCGGATTATTGGTCGGGAACAGCTACTGCGTTCTCGATACGAACGTCTTTCACCATTTTATCTTCGTGGCGCGCCTGTTCGATTATGATGCCAGGGAAAAGCCGCAGTCTTTCGAGGTTGTTGTCCCCCAGGAAATGGAGAACGGAATCCTGAGGATCAGCCATATCGGGATGGAAATGA
>CAYZTZ010000261.1:0-2706 GCA_964481255.1 uncultured Acidobacteriota bacterium | reverse complement strand
AAGTTAGTTATGGAAAGTTCGGCGCGGGGTCGAAGACGGCGGCCTGCCCGGCCTGTATTTTCGTGAGCACGGCTCTCCAGAGGCTGTCTCATAACTGAAAAATTAAAAAGATCACTTTAATAGAATCAGTCACTTACGGCCGCTGAATGATCGGGCATGCGAGTTTTGAGACAGCCTCTCCCGAGCCGTGCGCCTGCCCGGCCTGCGGACTGCCGAACAATTCGAGAGACCCCTTCACACAGGAACATGACCGCGGCTCCTTTGTGTTAACATTGCAATCCTGCGCCTCCGGCTCCCTGCTTGAGCCGGTGAATATGGAGTCTCCATGGACACTGAAAGAGGTCCCGGCGGCATGGAAGAGCCGCCCCCGTTCATGCGCAACTGGAAAAGAATTTACGCCGCGATTGTTCTCTATACCGTCGCTCTTATCCTGGCATTATATGTCATGACCGTTACTCTCAACCGCTAGCCCGCCATGCGCGCCGCCGACTGGGTCATTGTCGTTATCTATTTCGCCTGGGTCGTCGCAGAAGGCGTCCGCCACGGCCGGAAGAACCGGGACCTCGACGACTATTTCCGCGGCGGGCGCTCGCTGCGCTGGTGGGCCGTGGGTCTTTCAGTCATGGCCACCCAGGCGAGCGCCATCACCTATATCGGGACGACGGGGCAGGCTTACGACGCAGGGATGTCTTTCATCCAGGTCTATCTGCCGCAACCCCTGGTGATGATCGTCCTGTGCGCGACGTTTGTTCCTTTCTTCTATAAGGCGAACGTCTTCACGGCGTATGAGTACCTCGAGAGGCGCTTCGACGCCGCGACCCGCAGCCTGACCAGTTTTCTTTTCCTCATGTCGCGAGGCCTGGCCGTGAGCCTGGTGCTCTACGCCCCCTCGATCATTCTGGCCGTTGTTTTCGGATGGAGCGAAACCGCCACGGTTCTGGTCATGGGCGCATCGACGATCCTTTACACGGCGGTCGGGGGGAACAGGGCCGTAATCCTGATTGACGCCAAGCAGATGATCCTGATGTTTGCGGGCATCTTCGTGGCCATCGCCCTCATTGTTTCCAAGTTCCCGCCGGGTTACTCGATCGCGGACGCGGTCCATCTGGCGGGCCTGCAGGGGAAATGGAACAGCATCGATCTATCGCTCGACCCGAGGGACTCGTACACCCTGCTTTCCGGGATGCTGGGAGGTTTCTTCCTCGCCTTGTCCTATTTCGGGTGTGATCAAAGCCAGGTGCAGAGGTATCTGACGGGACGATCGATCGCCGAAAGCCGCATGAGCCTTGTCTTCAACGCCTTCCTCAAAGTCCCCATGCAGTTTCTGATTCTGGCGATGGGCGTTCTGATGTTCGTTTCCTATCATTTCATCATACCTCCGCTGAACTACAACGCCGCCTATCGCGACGCGCTGACGCGCAGAGCAGGGAGCGAGTACGCCGAACTCGAGAGGCGTTACGGAGCCGTTTTTGAGGAGAGAAGGGAAGCGGCCCTGGCTTTGAAGGAAGCGCGCCGCGGGGCCGATTCCGTTTCAAGGACCGCCGCCGAGAAACGCAGCCGCGAGGCGGAACGGGCGCTTTTGCGGGTTCGGGAAGAAAACCGCGCCCTGCTGAAATCCGCTCTGGGCTTCGAACCTTCAAGCGAAGTCAATTACATCTTCCCGTTCTTTCTCATCCACCATGCCCCGTCTGGAGTTCTGGGTCTGATGCTGGCCGTGATCTTTGCGGCGGCGATGTCCACTTTCTCTTCGGAGATCAACTCCCTGGCGAGCGCGACCATCGTCGATTTTTACAGGAGGTATTTCCGCAGGACGAAGGGCGACCGGCACTATCTCTGGGCTTCGCGGGGAGCGACGGTTTTCTGGGGCGTTTTTGCTACAGCCGCCGCCTGCTATGCAGGCAGGCTCGGATCCCTGATCGAGGCGGTGAACAAGGTGGGATCGTATTTTTACGGACCGATCCTGGGCGTGTTCCTGCTTGCCTTCATGGTGCGCCGCGCTTCCGCCGCCGGGGCCTTCTGGGGACTTATTGCCGGTGAGACGGCCGTCCTGGTTGTTGCGCGGTGCTCGTCGATTTCCTGGCTCTACTACAACGTCGTGGGCGTCGCCGTTGTTCTGGCGGCGGGGACGATGATCAGCCTGCTGGCCGGCCGGAAATGAATCAAGAACCGTATAGGAACTGATTTTCGTGAGCACGGCTCTCCAGAGCCGTGCGTTGGCCTGTTGCTCAGACAGACGGACGGGTCTGGAGAGGCTGTCTCAAAACTCGCAAGCCCGATCATTCGGCGGCCGTAAATGACTGATTCTATTAAAGTGATCCTTTTAACTTTCCAGTTAGGAGACAGCCTCTAGAGACCCGTCCGCACACACTTCCCTTTTTCGTGAGCACGGCTCTCCAGAGCCGTGCGTTGGCCTGTTGCTCAGACAGACGGACGGGTCTGGAGAGGCTGTCTCAAAACTCGCAAGCCCGATCATTCGGCGGCCGTAAATGACTGATTCTATTAAAGTGATCCTTTTAACTTTCCAGTTAGGAGACAGCCTCTGGAGATCCGTCCGCACACACTTCCCTTTTTCGTGAGCACGGCTCTCCAGAGCCGTGCGTCTGCCCGGCCTGCGGAGGATATATTCAGACACACGGACGGGTCTGGAGACCCGTCCGCACACAATTCTACATCTTGACCGGCTGGCAGAGATTCTTGGCGCTTTTC
>CAYZTZ010000260.1:0-2708 GCA_964481255.1 uncultured Acidobacteriota bacterium | reverse complement strand
TCAAAACTCGCATGCCCGATCATTCGGCGGCCGTAAATGACTGATTCTATTAAAGGGATCTTTTTAATTTTCCAGTTATGAGACAGCCTCTGGAGACCCGTCCGCACGAATTATCAGGGAACGCCGTGCGTCTACCTGTTCTCCAAGTCACCGGAGGGGTCCGGAGACCCGTCCGCACAAGAGTTTTGATGTGAAACAGCCTCTCCGGAGCTGTGCGATCAGCGTGGAATGGGTGGTTAAGCGCCCTGAACGGTGACAGCCGGTTTCTTTTCCGGCATGGGTCCCAGGCCCATGTAATGCAGCATGCCGCGGGCCGCGCGGCGGCCGGCACCCATGGCCAGGATGACCGTGGCGGCCCCCGTCACGATGTCCCCGCCGGCGAACACGCCCGGGACCGAGGTCATCCCCGTGACCTCGTCGATCTCGATGTATCCCCACCGGTTCACTTTCAGGCCTGGCGTGCTTTGCGCGATGATGGGGTTGGCCGACGTCCCCAGGGCGTAAACCACCATGTCCACGTCCAGGATGTGCTCGGTTCCCTTGACCGGCACAGGGCTGCGCCGGCCGGATGCGTCCGGTTCACCGAGCTCCATTTGGATCACCTCCATGCCCGTCACCCATCCCGCCTCGTTTCCGAGGATGCGCACGGGATTGGTGAGCCATTTGGCGATGATGCCTTCCTCGAGGGCGTGGTGCAGTTCCTCGGCGCGCGCCGGCGACTCTTTGATGCTCCGGCGGTAGACCAGATAGACCTTCTCGGCGCCCATGCGCAGGGAAACGCGCATGGCGTCCATGGCGGTGTTCCCGGCGCCGATGACGGCCACGCGTTTCCCCATCCCCACCGGCGTGTCGTAGAGCGGCTGCCGGAATCCCTGCATGAGGTTGATTCGCGTCAGAAGCTCGTTGGCCGAAACCACGCCGTTGTAAGCCTCTCCCGGAATGCCCATGAACTTGGGGCTCCCCGCCCCCGTGGCGATGAAAACCGTGTCGTATCCCTTCTCGGTCATCAGCTGGGGAATCGTGAAGAGTTTGCCGATGATGCAGTCGAGCTCGAACTTCACCCCCAGCCTGGCCAGGGCGTCGATCTCAATATCGATGGTATCGTTGGGAAGACGGAATTCCGGGATGCCGTATTTGAGAACGCCTCCGGCGACGTGCAAAGCCTCATAAACCGTAACGTCCACTCCCGCCTTGATCAGATCGCCGGCGCATGCCAGTCCCGCGGGGCCGGAGCCTATGACGGCGGCCTTCTTGCCGGTGCGCTTGAAGTCGGGGAGTCTGTCCCAGCCGCGCCCGACGGCGAAATCGGCAACGAAACGTTCCAGTCGCCCGATGGCGACCGGCTCGAGCTTCTTGCCCACGACACAGGTCGCCTCGCACTGCACCTCCTGGGGGCAGACGCGGCCGCAAACCGCGGGGAGCGCGTTGGCGTCCTTTAGAATGCGGTAGGACTCCTGAATGTCCTTGCGCGCCAGAGCGGCGATGAATGCCGGGATGTCGATTTCGACCGGGCACCCGGGGACGCACAGGGGCTTCTTGCACTGCAGACAGCGGTCCGCTTCAGCCAGAGCCATTTCGAGCGTATACCCCAAGGCGACTTCCTCAAAATTGCTGCGGCGCACCTGGGGGTCCTGCTCGGGCATGGGCGTGCGCTTTGGGGCGATGGTCTTGATATTTTTTACGGTTCTGACTTTGGAGAGAGGCTCCGGCTCCGGCGCCTCCGGCAGGTCTTCGATTCTCGGGCGCCGGCGGGCCGGGACAACGGCCGGATTCGGTCCTCCCCGGCCGATCTCCGCCAGTCGCTTGCGCTCCTCCGCGTAGCGCTGCATGGCGCACTGCTCCTCATATTCGAAGCGCTTCTGGCGGAGCATCAGCTCGTCGAAATTGACGAGGTGCCCGTCGAAATCGGGGCCGTCGACGCAGGCGAATTTCATCTTGCCGCCGATGGTGACGCGGCACGAACCGCACATGCCTGTGCCGTCCACCATGATGGAGTTGAGGCTGACCATGGTGCGGATGCCCAGCGGACGCGTCATTTCGGCGCAGGCCTTCATCATCGGCAGAGGCCCGATGGCGATCACCTCGTCGATGTCCTTGTGCTCCTTCAAAACCTGGTCCAGAACGACCGTCACGAAACCCCTGGTACCGTAGGAACCGTCGTCCGTGGCGACACGGAATTCGTCCGAGTACCTGGAAAAGCGGTCGGCCCAGAACATCAGGTCCTTGTTGCGGAAGCCGATGATCGATATCGTGTACGATCCCAGTTCCTTATGTCTGCGCAACTGGGGGAAAACCGGAGCGACGCCCAGGCCGCCCCCCACCAGCACGGCCTTGCCGCGCTTTTCCAGATGCGACGGCAGGCCGAGAGGCCCGATGAAATCGATGACGGACGATCCTTCGGGCAGAGCCATCATCTGGTGCGTCGTTTTGCCTACGGCCTGGATGACGACGGTGACCGTGCCCTTGTCCCGGTCGAAATCCGCGACGGTCAACGGAATGCGCTCCCCCGTCTCGTCGATGCGCACCATGACGAAATGCCCGGGCTGGCAGGACTTCGCTACATCCGGCGCGGCCACTTCCCAAAGAAAGGTGACAGGTCCGAACTGCTCGCGTTTGACAATCGGATACATACGGCCCCCGGAATGGTGTTTCGTTTGTAAAACTGCAAACTGCGAAGTATACGCAGAGCGCCCCGCCGGCGCAATACG
>CAYZTZ010000259.1:0-2718 GCA_964481255.1 uncultured Acidobacteriota bacterium | reverse complement strand
CCGCGAGGGGGGCCGGACGGTGGGCGCCGGAACCATCTCGGAGATACTGGAGTAATCGGGACGACCATGTTAAACGAAAAGATTCGAATCAGACTGAAAGCTTACGACTACCGGGTGCTGGACCAGTCCACCTCCGAAATCGTTGAAATCGCCAAACGCACAGGGTCCCGGGTCTCCGGCCCGATCCCTTTGCCCACGGTCAAGAACAAGTTCTGCGTGCTTCGCTCGCCGCACGTGGACAAGAAGTCGCGGGAGCAGTTCGAAATCCGAACCCACAAGCGTCTGGTGGACATCCTGGAACCCACCCCGCAGACGGTGGACGCTCTGATGAAACTGGACTTGCCGGCGGCGATTGACGTGGAAATCAAGGCCTTCGGCACGGACCACAAGTAACGGCATAGATGGCCTCCATGTTCACGGATCCTTGTTGAGGGTTGTGAACTGGGAACTGGGAACTCATATGGTGGATGGATTGATCGGAATCAAGGTGGGGATGACCCAGGTTTTTGACGAAAACGGGATGGTCGTTCCCGTGACCGTCATCAAAGCCGGCCCCTGCGTCGTCGTACAGACAAAGTCGAAGGAAAAGGACGGCTACGAGGCGGTGCAGCTGGGGCTTGTGGAGTTCATTCGGCCGTCCCGCGTCAACAAGCCTCGAAACGGACACTTTAAAAGGGCCGGCGTGCCGCCCTGCCGTGTCCTCCATGAATTCCGTTTGCGGGACGGCGGCGATTCGCCGAAGGTGGGAGACCAATTCCTCGTCGGCCAGGTGTTCCGGTCCAACGACAAGGTCGACGTGCGCGGCACGAGCAAAGGGCGGGGTTTCGCCGGCCTGATCAAACGGCACCATTTCGGAGGGGGGGCGGCGACCCACGGCTCGATGTTTCACCGCGCTCCGGGATCCATCGGGGCATCGGCCTATCCGAGCCGCGTTCTGCCCGGGATGCGCGCGGCCGGCCATATGGGAGACGAGAAGGTGACGGTCCAAAACCTGCGCGTCGTCGCCGTCAAAGAGCAGGAGAACCTGTTGCTGGTGCGGGGAGCGGTGCCCGGCCGCAACGGCGGATACGTGGTGATCAGGAAGGCGTAAAAAATGACGGATGATAACGAAAAGCGGTCCCGCGCATTCGTCATTCGGGGTGGAGAGGTTGGTCATGGCGCAAATTGAAGTCAGAAACCTTTCCAATGAGGTGGTCGGCACCATCGATCTGTCCGACGAAGTATTCCGGGCGGATTATAACGAGCCCCTCATTTGGGAGGCCGTCAAACACTACAGGGATTCCCTGCGGGCCGGAACGGCGTCAACCAAAGTCCGCGGCGAGGTCCGCGGCAGCGGAAAAAAGCTGTGGCGCCAGAAAGGGACGGGCCGCGCACGCATCGGCAGCATCCGCAGCCCTTTATGGAGGCACGGGGGCACGGTCCATGGACCCAAGCCGAGGAGCTACGAGTTTCGCTTCCCGCGTAAAAAGCTTCGGGGGGCGATGCGCTCCGCTCTTTCGGCGAAGCTGAGCGGGAACGCGCTCGCGGTTCTGGAGTCCCTGCAGCTCGAGAGCCTCAAGACGAAGGATTTCCGGAGAGTCCTCGGTGGCCTCGGGGCCACGGGCAAAGTCCTTGTCGTGGATTCCGGCGAAAACCGAAATCTGCGGCTTTCGTCGCGAAACCTGCCGAGGGTAAAGCTGGTTCCCGGAGAGGCGGTCAATATTTACGATGTGGTCAACAGCGACACGCTGCTTTTTTCCAAAGACTCGATCCTCCGGGTGCAGGAGGTCTTAAGCCGATGAATCGCAAGGAACACGTTCTGATACTCCCCGTCATCACGGAAAAGAGCACGCATGTCAAGGAAAACCTTCGCACCGTCGCTTTCAAGGTTTTGCGTGACGCCAACAAGATAGAAATCAAGAACGCCGTCGAAAAGATCTTCAAGGTCAAGGTCCAGAGCGTGAGAACGGCGAGATTCCACGGGAAGAAAAGGCGTCAGGGACGCTATGCCGGACGAAGGCCGGACTGGAAGAAGGCCTACGTGACGTTGAAGCCCGGCGAGAAGATGATCGAATTCTCTGAGGCGCAATAAAGCAGGAGCTGGAAGCTATCATGTCCTCCATCAAGACATACAACCCCACCTCGCCGGCGATGCGTTTCCGGACGACCCTGGATAACAAGGAGCTGTCCCCGGGGCGCCCGCTCAAGCGCCTGACGCGGCCCAAGAAGAGAATCTCGGGTCGGAACAACAAGGGGCATCTTACGATCCGCCACCGGGGCGGGGGGCATAAGAGGCTGTACCGGGTGATTGATTTCCGGCGCGACAAGCGGGAAATCCCCGCGAAGGTGATCTCCCTGGAATACGACCCGAACCGCTCCGCCAGGATTGCCCTTCTGTCCTATGCGGACGGGGAAAAACGGTACATTCTGGCGCCCGATGGGCTGACCGTCGGCGCGACGGTTCTCTCGGGGGAGTCCGCCGATATCCTTGTGGGCAATTCCCTGCCGCTCAGGAACATCCCTCTGGGCACGATGGTCCACAATATCGAGCTGAAGAAGGGGAAAGGGGGACAGTTGGCGCGCGCCGCGGGAACGGCGGCGCAGCTGCTGGCCAAGGAGGCCGGATACGCCCAGGTCAAAATGCCTTCCGGCGAAACGCGGATGGTGCAGTTGGACTGCTATGCCACGATCGGGCAGGTGGGCAATCTGAATAATGAAAATGTTTCCATCGGCAAGGCG
>CAYZTZ010000258.1:0-2727 GCA_964481255.1 uncultured Acidobacteriota bacterium | reverse complement strand
TTCGTTTCATCCTGAACCTCCGCGGGATTCCGCCGCGCCGGCCGACGGCATCCTTGCAATCTCCTGTAATAGCAGAATTATGATCCACTTCCCCAATTAAAATCATTTCCGGAAAAATTGAAAACCTGCCGTTTGAGGGTGGAATCACCCCGGAAAAAGCCGGCAGCTTAACTTGGGATTCATCCCTGCAGCTGGAGTGGATGGGAAACGGGCAGGCATAAACCGAAGAAAGGACATCGGAGATCGACCGATGATCTGCTTAACCCCGCGCGATTGAGGACTCTGAAAGTGCCCAGTCTCCGATAAGTTTTTCAATTGCCATTTAAACCTTTATCGGCGCAGAACTGTCTTAACATATAAGGAGCCGAGATAGTTCTGAGGGGAAATTGCAACTGCAAGAAGCGTCTCATGAACTGATAGCTCAAGCAAGGTCCGGCAATATAAGTGCATTTGAAGACATATACAGGATCTACGTTGGCCGAGTTTACGGCATATGCTTAAGAATTCTCGGCGATCATTTCCGTGCAGAGGAGATTACACAGCAGGTCTTTATCCGTTCGTGGGAAAAACTCGTTTCGTTCCGTGGAGAAGGCAGTTTTGGTTCGTGGCTGCATCGTCTTGCAGTGAATGCCGCACTCAATGAACTGAATGCATCCGCCTTGATGCAAATTCAGGATTCCTCTCTGGATGATCCTGAAGCCGAACCCGCTTATCGAGAAAGCTGCTCGCAAGAGATGCAAATGGATCTCGAAAAGGCCATTGCCGCGCTTCCCGCAGGAGCGCGCGCGGTTTTCGTCTTGCATGAGATAGAGGGATTCCATCATAAGGAAATTGCCAAGAAATTGGGTCTGGCGAATGGAACCTGCAAGGCTCAACTGTTCCGTGCTCGAAAATTGCTAAGGGAGTTCCTGAAAAAACCATGAGATGCGAAATCTGTATGCGGTTGCTCGATGATTTTATTGACGGAGAGTTGGGCGGAATCGAGCATCACAAAGTGGAACAGCATATCCGCGAGTGCAGCGCGTGCGGCCGGGAAGCTGAGTTTTTGCGGCGTCTCTCTCGCGATGCGTCATCCCTCCCGAAAGAAATACAACCTGACAGGGATCTTTGGCCGGGAATCAAAGCCGGGATTATTGCAGCGCCTTGCTCAAGGAACACGCGAGATATAGGCGGAGGCATTGAGCTTGAGAGCCATCGGGAAAGGCATAAAACGGCTGCCTGGGCGTGGCGCATCCCTGTAGCCGCTATGCTCGCCTTGATACTTATGGCTGGAGCCTACCTGGCATTACGAAGGCATCCCGGCGATAATTCAAGGCAACAGACAATTTATGATGCACCGGATAAGCCTTCAGTCGTAACACGGTCGCCGTCGGGCGGTGCGCTGGACAACGGGCCCGCCGCAGTCGCTCACGATGCGGCACAAATTCCAGCGGGCCCGGATAGCAGGGCATCGGGCAATCATCCGCCTTCCAGGCCGACAATCTATCCGCTTGATTTATCTGCAAAAGTATTCGTATCCAACTACGGAGTATTTGCGGTTCATCAGGATCGTGACCCGATTGCCCCTGCAATCCGTCGTAATCTTATCCTGCGTTTTGATCGAGACGGCAGGCAAGAGTGGATTCCGCCTCTCCCGCTTGACAGCACACTGCTCTCCGTATATCCGGGCAGAGGAAACCGGCTCTGGGCATCTTATGAGGTCCAGGAACCTGAATTCCAGACTACCATCGCTGAACTTGACTTCGGGATCGATTCAAAGGTCAGAAACGTATGGACGAGCTTCAGCCTCCGCATCTGCAAGTTTGTCATGAGTCCGCAAGGATTGATATACGCAACAGGTTTCCGGAATGATTTCAATAGGGCCGTGGCTGAACTCAAAAAGGATCAATCTATCACAGCGAGAATGATGCACATCATTGATCCAAAGACAGGCAAGGAGAAGCATCTGTTTCCTGTAACGCTTACCCCCCAATTCAATTCGCAGTTTTGGGCCGTCCGAACGGTGCAAGAAATGACCCATTTGGCGAACAATACAGTCATTGCAGTCAAATCCAATGGCAATTTCTTTATAACAATTGACCAGATTAAAGTTCCAGCGTCAGTGCGTGGCCTGATAAAAAACCAGGCCGTGGAGTATTGTTCCGACGGGACTGTGGCCGCAACATGGGATCTCGGCAGCCTCGAGCCCGATGCTTATCTAAACAAGATCTTCGTCGATATGGATGATTCGATCCTGGCCGAAATTATACGGTTTGCAGATACGGGCGCTCGGGATTCGTTAAGCGAAGCCATATCGGAACGATACTTGTTGAGGATCGACCCCGGCGGCGGATTGACGCACTATGATCCGGGCCTTCATTCCAACGAAGCGATTCTGGGCTGGATCGGACAAACGAGAAAACTGGTGACAGCCGGCGATACGGGAACGCGGCAGCAGGTCGGCATTCGCAATTTTCCATTCTAGTTCGAGTTTACCACCCGCAGGCCGCGAACTCGGGCGCGGGCCTGCAACGGGAGGTCGGCAGCCCAGCCCTCGCTATGCCGGGGCGATTGTTACTCAACAGATGCCTGATTGAGGTTGCGATGGGAAGACGTCATTTACAAGATTCACAAGGATCGAAACAAGCCTGACAAGATTGTGGGGGTACTGAACAGTATTGTGTAATGCACCCTGCCAAGAATTCACAGGCTAATGGATCGTTCTCATAGCAACACAGGTACCACAAT
>CAYZTZ010000257.1:171-2736 GCA_964481255.1 uncultured Acidobacteriota bacterium | reverse complement strand
TTTTCGTGAGCACGGCTCTCCAGAGCCGTGCGTTTGCTTATTGTTCAGACAGACGGACGGGTCTGGAGACCCTCCCGCATCGAGGGCTTTTTCCCCGCAATCGATCCCTTTACCGTTTGGGCAGGAAGGAGATCGTCCAGCGGCCCTTTTCCTCAGGGTCGTTCCCCTCATAGGGCAGCACGAGCGTGACGGGTTTTCCGGCCAGCAAGTCCCGCCAGGGGACTTCAAATTCCAGGCGGAAATCCTCAAGAACGGTGCCGCCCTCGCTGTTCCCCCACCAGGGGGCATTCCGGCCCATGTCTGTAGTGAATACCATGAGGGCTTTCTCCGGCGCCTGACGCCGCGCATCTTTCCCGGTCCCGGGTTTTTCCTCCGGCATTACAAAATCGGCCGCCATGGCGAGGCTGGCGCCAAAAGACTTCGGCGGTTCCTTTCCCTTAACAAACCTGGGACGCTCCCGGTTCGTTGCAGGACCACTGGTCCAGCTGTCCTGCAGTTCGAACTTTGTGAACGTCCCCCGACCTTCACCGGCATCGATGTCCCCGAAGGACGGCAGAGGGGAATCTGCGGACCCTTCCTCGACGAACACTTCATCGAAAACCACCTGCATCTGCAGAGCCGCAATGGGCATGCGTCCATCCGGGACGTAGGGGGATCCGAATTCGAGATCGACTGTCACCTTATAGGAACCGCTGTTCAGCGAGGCTTCGCCCTTGAACACCGTCTCGTATCCCTCCGGCTTGTACGATGCCTCCACGCGGACCTTCCTATCGGCATCCCCGGCCGTGTAAATGAGGGTGCCCACGCCGTTGCCGTCGGTCGCGACCCGGCCCTGCGGCTGCAGGCTTCCGTTTTTGATGCCGGTGACGTTGAGCGTCAATGTGCGGTTCGCGACCCCTTCCTTCTGCCCCTTATCATCGACCTTGAGCAGCCGGACAAGAATGCGGGTTTTTTCCCCCGGCGCGACGCGGTTCCGCTCCGGGCTCACCTCGACCCGCAGTGTTTTTGCCGGAAAAGAAATGGTCCGGCGGATGCGCTTCTGCCCATGACCGGCGACCTCGACGCCGACCGATTCCGTGGTCGCCGCATCGCCCCGCTTGAGCGCGTACTCAATCTCGATCTCTCCATTCGGCCCGGTCTTGGCGCGCCATGTGTTGTCAGTCTTCCCTTGCCCGATCGTTGTTGAGACCACCGGTGCGATTTCCCCGCGGCTGCTTTCGGCCGGGAACCATAGATTGATCCCCTGGCCGTACCGGTTGCGGCAATCTCGGCCGGCAGCCTTGATCCGAAGCTTCTGCTCGCCGGGCTCGGGCGATACGAAACCGGGGGCAAGAAGTCTCAGGTTGAGTTGAGGATCCCGAAGCGAGAAGAAGTGCGTCGCCTCGTATTGCTCGATGACGCTCCGTAAACTGCCCTGGCCCAGCGCTCTGATCGCGCGGTTGATCGACGCGTGAAGATCAGGATACTCGGCGGACCCGACCGCAACATACCGCCCGTCGATATCGGCGTCGCCGACGGCTGCCTGAGACCAGTAGGAGTCGCGGAGCGACAGGCCGCGCGCGGAAGAATCGCCTCCAGCGCCGGCAAGCCCGAGGATGAAGTCGAGGTGATATTCGCCCCCGACCCTTTCGTTGAAGGCATTTTCCTCCCTGGGCGTTTCGGGCTTGTCATCAATGAAGACCGCCTTCTCAAGCGGAACTACATCGACGTCGCCTGCGCACAGACGCAGCTCGCGGACAATATAGTCCGAGACCTCTGAAAGCCAGCCCTCGCTGGTATTGAAGGCGTAGTCTCTGTTGAGTTGCTCTTCGACGCCTTTTACGAAAGCGACCCTCACATACAGCTTGGGCTTTGAACAGCCCTGCGGAGACTGAGCGCAAACCGCGGTCGGGCCGCCGAGCCGGATCGGCAGGACAATCAGAGAGAATGCCGCGGCGCAAAGAATCCGCGTCATGTTCATTTTGGGCGGCTTTGCACGGTGTTCATTCATGGAAGTTTCTCCGCGGATTATGGCCGTACGGAGCCATCTTCCTCTGCAACGCCCATCCCCCGCACCGCAATCCCTCCATAGCTTTCTCAAAATCCGTCCAGGACCGACCCGGCTCATCCTCCTCGGGAGCAACGGCCGGGATCCCATCGTCGATCCCGAGCCGGAAACGCTATCTGTTCTTGCATGGACGGACCCTCTGCGTTCTATAATGTTTGGCACAGGCCGGATCGATGGCCGGACCGGTCTGGATCCCGTTAATGTTATAAGCGAAACTCTCAGGATGTGGGAAATAAATCAAAAGGGGCGCGGTCCCAAAAAGTGGTGTGAGGACGGGTCTCCAGACCCGTCCGGTGATCCAGGGAACAGGAGGACGCACGGCTCTGGAGAGCCGTGCTCACACAAAAAATGGTGTGAGGACGGGTCTCCAGACCCGTCCGTAATCCAGGGAAGAGGAAAAGCTTATTTGAGGGAGGATCTCGGGAACCGCCCGATAGTCCGCGGAACAGGAGGACTAAAAATCGTGTGAGGACGGGTCTCCAGACCCGTCCGTAATCCAGGGAAGAGGAAAAGCTTAT
>CAYZTZ010000257.1:0-71 GCA_964481255.1 uncultured Acidobacteriota bacterium | reverse complement strand
TTGAGGGAGGATCTCGGGACCCGCCCGGTAGTCTGCGGAACAGGCCGACGCACGGCTCTGGAGAGCCGTGC
>CAYZTZ010000256.1:0-2772 GCA_964481255.1 uncultured Acidobacteriota bacterium | reverse complement strand
GGCGACGGGTCAACCTGCGCCGCGGCCTGAATCCGGGGGGCTCCGGCGGCGCTTTTTTCCTTGTCCGCGGAAGAAAAGCGTTTTATAAATACTGCAATGGATTCATTAATAGTTAATAAAGCCATTCCCCTGCTGGGGCGTGTCTTGAAAACGTACCGGGAAAAGACGGGCCGCCGCCAGGGGGACGTGGCTTCGAAGGCGGGAATTTCCGTGAGCATGCTCAGCCAGATCGAGAGGGGCATGGTCGCCCCTTCCATCGAGACCCTGATGGCGGTTTGCTCGGTTCTCAATCTGGATGTCAGCCGGCTTTTCCGCATGATCGGCGCCGATGAAAACTACGTGCGGATCCATCACCGCGGCGAGCGGCTGCGCAACGAGGCGAAGGGCGTCCGCTATGAACAGCTGATGACGAGCACTCAGGGGAGCTGGCCCTGCGAGATGTTTCTGCTTGAGGTGGCTCCCGGCCGCGGCACGAGCTTCCGCGGCGGCGGGCACGAAGGCGTCGAAATGGGGTACGTGCTGTCCGGCGAGGCGGTGCTCACGGTCGATGCCGCCGAATACATGGTGCGCCCCGGGGACAGCATCTATTTCAGTTCGCATCTGCCGCATCAGGTTCGCAACAGCGGCCGCAAGACCTTTCGGGCGGTCTGGAGCATATCCCCGCCCCATGTGGATTATCTGGGCGGAGGCAAAAAATGAGAGATCGGCGGCGGCCACGGCGCGCCGATGGAAAGGAATCCTATGGGACAGACGATCACCGAGAAAATATTTGCCGCGCATCTCCGCGACGAGCCCTTCCCCGGGACGTATGTGCTGTCGCTCGACGTGGTGATGTGCCATGAAATCACCACGCCCATCGCGATCGCGGACCTGCAATGGCGCGGCAAGGACCGCGTCTTCGACTCGGATAAGATCAAGGCCGTCATCGACCATGTGACGCCGGCCAAGGATTCCAACAGCGCCCTGCAGGGCAAGATTATGCGCGAGTGGGCCGCGCGGCACGGGATCGCGGACTTTTTCGACATCGGGCGCAACGGCGTCTGCCACGCCCTCTTCCCGGAAAAGGGTTTCATCCGTCCGGGCTACACGGTCATCATGGGCGACAGCCACACCTGCACGCACGGCGCGTTCGGCGCTTTCGCGGCCGGCGTCGGCACGACGGACCTCGAGGTGGGCATCCTGAAGGGCGTCTGCGCCTTCCGCCGTCCGCAAAGCATCCGGGTCGAGCTGTCCGGGAAAATGCAGCGGGGCGTCTACGCGAAAGACGTCATTCTCACGATTATCCGGGAGCTGACGGTCCACGGCGCGACCGATCAGGTGATCGAGTTCCGCGGGCCGGCCGTGGAGGCGATGTCGATGGAGGAGCGCATGACGCTCAGCAACATGGCGATTGAGGCCGGCGGCACCTCGGGGCTTTGCCTGCCCGACGCGGCGACCGTCGACTATCTCTGGCCGTTCATCGGCGGCGAATACCCGTCGAAAGCGGCCGCGCTGCAAGACTATCGCCGATGGCATTCCGACCCGGACGCCGTGTATACGCGTACCCTGGCCGTCGATGTCTCGAAAATCGAGCCGTCGGCGACCTTCGGCTACAAGCCGGACCAGGTACGGCCTCTGCGCGAGATGACCGGCGTGAAAATCGACCAGGTCTATATCGGAAGCTGCACCAACGGACGTATCAGCGACCTGCGCGCGGCCGCGGAGATTGTAAAGGGAACCGTCCTGGCTCCCGGAGTGCGCGGCATCGTGTCCCCGGCGACGCCCGCGGTCTTCGCGCAGGCGATGGAGGAAGGCCTGCTGAAAATTTTCCTGGACGCCGGCTACTGCGTGGTCAATCCGACCTGCGGCGCCTGCCTGGGGATGTCGACGGGGGTGCTGGCCGAGGGCGAGGTGTGCGCTTCCACGACGAACCGGAACTTCAACGGCCGGATGGGCAAGGGGGGCATGGTGCATCTCATGAGTCCGGCGAGCGCGGCCGCGAGCGGGATACGCGGCTCGCTGACGGATCCGAGGGAACTGTTGTCCTGATCTTCAATTCATACGAAAGGAATGGTCATGAAATCATTCGGCGGACCGGTCCTCCTGCTCGATCGCGCGGATATCAATACCGACGAAATCATTCCGGCGAAATACCTCAACGAAGCGACTAAAGAGGCCCTGAAACCGTATCTGCTCGAGGATCTCCGGCTGGAGGGATTCGACGCGAAGGGCCCCTGGCGCGGGAGCGTGCGCGTGGTGGTGGCGCGCGCGAATTTCGGGTGCGGCTCCTCGCGGGAGCACGCCCCGTGGGCCTTCGAGGTCAACGACATCCACTGCATCGTGGCCGAGAGCTACGCGAGGATTTTCCGCCAGAACATGTTCAACGGCGGCATGCTCGCGATTGAACTGGAGCCGCGGATGATCGACGAAATCTTCGAGCTGGGCAGGAACGCGGCGCTCGATTGCGCGGTGGATCTGGACGCAAAGAAGCTCACCTTTTCGTGGAGTGGAGGCAGGCGGCAATACCCGTTCGCGCTCTCCGCTTTCGACGAGGCCCTGGTGCGGGCGGGCGGCTGGGTCGAATACGCCGACGCGAGGTATTAACCCCCGTGAGCACGGCTCTCCGGAGCCGTGCGTCTGCCGCTACCTGTCTTTTCGTGAGCACGGCTCTCCAGAGCCGTGCGTCCTCCTCTTCCCGGGACTACCGGATGGGTCGATAGACCCGCCTACACATAAGCTTTTCGTGAGCACGGCTCTCCAGAGGCTGTCTCATAACTGGGAAATTAAAAAGGT
>CAYZTZ010000255.1:0-2795 GCA_964481255.1 uncultured Acidobacteriota bacterium | reverse complement strand
TATAAAGATGCTTGGCCGCCCGCCGAACCATCGGCCAACGGAAACATCTAAGAAAGGGATCTCTGGAAAAACTCAGAAATAGATTTGCATTCCCAATGGAATTCATCCGCTCATTCTTGGCAGAATCGCGCGCGGATTTGGGGCTCTATTTATTCCACACCAATATTTGTGTGTCATCACGCAGAATCTTTCCAAACGGCCCGCATATATAGTGCCTGATCGGTCAGAGGAAGTTATAGATAAGAAGGCTAACATTGGGGTGCTTGGCAGCGTGTTGATGACGGCTTCGGCCGTAAAATGTAGGACAAGCGAAAAGTCCAACGACGGAGTGGATATCCTTTTCCCGGAAGACAGGGCATAAAAAGACAACCAAACAGGGAAGGCTAAAAGGAGGCGCAAAAATGACAAACGGGCTGAGAATTTGTTTTTTCGCCGTCTCGTTTTTGCTTATCACAATTGCCCAGGCTGGAGCGGGAAATTCACCTTCAGCCATAGCAACGCAAAGTCCAGAACGAGATGCTCAGCAAATGTTGCAGGAGCTTTGTGATATAGCCGGGTACGGCATTCATTCCGGCATACACCCCGGTCCAAAAGCAGATGAAGCTGCGAACTATATCCTCTCTAAATTGCGAGGGGCGGGTTTGACAAATGCCAGGCTGGAACCGGTCAAGGTGAACAATGTTTTCCCCGGCAAATTTTCAATGACCCTTAGCGTGGAGGGTAAAAAGGCTCGATCCATATTGGGCTTCCCTCTGGGATGGACGGTAGGGACGTCCCCTGAAGGCATTACCGGCGAGCTTGCATACGTGGGAGATGGATCCAAATCAAATTTTGAGCTTACCGAGGTAAATGGGAAGATTGCCCTGATAGACCATAAACACTTTCGCCACTTATCGACCGCCAGTGGCGGAGCCGTCTCAACGGCAAAGGAGAAAGGAGCCATAGCCGTGATTCTGGCAGAGCTCCAAGTGGATGGACCCAAAATAAAATGGCAGCCCGGCACACCACAAACTCTCTTCCCCATCCCCGGTTTCAGCGTTGGCAAAAGTGAAGGCAACTATTTGAGAAACCTGGCGCGTTCCGGCAAGCCTCATAAAATTAACTACGTCCTCGATGTGCCCCACGAAGTATTGGATAGCTATAACGTGGTGGCGGAATTGCCAGGAAATGGCAGCAGCGAAGAGGTGATTTTGGTGGCCACTCATTATGACACCGTTTTCACGGGGGCTATTGATAACAATGCTTCGGTTGCCTTAATGATAAAATGGGCTGAATACTTTGCAAAAAAACTGCGGGCGGATCGGAACCGTGACATGATCTTTGCTTTTTGTATAGGTCACGACGCATTTGACGGCAATTCAGGGCACCATCAATTTGGGAAAAAGTATAGCGACCGCCTAAAAAAGGCCATAGTGTGGGATGTAGACCATGCGCCTGGCGGCACGCGCTATCTAGAAATTGATGGAGAACTTCAACCGACATCAGAGACATCCGAATTATACACTATAGCCAACAACTATACCTTCGCACGACTCGCCTCATTTTTCCTGGATAAGCATGGATTCGTAAATACCATTGACGCATTCCGGTCGCCCGGAGGCGGACCCAATTGGGGCGTAGCGCCGACCAGCAGCCCTTGGGTGAATGCGGCAAGTATTACAAGGTTCTATCATTCATCGCTGGATACACCGGAGAAAATTACCCTGGATCAGTTGAAACGCGCTTACGCCGCTCATATAGAAATTCTGGAAGCGGTCGATAGGCTTCCGGAAGGGTTCCTTCGCTATGATACGCTTGATAAAAGCCGTCCCAATAAGCCACCGAAGGTCAAAATCGCAGTTTTGTCCGACACCGTGCGTGTCGGAGACACGGTCTGGGCAGCCAATGATGATATGTATTTCTTTGATGACGAGACCTGCTATCGTTACCCCGGCGTACCGTATTGGGCGTTTCTTAAATGGGATTGGGGGGATGGTACTATCACTATCGGCGAGGGAACGCCCTCTACGCATGTCTATACACAACCCGGAACCTATACCATAACGATGACTCTAACCGACTTCGAGGGTGCGGTCGGCAAGGACAGCAGGGAGGTCAAAGTTTTAAAGATGCCTTCCCAAGCAGGTCTTCAGCGCTAAATTTTCCGGAAATATTAATATAGACCCAAAAATCCTGGAGGTGGCCCAATGAATAGAGAGCAATATTTGGAATATATCAACCATTTCAACAACAAGAGATATGACGCGATGACAAGCTACTTCACTCCAGATCTTACGGTGGAGTTCTTCACTGATTGGGCGAACCCTCAAATGTCGGCACGCACAATGCACGGTCGCCAGGGGTTCATTGATACATATAGGAAGCTACACGAGCACGTAAGGGAGGTTCTGGAGCTCGGTGACTTTCTGGCAAGCCGCAATCGGCTATTTGCTGAACTCTATGTGGAATTCCATTGCTTCAAGGATTTTCCAGATGTCCTTGGCCGGGCAATGAGAAAAGGTGATGTGATGATTATGACAAATTGGGTGCTCTACGACTTAAAAAACGACAAAATGGATCGCATTCGGATTGCCCATTTTAGAATGCACGATCCTAAGCTGGCGAAGTTCTGAAACTCAGCTCAAACTGAGATCTACGTTCAGTCTTTCTCTGATGTCAAAAGCGGGGGGGACAGCGGCAGGTCTCAAGCGGCGGCGGGCAAAAGCAAATGCTATGGGCATGAGGGCCTTATTCGCCCCCCTCGGTCGCGTAGATATCGATCTGGGCGGGCAGGTTGTTGCCCGAATTGACCTCCC
>CAYZTZ010000254.1:0-2831 GCA_964481255.1 uncultured Acidobacteriota bacterium | reverse complement strand
AACAGCATGGGCCCGGTCGCACAGCAGAAGCAATGGCAGCAGAAGCCGACTGGGACCGCGTCCCTCAGCTGGGTAAGGGGCAACCACACGTATAAATTCGGCGGCGAATTCCGCGTCGAGTCCTATCCGTCCATTGCCACCACTCCCAGCAACGGCTGGTTTTTCTTCAGCCCGGCTCAGACGGCTCTTCCGTACCTCAATCAGACCAGTATTGGAGGAGGCAATATAGGATTTCCATACGCCAGTTTCCTGCTGGGCCAGGTAAACAGAGGCGAAATCGGTCAACAGTCTATTTTCCATGTCGGGAAACACTCGTTTGCCTTCTTCGCCCAGGACAGCTGGAAGGTGACGCGCAAGCTCACCATCGACTACGGGCTTCGCTATGACTACCAGACATATTTAAAGGGTGACGGGCGCATTCCGAGTTTCGGCTATGACAAACCCAACCCGCGATTCGCCAATCTCCCGGGTGCTCAGATATTTGAAGGCAGGGATGTGGAAAACTTCGCCGACAATTACCCCTACTCCTTCGGGCCCCGCCTCGGCATCGCTTACCAGCTGACGCCCAGGACCGTATTACGCGGCGGCATCGGCATTTCCTACGGCCAGACGGCCCAGCTGGAAATGTGGAGCCTGCGTTTCGGGTCCGACGTGCGATTCGGTCCCGCCACCACCTACGGCACGCCGATCAGCCTGCTGAAAGACGGTCCTCCGGGGGGCGTCCCGCAATGGCCGAACTACGATGCGGGTTTTCAACCGCAATCCCCGGGCGCTCCCTTTATGACATCGATAGATCGCCACGCGGGATACCCGCCGAGACAGTTGATGTGGAGCGTCGGGCTTCAGCGGGAGATCACGAAGGATATGAGCATCGAGGCTTCCTACGTGGGGAACCGCGGCGTGTGGTGGAATGCCAGCGGAACCCTCACCGACCCCAACCGCGTGACGCCGGCGATTCTTGCCAAGCATAACCTGGCCGTCGGAAACGTGGACGATGCTGCGTTGCTGATCAGCCAATTCGAGACGGTTCCGGCCGACGTGAAAGCGGCCCACAACCTTACGGAGCCCTACCCGGGTTTCAAGGGCACCGTGTCGCAATCTCTCCGCCCGCATCCGCATTTCGGAAGCATATTCGTTCTCTGGGCCCCTCTGGGCAACACCTGGTACGACTCCCTGCAGGTGAAGTTCACCAAGCGGTACTCACGCGGACTTGACATGCAGGCCAGTTACGTCTGGTCGAAGGAAACGACCGTGGGAACCGAGTCCCAGGATCAGGCCTTCCAGGTCGTTCCGGCGATTTACAATTTAAACGACCTCAGGTCGAACAAGAGCCTCTCGCTGTCTTCGGTGCCGCATCGTTTCGTGTTGACCGCGACCTATCTGACGCCTACATGGTCTTCGGCGCCGCATGCAGTCGTGCGGGAGGTGTTGAAAGATTGGCGGTTCGGGGCTTACCTGGTTTACCAGTCCGGTCTGCCGATCACGGCCCCGATTGCGCTGAATCAATACAACGTCGCTCAGACGCTGTCGCTCTGTGCTCCGTTCAGCGTTCTGGGCGGATGCAACACTTCCGCTTTCTACAGCGCGCCGGCCACGTATTCCAGCCGTGTGCCGGGACAGCCGCTTTATACGCAGGACATAAACGATACATACAATCCCCAGAAGACGTTCATTCTGAACCCGAACGCCTGGCAAACTCCGCCACCGGCCACTTTCGGCACCGGCTCGGCCGCTTACAACGACTATCGGTATCGTCGCGCTCCCATGGAAAGCTTGAGCCTGGAAAGGATTTTCCGAATCAGGGAGCAAATGAGCTTTAACATCCGCGTTGAAATGAGCAATGTATTCAACCGGACCCGTATCCCACTGCCTTATAACTCGATGCTGTTGCCGCAGGTGCGGGACGCCAACGGCAACGCGATATCCGGTTTCGGGTATGCTTCGAACTGGCAGAATGCCGGCGGGCAGCGCACCGGCCAGCTGGTGATGCGGTTCAACTTCTAAGCCTTCGGGCTTGGATTTTCAAAAAGCCGGCCACGGATTTCACGGATTGCAGGATCTGTGAGATCCGTGGCTTTTTTTTAAGAGGAGTCTGAACGATGAAGATCAGTTGCCTGATTGGGAGCCCCCGCGAAAACAGCAACAGCGCGGCCATCGCGAAGCGGTTCACGGAAACCGCTCAAGGCCTGGGCGCCTTGGTCGAGACGTTTGTTTTAAACAGCCTCCGGTACCGCGGATGCCAGGGCTGCATGTCGTGCAAGACGACTTCGGACAAATGCGTGCTCGAAGACGACCTGGCCGGAGTGCTGGAATCCCTCAAGGGCGCGGACATCATCGTGATGGCCATGCCCGTTTACTGTTCGGATGTCCCGGGACAGGTGAAATGCTTTATAGACCGGACCTATTCCTACATGCCGCCCGGCTATCTCACGGGAAGTCCGTCGCGCGTGCCGGCCGGCAAGAAGCTTGTTTTTATCATCACCCAGGGCGCTCCGGTGGATGAGCTGTTCGCCGACATATCCAGAAAATATCAGGAATTTCTGAAGCGCTCGATGGGCTTCGGCGAAACCTACCTGATTCGGGGCGTC
The DNA here is from genome assembly GCA_964481255.1 of uncultured Acidobacteriota bacterium. GTDB lineage: Bacteria > Acidobacteriota > UBA6911 > UBA6911 > UBA6911 > UBA6911. The sequence continues at coordinate 243 of CAYZTZ010000254.1, read as the reverse complement.
GGGGTCGGCGGAGGCGGGGCCGTCGGGGTCCCGGAACCGCTGCTGCAGAAAGCCGAGGAAATCGCCCGCGCTATAGTGAAACCTTAATATTAAAGGGTTTGTGTGAGCACGGCTCTCCAGAGCCGTGCGTCAGCCCGGCCCACGGACTATGGGACGCCTCCGGAGACCCGGCCTCACAATAGCTTTGTGTGAGCACGGCTCTCCAGAGCCGTGCGTCAGCCTATTGTTCAGACAGACGGACGG
>CAYZTZ010000253.1:0-2837 GCA_964481255.1 uncultured Acidobacteriota bacterium | reverse complement strand
TGTATCCGGAGATATTTGGAGAAATGCTGGGGTCCCAGGCCAGCGACACGTCGGCGGCCATGGCCGGTCCGAGGATACAGAGCGGGATAAAAGCATTGAGCAGGGTTTTCGATACGCTTTTAAGGACGGATAGCTTGGTCCACATAATACCTCTTCATGTCTATGGCGTTGGATATCGTCGACTTGTCGGGCAGGGAAGGTGACGCATGTCACCAAAGCCAAAGATGGCACGAAGCGACGGACCGGAGCGTGTCCTGAAAGGGGCAGATCGCGCGGATTTTGGGGATATTGCTCAGATGAAGTTTGTAGTATGATATCTGCCAACGTCAGAGGCGGGTCGGAGCATCCTGACAGGGAATAAAAATTCGGTGAGGGATTTCCCTTGAAGGCTGCTTTACCCGCCTCGAATTGTTTCTACCGATTGTCGGGAACAGGCGGCTAGGACCCTTTTTCGACCAGGGCGGTCTTGATGGTCTGCAGCACTATCAGCATGTCGAGGACCCAGGACATGTTCTTGATATAGAACAGATCGTACTGGAGTTTTTCCACCGTGTGGTCCAGGGAATTGGCGTACCCGTAATTGATCTGGGCCCAGCCGGTTATCCCCGGCTTTATCATGTGCCGCAGATTGTAATAGGGGATCGTCTCGGTGAGCTGCCGGACGAAGTGCGGACGTTCCGGACGGGGTCCGACCATGCTCATGTCCCCGCGGAACACGTTGAAGAGTTGCGGCAATTCATCCAGACGCGTGCGGCGCATGATTCTGCCGATACGCGTGACACGTTCGTCCTTCTCACCGCTGCTCCAGACAGGGCCGGTCTTGGCTTCGGCGTCCTGGAGCATCGAACGGAATTTGATGAGGTTGAAAGTCCTGCCGCCCTGGCCGACGCGTTCCTGCAGGTAAAAGATCGGCCCCCTGGAATCAAGTTTGATCAGCAGCATCAAAAGCAGCATGACAGGGGAAAACAACGTGAGCAGCACCGCGGACACGGCCAGCGAAAGAATGCGCTTTTCCATCAGCAGGCGCCGGGAGACGGTGAAGCCCGTGTTGAAGACCATCCAGCTCGGTTTGAGGTTTTCCAGGGGGATCTTCCCGGCTATGCGTTCGTAAAATGCGGTGACATCCTCGATGGCGACCCCGCGCGTCTTGAAATCGAGCAGATCCCTGATAGGCAGTTTCCCCCGGCGGTCCTGCATCCCGACAACGATCCGGTCGATTTTGTGCTCCGTCACCAGCTGCGGCAGGTCTTCGTAAACGCCGATTACGGTCGGGTTTACGATCGAGCTGCCGATAAGCTTCGGGTCCTCGTCCACGAATCCGACGACGCGCACGCCCATTTCCGGATGCCTCAGGATCTCCCTGACGGCCTCGCGGGCGAGATTGCCGGTTCCCAGGACAAGCAGATTCGTGTGGGGCGCGCGTTTATCCCAATAGATGCGCAGCAACGCATGCCAGCCGATGATGAAAACGCAGCTGAGGATCAGACTGATCAGAAAAATCCCGCGACCGACCATTATGTCGGGCACGATAAAATAGAGGACGCTCAAGGCGACCGAAGCCATGAAAAGCGATTGAAAGAGCCGGATGACGTATTCCTTGGCGGTGCTTGAACGACGGAAATCGTAAATGTCGTTTAAATGCAGGAAAAGCTGGAAAACCGCGGCGATAAGAATCGATTTCAGCAGGACGTGCGGGTGGTCCTCCAGGCCGAATGGAAATCCCTGCAGACGGATGAGGTACGCGATGAGAACGCATCCCACCAGCAAAAAGGTCTCGGCAAAAACCGCGCCAAGCTTCCGCAACGCAAGGTACCGCCACATAGGCTTTCAATCCCGCTTCAACAACCGTTCCGTCCTACAACTTATCGGCAAAAACCGCAAAAGCGGTTTATCTTACTATCGCGCTTGGCTTGTCCTGCTTCGCTCTATCTTTACCCCGCTGCTTAGGGAAGTTTATGGGTGAGGGTGGACAATATTATATGAAACAGCCGCCGGCCGGTCAACGAGAACTTCACTGGCCATTCCCGCCATGAAGGGATAGTATGTGGCCCGTGAATATAAAGGTAAAGCTCGCTCAGCGACTCCATGATTTCCTGGACGTGGGCAAATCCCCGCGCCCGGCCGACTGCATATTCGTCCTGGCGGGCAGGCAGGAGCGCAAGGCCTACGGCCTCAAAATGTGGCGCTTCGGTTACGCGCCCCAATTGATACTGAGCGTCGGCAGATTTGAGTGGCGTAAATTCCGGGAGCTCAACCTTGAATCGGACGGAGGGCTTGAGGCCTGCGTGGCTCAAACGCCGCCGGAAAAGCGTCATTTTCTGGTGCGGCTGGACCGCCAGGGCGCGTTCTGTCTCGCCGTTCGTCCCGGGCGCCTCGGGACGCGTTCCGAGGCGCGGGCTTTGGCTCGATATCTTAAGGACTTGCCGGTGCGTTCCCTTCTTGTGGTTTCGTCGCCGGTACACCTGAGGAGGGTGGCGCTGGCATTCCGGAGGACGTTCCGCAGGAGCGGCATCCGTTTAACTTTTGTAGCCATCCCGGAGCGCCTGCCGCTGGAATCGGCTGCGGCCCGCGCGCAGGTCTGGTCCGAATTCGGCAAATACCTTCTATCCCTCCTGCTTCCTTTTCCGTGAGCACGGCTCTCCAGAGCCGTGCGTTTGCCCAGCCCACGGAGGACGCCGCCTGACCCCTCAGCTGTGTGAGTACGGCTCTCCAGAGCCGTGCGTTTACCTGACCCCAGGCTATCGGATGGATTAGGAGCCCCTCCTCACACACCTCCATTTTCCGATAGGGGTAGGAAGGGCCGATTGGATTCAGCTCCCCCTCCCTCCGAACCGGAC
>CAYZTZ010000252.1:0-2870 GCA_964481255.1 uncultured Acidobacteriota bacterium | reverse complement strand
AGGAGATCCATATGGCAACGCCAGGATTTGCAGGCAAGATACTTCTGGTAAACCTGACCGACAGACAGATCCGCTCACTGGATTCCGCCGGATATGAAGCTTACGGCGGCGGTCATGGAACGGCCGCGGCGATCTTCTGGGATCTCTGCGTGGCGCCCGGCGACTGGGACCTGCAGGATGCATTCGATCCAAGAAATGCGGTTATCCTGATGACGGGACCGCTGTCCGGAACCGGACTGCCTTTCGCCGCCAGGACCAGCGTCTCCGGCCTGTCGCCTCAATCGTGGCCGGTCAACTGGTTCTGCCACAGCAATTTCGGCGGCGCCTTCGCCGGCATGCTGAAAATGGCCGGATGGGATGGAGTGGTTGTGGTCGGCAAAGCCGAATCTCCGGTCTATATCAATATAGTGAACGACAAAGTCACTCTGGAAGACGCCAAGTCCCTGTGGGGTCTCACGACCTGGGAAACGCAGGAGCGTATCTGGCAAAGGACACCCGCGCGATACGGGACCGAGTGGCAGCAATTTGGAGACGGCTATTCGCTGCAATGGCCGGCCATCGTTACCATCGGACCGGCGGGTGAAAACATGACCCGGGTGGCTTCGCTGATACACGGCGGAGGGTCCGGAGCCGGTCAAGGAGGGTTCGGCGGCGTTTTCGGATCCAAGAATCTGAAAGCCATTTCCGTCATAGGCACCGGCAGTATTCAGGTGGCGGACCCGAAGCAACTGCGAGCAACCCGCGAGTGGTGGGAGACCACCTGGCCGCGCTTCGGAGGATTGATGCGCGCCCAGCCCGGAGTTGTCGGCGCCAATTGCATGGCCTGCAGCAGGAGCTGCCACAACCGGAACCAGGTCTACGGCGCCGATTCGGATAATTGCGCGGAAGCGACATGGTACGCCCTGGCTCCTCCCTATAAACGGACTCCTACGGACGTGCAGTGGAAATCGACCGATTTGGCTCAGAAATACGGCCTCAACGCCATGGAAACATGCTTCATGGGGCCGATGAGCTTCAAAGTCCCCGCTGATTTTCCCATCCAGCCGGAGCTCCCCGCCTACACGGCATTGGGATGGTATCTCAGGAAGATGTACGACCTCGGGGTTGTGGGACCGGGCAAAAAAGTGGACACATATCCTCTTCCGATGGAACACTACGACCGGGTGGAGTTCGCCGAAGTGTACGCCATGGCGATTTCCAAACGCATCGGCATCGGCGACCTGCTCGCCGAGGGAACCGTCCGCTTTGCCGAAAAGCTCGGCCGACTGCCCGACGATTTTAATACCATTCTCCGGACGACCGCGTGGGGGTATCAGAACCACTGGTCGATGCCGGGAGTGGAATGGGCCTACGGCAACCTCATGGACGCCAGGGATATCAACAACCACGACATGGGCCGGCGCAGCAGACAGCAGAAGTTTACCTGCGAGCAATACGTCAATATCCTGGCCGACCGGACAAAACCGGTCCGCGAACCGCTTTGGTTCGACTACAGCTGGCAGGGCGAACGGGCCTACAAGACGGGAATCTACTCCGATTACAAGGCCCAATGGGTCGCCTGGCGCCAGCATTATGCGACGTACTACAAGGAATCGGCCCTCTATTGCGACTGGGGCTTTTTCAACCTGTTCAACCAGGCGCATCCCGAAGGCAAGGGATACACTCCCGATGCCGAACCGAAGTTCCTCAACGCCGTAACCGGCAGGAGCCATACCTTCGAAGACGGCATGGAGATAGGCCGACGCGCCTGGAACATGAAGCGGGCCATATTTGTAATGCAGGGACGGCACAGGGACCAGGAGAAGTTCCCGGGCCACTACTATCGCCCCGGCGCGTCCTACAACCCCGGCGAAGGGGCCGATCTGCCCGTTTTCGACGGCTCGAAATGGGAATGGGCGGATTGCAGGGAGCTCTATTTCGAAGACAAGGGAGTGGAGCGCTGGAAGACCGCCTTCTATAAAACGGAAGGCTGGGATCCGGCTACAGGATACCCCACGCTGAAAACCCTGGAGAGCCTGGGTATGAAGCATGTAGCCGATGTGCTAAAGTCAAGAAACAGGTTGGGCTCGGCCTAGCCCGGCTTCCGAATTCAGGAGCCCGGTCCGTTGGATATTTTTGGAGTGCGCGGCGCGCTCCAGCATTGACCTGAAATGCTCGCGAGTTTCATGAAAGAAACCAACTCATAGAACAAGGAGGTTCGCAAATGAAAGGCAATCCGGAAGTTCTTGGAGGTTTGAACGAGGCATTGAGAGAAGAGTTGACCGCCATCAATCAATATTTCGTCCATGCCGAAATGTTTGAAAACTGGGGCTACAAGAAGCTCTCGGAGCTCAGCAAAAAGCAGTCCATCGACGAAATGAAGCACGCCGAAGCCCTCATCGAACGCATTCTGTTCCTTGAGGGAACGCCGGAGATGAGATATTCGACCTTGAACGTGGGGAAAACCGTTCCGGAAATGATCGATAACGATCATAAACTGGAACTCGGCGCCGTGGAACTCTACAACCGGCTCGTGAAGATGGCTTGCGCACAGAACGACCATGGCACGGAACAGCTTTTCAAACAGCTGCTCAAGGATGAGGAAGGTCATGTGGATAAGCTCGAAGAGCAGCAGGATGAAATGCGCGATATGGGGCTGCAGGTTTATCTGAGCGCAAAGCTGTAGCAATGGGGAATCTTTCCTTCGCCCCGTTGGATGCCTCTATAAATCCTCGTGGCGCAGCATAGCCGCAACCGAATCCTGGCGGCCCATGCGCCGGAAATAAAAAAATAGAAACATGCGCGGAGGGGTCTGCGGACCCGTCCATCGGAATATGCCGACGCACGGCTCTGGAGAGCCGTGCTCACACTGAAAATGGTGTGAGGACGGG
>CAYZTZ010000251.1:0-2876 GCA_964481255.1 uncultured Acidobacteriota bacterium | reverse complement strand
TTGGACCATCCAGGGTGGCAGCTTATAAGGGACCATGCCTTTATAGGTTACGCCTTCCCAACCGTTCGGCCACCAACCCTTCATTTTTCCATCCTGCCATTGGATAGTGATCCCCGTCGCATAGCCCGGGCCGAAGACAACGTCATGGTTTTTATCGAACTTTCCTTTGGCCGCAGCGGTGACAACCCGTTCGGCCTTTTCCATCACGGGAATCAACTTTTCCGCATCCATCGTCCCGGCCTCTTCGATGGCCTTCCCCAGGGTAAATTTTATGGCATCATAGGTTGCCGCCGTGTATTCAGGAGTCTCGCCAAATCTCTGGACGTATTTGTCGATAAACCCCTCGGTCAGGTCATTGTAATAGACCCCGCGGACAAACGTATTCAAGGTCACGGCGTAGTTCCCCTTCTGCTGGGTGGCATCCCAGAAGCCATCCTTCTGGGACTCAACATTGATGCCTACGAAGGCGGCCGGAATTTTGAGTTCCCCGGCCTGCCTGGCGAAGGTGATCCCCACCGAGGCGGAAAAAATGGTGAAGATGATCTGGGCATCCGCCCGCTGCACGGCGGTGAGCTCGGCGGTCACGTCGGTGGCTTTGTCCGAGGGCCGCCAAACGCCGACCAGCTTCATGCCCATTTTGGGGACATTTGCCTCGATCGCCTGGATCATGGGGTCGATCCACATGGCTTTTTCGGCCACGATGGCTACGTTGGGGGTCTGGATGCCCAGTTCCTTTTTCAGGATTGCCCCCACCGTCCCCAGGTTGATCAAACATACCTGGACCAGGTACCGGGAATTCGTGGGCGTTTGCCGGAACCAGTATTTATACCGGTTGTAGTCCTTGCCCACGCGCTCGCAGATTTCGGGATGGGCCGCCCCGCAACCGATAAAAAGCTTTTTATAGTCCATCGCGATGTCTTGCATGGCCAGGACCGCCTCGCTCCGAAACCCGCCGACGACAAAATCCACCTTGGATTGAGTCATCAGGCGCTCCATGGCATTGGTGGCATCGGTCAGGTTGATAAACTCGTTGGAGTCGGCCTTGAAAAGCTCAATTTTCATTCTTTGGTTGCCGACGGGGATGCCTCCTTGAGCATTGATCTCCTCGGCCGCCAGGGTGGCCCCATTCCAGTGCCCCTTTCCCTGGACGAAATTCATCGGGCCGATCACCCCGATTTTGATCGTTTGAGCGTCAGCCATGCCGGAGGACATGACCCCGGGCGAAGAAAATAGGAAGAAAAAAAAGGTTGCCAGAATGATGCCCCGGTTCAATCTTTGCATCGCTTTCCCTCCTCTCTTTTGATTCCCTCACCTGGCCCTTTCCCCGAAGAGAAAGAGGCTGGAATGAGGAAGAATTGCCTGGCCAAAGGCCCGGCTCTCCCAAAGTCGAAGTTTGCTTTTGTGCTGTCGCCTCTTCCGGTTGGCCAATCCATTTAGGGGGGTAACGGAATCGCTGCCAAAGAGGCTTCCAAATAAAAAAGATTCTGGATGTCATCCCGGTTGTAGGCCAGTAAAGCCTGCAAGGCCTCTCCGTCACCGTAGAGACAATACCGTTCCCATAGACGCATGGCCTCCATTCCATCAATCCCCTTCGACCCCCGCTCGATCCCCAGCTGCTCCTCCACCTTCTTCAACCCCCCGTAGAGCTTCCTTTTCCAGCAATCATACATCAAGTCCCGGCAGGCAAAATATTTGTTGAGGTCCAGCTTGGTGTGCCGTTTGATGACCGGTAGATCAAACCGGGCTCCATTGTAAGTCAGGATCTCCGTGACCCCCTCCAGGGCATTCCAGAGGTTGGTCCAGTTCACTTCCTCCCCGATGAGCTGCCGGACCCGGTCCGGGGGGCAAAATACTCCGATAATCGTGATCTCTCCGCGGAAGGAAGTTTCGATGTCCAGGTAGGCTTTCATGGCTCAGCATTCCGCCTTCGGCTTTCAGCGGTCAGCAAGAAAGGATCCTTTGAACCCGATTCGAAAATTCGTTATAATGGAAATAGGCGAGGTGCTGCGTTTCGAGCGGCGCTTATTTTCAACCCCTGGTTCTCCGGAATCCGGTCCCCGTTCCAGGCAAACAGGCAGCATCCGATGGACCCCGAGTTTTCCGACTCTCTCCTTCTCCAGAATCTGGAAGGCCTCGCGGCCCGACTGGGAATCGAGGTGCGCTACGAGAACCTGGCGGACGATGAGGTCACCATTCACAGCGGCGGCTGCAAGCTTCCGGACCGACATTTGATTCTGATCGACAGAAGGCAGCCCCCCGCTCGATGCGCTCGCATTCTGGCCCGCGAGCTTTCCCGCTATGACCTGGAAAACCTCTACCTCCTGCCCCGGGTGCGGGAGTTCATTCAGACATCTTCCCGGGAGAAGAACCTTCCCCAGAGATAGTAGAAAAGCCCCACGGCCATGAGGCCCATCCAAGCCGTCTTATAAAACGGAGAGGAGATCTCCTGCCCCAGGATCATCAGCAATCCGCCGATGCAGAGCAGAATGACGCCGGTGAAAAGCTTCTGCCGGTCGATTTTGTGGGAGAGTTCGTACATGGTCAACCTTCATTCGAGAATCTTCGTGGATTCCCCCATTTTAGGAAAAGGGGAGGTCAGGAACTCCAAAGGTTTCCGGTTTGAATTCGCTTCAGGGAGTCGCGAGGCTGCTTCCCCTGCCGCGCTTCGATTCCCCGAAAGGCTGCCATCGGAACGAAGGGATCAACGCAATGGAGTGCCTTGCGCTTCGAACGCCGTGCATCGCCGGGGTTAAGCTTCAAAGGCCACCCATTTTCCGATTCTATAAGAAATTTTCCCAATCTGTCAAATCCTTTTCTTCTTCCTTGCCCACCTTCACTTTTGGAGTGGTTTGGAGGCGTAAGTGGGCCGGGTGGAG
>CAYZTZ010000250.1:0-2878 GCA_964481255.1 uncultured Acidobacteriota bacterium | reverse complement strand
CCTCTGGAGAGCCGTGCTCACGAAAAGGGGAATTGTGTGCGGGCGGGTCTCCAGAGGCTGTCTCAAAACTCGCCTGCCCGATCATTCGGCGGCCGTAAATGACTGATTCTATTAAAGCGATCTTTTTAATTTCCCGGTTATGAGACAGCCTCTCCAGACCCGTCCGTCTGCCTGAACAATAGGGTAACGCACAACTCTGGAGCAGCCGTGCTCACACAAAGACTCATGAGCGGGAAGATCTGCCGATGCGTAATAGTCCATGGGCCCGGCAGACGCACTTCTGGAGAGCCGTGCTCACAGAATCAAGACTTGTGCCGGCGGGTCTTCCAAGCCGTGCGCGAAGCATGGGGACGAGGTCCCGCTGCCGACCGGTTCTATTTCAACAAAGCGGCAAGCGGCTCTTTGACGGCTTCCGCCCAGATTTCATAACCCTTGGTGGTAGGGTGAAGAGCGTCGCTCATCACGTCCTTGGGAATATTCCCCTGGGCGTCCAGAAACTTCTCCCCGATATCCAGATAGAAAACGCGTTTTCCGTCATGCAGTCTGGAAATGATCTTATTGATTTCGGCTATGGTCGCGCGGACCGGGTCGCTGGGCGTGCCCCTGGGGAAGACCGCGAGGAGAAGGATTTTCGCCTCCGGAAAGTCCTTCTGCATCTCCAGGACGATCGCCCCGATCCCCTCCGCTATTTCCGCCGCGGTATTGCGGCCGGTGTTGTTGGTCCCGATCATCAGCATCACCGCCCTGGGGCTGAAGCCCTGGCCTTCGCCGTGCTGAAGCCTGTAAAGGACGCCCTGTGTCGTGTCGCCCGCGATGCCGAAATTCGCGACTTTCAGGTGGCCGAAGTATTTGTCAAGGACCGGCTTGCCTGCGAAGGGCCCGTCCGGATTGCGCCAGAAATCGGTGATGGAATCCCCCATGAACAGGACATCGATATTCCCCTGCCGGGCCACCTCGAGATTGGCCTCATGCTTTTGCCGAAAGAAAGGCGCCAGGGACGGGACGATGGCGGAATTGGGAGGAGGAACGCGAACCGAAATCAGCCCGGGGTACTTTTTATGGACGGCAACCACGGCAGGGTCCGCCTTTTCGAGAAACTTGGCCAAGGCGCTCTCGGCGAGCCTTACTTCCTCCTCCGTCGGTCTCGGTATGGCGACGGCGTCCGGGACAGGCGCAGGCGAGGCCTGCGGGGCCTGGGCGAAAGAGTGCCTCGCCGCAACGGCGAAGGGGAAAAGAATGCCGAAGCAGCACGGCAGGATGAACAGGATCGCTTGACGGAATCGTTTCACGATGCACCTCCCTGGGACATAAAAGAGCCGAAATGGAAAAAACGTCATGCTCAGGTATCGTATATGAAGCTGCGTCAATAGCTTCGGTCGCGAAACTCGGAATCTGTAATAACCCTGATAGCGGCGATCGGGGAACAGCCCCGGGTGAGCGAAGAGAACACGAGCGGTCCGCCGTTCCGAATGAATGCTCCTGCAAAAAGGCGCGGAGGAATCTTCAGTCCGAAAGAGCCTGGACGCGAACCGCCTGGCCGGAGCGGACCCTGCGCAATTCCTTCACGTCGTTCAACGCCCTGCCCCATATATTGGTCGGCGAAACGAGGCGGATTTCATTGCCTTTCGACACCGGCGTCGGTCCGAAGCCGATGGCGATGGCGTTCCCTTCCACCCAGAAGGCCAGCTCACCCGCAGCAACCACATCCCTGGCGTCCGGCTCAATTTTCGCCCTGACCAGGGTTGTGAAATAAACCTCCTGGCCCCATGTCTGGGCTTTGGAGCTGAATGGAAGGGCGGCCCATATGGAATCCGCCGTCGGCGTGTCCAGAAGCTCCGCGTCGATCTCCACGTCCCCGATAACCATCCTCAGTTTTCGCATGGGACACTCCATCCTGGTACAACGCTTGTTGCGCTTCCCGTCTTATACACTGAATGCGGGCTGTTTTACCAGCTATAGCGCAGGCCCAGCTGGATACTGCGGGGCGTCTGAAAGCGCAAAGGCATCCTCCAGAGGTGCGTGGGCGCCGTGACGTCGGTCTGCAGCAGGGCCTGTCCCCGGTTCTCGAGATTAAAGATGTCGACAAGGGCCGACATCCGTCCCGCGCCCCAGGGAAATTCCTTGGCGATGCGCAAATCAATGTTTCTATAGTGCACGGTGCGGAATCCGCCGGAGGATCCGGCGTCGCCGGGACCGCGCTGGCGGGCAAGGATTCCGAAGACGCCCTGATTAAACCCCTTGATCGGCAGATAGCGGCCGTAGGGAAGACCGTCCTGGTAGCTGATGATAACGGAGGACTGGATTCCCCGGATCGGGCTGTGTCTGGCCCAGATCCGCCCCATCGTGCCGCGGTCGAAATAGGTGCTGCCCCGCGCCAGGATCGCCTTGTTGGGGTCGTCGAATACTCCGAGGAGCGCGCTCGTATCGTTTTCACAGGCCAGCATGCCCGGGGCTGTCGATGCCACAGCCCGGTGTCTCATCATGGAGAGTCCGGCCCGAAAGCTGCTGAATGCGAGATCCATTTTCAGCTCAAATCCTTCCGCATAGCCGCTATGTCCAGAGGGATTCGTCAACAAATAGCGATCCTTTCCCAAGGTCGCCGGGTCCTGATCATAGGCGGTGATCAGGCTGTCGTCGTCGCCTGCATTCCGATGGCCGTCCGGACCGGGATCCCAGACGGCAACCGGTGTATAGGATGAAAAAGGCACCCCTTCGTTAACCAGAGAGAACAGGTCGCGCTCGGTTCGGCGGAACCCCAAAGCGCTGATACCGATTCTGCCGGTTAATTGAGTGCTGAGACCTAAGGCAAATTGATGGATGCGGGGATTCTTGAGGCCGGGATCCAACCGTGTATAAGGGGCTCCCCAAACCTTCAGGA
>CAYZTZ010000249.1:0-2894 GCA_964481255.1 uncultured Acidobacteriota bacterium | reverse complement strand
TCTTTTCGTGAGCACGGCTCTCCAGAGCGGATGCAATAGGCTAAGACAGACGGACGGGTCTGGAGACCCGTCCGCACACACATTGCCGTGTGAGCACGGCTCTCCAGAGCCGTGCGTGCCCATGCTCCCCGGGCAGGCCTGCAGAACCGTCGCCGTGCAATCGGCCGGCTTGCTTCTTTCCCCATTGTCTTCTACAGGCCGATTGATTAAAGTGTCGATGACGCAAGAGATACAGCTATGTGCGGAGGTCAACGGGCGGAATTGCGGCGGTAATTACCGATACTGGTGCAGCAATGCAGCGCAGACAATCGAAATCCGAATACGCCGGCTCGGGCGTTGATTACGCCAAGATCGAGCCCTTTAAAATGGCCATGGTCCGCGCCGGACGCAGGACTCTCAAGTTCCCCAACAGGCGCGGGATCGAGGTCGACCCGGAAAGCCTGGGCGCCCATGGTGTGGTCTTCCGGTATCGCGGCGGGAAGCCTCACTGCTGGTGCATGACCCAGGAAGGGCTCGGCAACAAGAACTGGATCGCCGAATGGATGTATCAGCACGCCGGGACCGGCAGGACCTATTACGAGGGGATCGGAATCGACACGGCGCTGATGGCGGCCAATGACGTGATCTGCCAGGGCGCCATGCCCGTGATCTACACCGACGAGGTGGCGGCGGGCGACAGCGACTGGTTCATGGATGAAAAGCGGAGCCGCGATCTGGCGGAGAGCTTCTACCAGGCGTGCAGGATGTGCGGCATGGCTCTGCCGGCCGGGGAGTCGCCCGCCCTGCGCTACCTGGTCAAGGCCGAACCGCCGGTGCGCAGCGCGCCGTCTCTATCGGGATGCGTCACGGGCATCATAGCGCCCCGCAGCCGGATGGTCACGGGGGCGAGGCTTTCCGCCGGGGACCGCATCATCGGCGTGACGTCCTCCGGAATCCACGCCAACGGGATTTCCCTGGTCATCAAGAGGGCTTTGACGCTTAAGGACCGGTTCCTTCATCTGCTGCCGAACGGCAGGACTCTGGGTGAGGAAGCGCTCATCCCCACACGTTCCTATGTCCGCCTCGTCGAGGCCCTGCAGGAAAACGATATCGAAATTCACGCTCTGCTCGGAGGGACGGGGGGCGGTGTCTCCAAGATCGCCTACGCGAAGAAGCCGTTCACTTATCGCGTAAAGAGATGGGTGGAGGAAATCCCGCCTCTGTTCCAGTTCATGCGCGAAACGGGAGTCAGCCTGAAGAACTGCCTGACGACCTTCAACTGGGGGATCGGGTTCTACGTTTTTGTCCCGGAAAAGGAAGTGGAGCGGACCATCCGGACGGGGAAAAAGGCCGGATACGATCTTCTGGAAATCGGGCAGGTCGAGGCCGGCGAGCGGCAGGTCATCTTCGAGCCGGAGAAGATCACTCTGCCGGCGATCGAGTGAAGCCCGGCGCGTCCGTCAGAATTCTCTGCTATCTCCTATCGCACGGTTCCGGAGAGGCTGTCCCAAGACTCGCATTCCACGTTATATAGCTGGCGTAAGTCACTGATTTTATTAGAGCTAAATTTTAAATTAGACAGCATCTGGAGAGCCGTGCTTACGAAAGGGAAGTGTGTGCGGACGGGTCTCCAGACCCGTCCGTCTGTCTGAGCATATCGTGCGTGGGCCGGGCAGACGCACGGCTCTGGAGAGCCGTGCTCACGAAAAGCTCATGCGCGGGCATGCCTCACGATCTATGGTGGCTCGAAAAACAGGCAGACGCACGGCTCTGGAGAGCCGTGCTCACGAAAAGCTCATGTGCGGGCAAGCCTCACGATCTATGGTGGCTCGAAGAACAGGCAGACGCACGGCTCTGGAGAGCCGTGCTCACGAGAATAGAGGTAGGCAAGACACGAAGGTTTTGAAAGCGTTTCTTAGACCGCCGTGGGGACCCATGCGATAATTTCCTTGACATGGTGGAACCGGCTTTCATTATTTAGGACCTGCGCTTTAAGGAGATGCATGCAGATGAAGCACGCATTCGCGTTTTGACGGTGATGTGAGCCTTGCGGCTCCCCGTGCGGGAGGCCGGCTTTCGCGGCGGCGGTTTGTCGCCAAGGGAAAATCAAGGGCCCACATCCGGTGGTTTTATCTCCTTCGTAACGCCGCCCTGATATTCCCTTTCCCGGACTCCGCTGATAATCCGTAACCACGGCGCCGGATTCTGATAGATCGCGATCCGCACGGATCGGGATGCGTTCGTTTCCGTTGCCGTGAGCCGATTTTTTGCCCTGCGGAACTGTGAAACCATCTTTGCGAAAGGGATAACTGATTCACAATCCAGACACAGGTCGGCATCTGAACTTTCATGGCGTTCGCCGCGGTCCGGGAACCGCGATCGGACGCGAACGCCGGGCGGGCATGCGAGGCTGAATTGAACCACTTCAACCGGATGTATACAAAATCCTATAGGGAAAAAGCCTATGACTGAACTTGTGAAGATTTTCGCGACTCGTTGGGGGATCATTTCGGTGGGAGCCGTTATCGGGATCCTTGCCCCGGTTTTGCAGAAATGGGGCAATCCACCGAACATGGGTATTTGCGTCGCCTGTTTCGAGCGGGACATGGCGGGGACGCTGGGACTCCACAGGGCGGCGGCGGTCCAATACATGCGGCCCGAAATCATCGGGTTTGTGCTCGGGTCCATGATCGCGGCTTACGCTTTCAAGGAATTTCGCGCGAGGGCCGGATCCGCGCCCATTGTGCGCTTCATGCTCGGGGTTTTCGCCATGATCGGGGCGCTTGTCTTTCTGGGGTGTCCCTGGAGGGCCGCTCTGCGCCTTGCGGGCGGGGACTGGAACGCCCTTTTCGGCCTGCTCGGCCTGATCGGGGGGATATGGGTCGGGACTCTTTTTCTGAGAGCCGACTACAACC
>CAYZTZ010000248.1:0-2968 GCA_964481255.1 uncultured Acidobacteriota bacterium | reverse complement strand
GGGGACAAGCCTATGAGACCGACGTACGACGCTATCGTGAAGTGGATGAGAGCTTACTTTGATGAATACAACGCCAGCGCCCAGAATGCGGCGACCGTGCATCGGATGGACGCATACTTCGCGCCGGATTTCACCTTTATTCCCTATATGTATATCTTCGGGGGGCCGCAGAACGCCATAAAGGGGAGGGAAGCTTTTTACGGCATGCTGACCGGCCATCCGTCGGACTATGAAAAGCTCGTCGTTCATGACATCTTCGTCGATGAGAAACGCCTGGCTGCGGTCGCCTTTCTCGAGGCGACGGTTTATGAAACGGGAACGGACAGGGTCAAGGTGAGGAAAGATTACCTGTCTCTCTACGAGCTGAAGCTGGACGACAAAGGCGCCCTCAAGATCGACGTCATACGATTCTTCTGGGAGGCTTTGCCGCCCGAGATTGACGGTTCGGCCTATGCCGTCGACGAGTCCAAATGGGGGGACCGGCGCTGACGGCCGAGCGAGTCCGGCGGCGCATCCTGTTTGTCCTTCACAGGAGACAAGGCGGCATCCTTTGCGTCGCAGTGTATCGAACCGGCGCGGGGCTTTCGTCACCGCACATCGAACGTCAGCTCATAGGTTCGGATGGTCCCGCCGATCCTGTCCGTCAGCGTGTATTTCTCCGTGTATGTCCCCTTGGCGATATCCGCGGGCAGTCCCAGATGCCCCGAAATGGGCAAAAAGAAGGTCGCCGGGTGATACGAAAAAGAGTCCTTGATGGTGAGGAAGTCGGGCCTGTCCATCAGCTTTTCACCGTCGGGACCGAACAGCTGAAAACTGAGATGGAGGTCCACCTGGTCATCGCGGAACGTCATGCCCGCAACTTTGCCGGACATATAGACCGTCGCGCCTGCAGGAATAGCCGCCGGATTGAGAAGGGGCCCGTTTTCGCTCAGGGACAGATGGAAATCGCGGATCTCCAGTTGGGTTGAAATCGGCAAGGGATCGGCCTCTACCGTGAAGCCCGCCGTAAGCCTGCCGCTCGTGTTTTTTATATTATCCTGCACATTGATTTCGACGCGATAATCGCCGGGAGGGGCGAAACGGGGCAGCTCCAGCCAAAAGAACATGGGAATAGGCTTCACCTCGCCGGCAACCTGATTCATTGCGTTTTGCACGCCATACAGTCGGACGCCGTTGGGATCGTTCACCGCGATATCATAGGCGAGGTTCATCCGTCCCTGCGCGTCGGTATCGTATCCGGTGAGTTCCCATTCGGCGCGTATCCTGTCTTTGTGCTTGTAAGGTGCCGTGTCCCTCGGCGGTCCGTCTTCCTTCTCCGTAAAACGGAAATTAATCAGCTTCAGGTCGCCGCTGGTAACGACCGGTGGAAACACGTGTCCGACGCCGGAAGGGCTTGCGGTTCCACCGGCTGTTTCTTCCGCCTTTTGCGCCGTCACGGCGGCGCCGGCGGGCGCCTGGCGGTGCAGCATGATCGCTCCCAGCACGCCGAATGCCAGCAACGCCAGCCACAGCAGGACCAGAGTCGCCCTCAACGTCGGCCCCGTCTCATGTTCTACGACGTAGGTTCCTGCCAGCCGGTCGCCCAGCCGCTGGCGTCTTTTTGAAAACAGAGCGATGAAAAAACCCACGAGGTAAACCGCGAGCCCGTCGATCAGCCGCAGGATGTTGCGAATCAACGACGCCCGCGCGCCGCATCGGCGCCCTTCTTCGTTACAGACGCGGATGCCGGCAATGCCTTTGCCGATGGTGGCTCCGACGAACGCTTCCAAAAACCAATAGTAAAGCAATCCGATGATAAAGACGGCCGCCATGGCCAGCGCCGCCGGCTTTCCCAGCAACTTAAACCCGTTTTCAGTAACGCCTCCCCAGCGGAGCGCCGCCCACATGCCGATGACCGCGAAAGCGGCCATCAGGAGCAAGCTGTCAAGGATGACGGCGATCAAGCGGTCCCCCAGGCTGGCAATGCGCCGGCCGGCAATGCTGGAATGGTCTGCAGACGACGGATAGGGCCCGCCAGGGGCCGGAGTTTCGGGCGCCGCGGCGGCCGGATCTAACGGAAGCGCCGCTCCGCATGAAGTACAAAACCGAGAGCCTTGTGGGTTCTGGGAGCCACAGGATGGGCAGAACATAATGACCTCCGATTCAGCTGGCTTGAATGGGCCGATTATACAACCGGTGGAATTCTTATCCATAGCGAATCTTCATGTTCCGCGAAAGCTTGGCGCCGCCGTCGGGCTGAATCCAAGAGGGTATGCGGATCAGGCTGGGAGCCGAAAGCCGGTATCAGGGCTCCTGCGGATCATGGTTTGGCGGATGCGGTGCTGGGTCGCGCCGAAAGAATAAGCGGCGTTTTTTGCAGGCTGATTGCCTTTGGATTCATTCCGGGATTCTTGCGGCTTCTCCCCAAGCTTCTTACGGTCTCAAAACCGGGGGCTTTGCCGTCCGGCAACCTGAATTATTTGAACTTCCCCAAACACGGTCTCGAGAATAGGGCCTCCGCCCTCCAAAAGCATTTTGATAACTTCCCGAAGATTCTCACGGGGCTTGTCCAGTTTTTTCGCTTGGCGGTGAGTTCCTGAAAACCCGGGAACATAGCCAACGTAAAGTCCGGTGCCCGAATACCCCTCCACGAAACCCGCTTCTGCTTTTGTCGGATCGGCTCCATGGATTCAATAATATAACAGGCTGGTCCCCAAACGTTTTGAGATGCCGTCACTCCAGGTTCATTTTGCGCAGCAGGGAGCGGATGGGATCGAAGAGCGCGAAGTCGCGAGCCGGCAAAGCCGGAGTGTGGTGCCCTTCGACGCATCTCTCAAGCCATTCCAGGGCTTTGTCGATTTCGCCCATCGCGGTTTAGATCCAGGAAAATATCGAGCGCGACACATAGGATTTTTGTTCCATTTGGTGTAACTCTTCGAGCAGCGGTTTTGCCTGATCCGCTCTTGCGGTTTTGGCAGACGCGATCGCG
>CAYZTZ010000247.1:0-3017 GCA_964481255.1 uncultured Acidobacteriota bacterium | reverse complement strand
GCCGCCTCGGCTACGACGTCGTTGAAATGGTTCTGTCCGACCAGGACAGCTGGGACAGGTATGAAGCGGCCAAGTGGCTCACCATGCGCCGATGGCTTGAGGCCAATCCCGACGACGAGTCTGCGAAAGAGGTTCGAGCCCGATTGACCTCGGAGCCCGAGCGCTACGCCGCTTACACGCGCGAATATTTGGGCTGGGGCGTGTTCGCACTGATGAGGCGGTGATGATGGAGTGCCGGGTGGGTCAGAAAGCGGCGGAAATCCGATCATGCCGGGCAACACATTCAGGCCGGCGCCGCTTCGCGGCGCGGCTGAACCGAAGTCCGTTCGGGAGTCGATATGGGGACGAAGACAATTGCAGTCATTGGGGCCGGACCCGTCGGGGGGATCCTGGCCGCGCATCTGATATCCGCGGGCCATCAGGTCCTGCTTGTGGATACCTGGAGGGAGCGCATCGACCGCATCCGCGCCGAAGGATTGAAGGTCACCGGGCGGGAGGAGATGCACGTGAGGCCGGAGCATCTTCTTTGCTCGGCGGGAGAACTGGATCCCTATGAGCCGGAATTCGTTTTCATCTGTACTAAGGCCTGCGATCTTGGTAATGTGCTGGATGGGATGAGCGACCGGCTCAAGCAGTCCGGGGCCGTGTTCATCTCATTCCAGAACGGCATTGAAACGGAGAGCGTCCTCGTGCCGCGCATACCGCGCGGCCGGGCCCTGCGCGCGGTCGTCAATTACGCCGGCGTGCTCGCCGGTCTCGGGGAGATTCGCGAGACCTTCTTCGAGGCTCCCAACTACGTGGGGTGGCTCGACGAAAGAGGCGCCGCGCCCTGCAAGGAAATCGCCAGCCTTGTAACCGCTTCCGGGCTGGAAACGGAAGCGACGGGGGATATCAAGAGGCTCGTCTGGAGAAAGGCGGTTCTGAACACCTGCACCATGTCCGTCGCCGCCGTAACCGGGATGAGCATCCGGGAAATGATCGATTTCCCCCCGACGGCCCGTCTCGTGGATGCGTTGCTTGCCGAATCCATGGCCGTGGCCGCGGCGCACGGCTGCGATTTCGGTCCGGAATTCGCGGAAGGAGTGAAGAGCTTCAACCGGCGCGCCGGCTCGCATCGGCCGTCCATGCTCGCCGACATCGAAAACGGCCGCAGGACGGAGAACGCGTTTCTCATGCGCCGCATCGCGGAGGAAGCCGAGCGCAAGGGTATTCCGGCGCCCCTGCACCGCACGATGGCGGCTCTGATCGATGCTCTGGAGACGCGGGGCCGGCAACTGCGCCGCTTCCGCCGGGAGGACGGATGATTCCGGCGTCGGGCGACTCGGAGTCTTGGCTTTAGATGCAGGCGGATTCCATGCGCCGTGTTTCCGAACGCGGAGTCCGCGATACCTTTTTTCAAAAACAGGAGTCAGGGAGTGAACAAGGAACAGAAAAAACCTCAGGCCTATAAGAAAATCAACGCGACGTCCAGGATGAAGGAGATCATGGAGCAGCACTTCCGCGAGATGGATGAAGCCGCCAAAACGAAGAGCCGCAAGATCGCCTGGTGCACCAGCGTCGGTCCGGCCGAGCTGCTGCGCGCCGCCGGGTTTCTGGTCTTTTTCCCGGAAAATCACGGCGCCATGCTGGGCTCCACGCGCATGGCCACGGATCTCATTCCCCTTGCCAACGCCCTGGGCTATTCTCCCGACATCTGTTCCTATCTGACCAGCGATATCGGGTCCTATCTGAAGGGGGAAAGCCCCCTCAGCAAGGCCTACCCCGGCATCCAAGGCCCCCCGCGCCCCGATGTGCTGGTTTTCAACACGAACCAGTGCCGCGACGTGCGCGATTGGTTCGATTTTTACGGCCGTGAATTTCATGTGCCCGTCATCGGCATCGAGACGCACCGCTCCATCGGAGAGATCACCCAGGCGCACGTCGATTCCATCTCCGCCCAGATGCGGGCCCTCGTCCCGAAGCTGGAGGAGATCTCAGGCAGAAAGCTGGATTACGAGGAGCTGAAACGGGTGGTGGGATTGTCCCGCCAGTGCACGGATCTCTGGAAGGAGGTGCTGCACATCGCGTCCAACGCCCCCTCGCCGCTGACGTTTTTTGACGGGACCATCCACATGGGGCCCGCCGTGGTACTGAGGGGCGAGCAGAGCGCCGTCGATTATTACAAGCTCCTCCTGGAGGAGTTGAGACAGCGCGTGCGGGACGGGGTCGGCGCGGTCGACGATGAGCGGTTCCGCCTGTATTGGGACGGGATGCCCATCTGGGGCAAGCTGCGCGAATTGTCGGGCCAGTTTGCGGATCTGAACGCCTGCGTTCTGGCTTCGACCTACTGCAGCAGCTGGGTGTTCCCCGCCCTGGACCCGGAGGACCCGTTCGGCAGCATGGCGCGCGCCTACACCGAGCTTTTGATCGTGCGCAACGAGGAGTACAAGGAGCGCTATTTCGAGACGGAGATCGAACGGTATAAAATCGACGGCATGATCTTTCACGACTCCAAGACATGCCCCAACAATTCGAACAACCGCTACGGGATGCCGGAGCGGCTGGCCGCGAAATACAACATGCCCATGCTGGTGATCCACGGCGACCTGAACGACCTGCGCTGCTACTCGGAGGAGCAGGCCCGCACCAACATCGAGGCTTTCATTGAACAGCTGGCGGAGAAGAAAGGGCGATGAGCCGGGACGCTGTCTACGGCGGAGTGGATGTCGGCGCCTCCGCGACCAAGGTCGTCCTCATGGACGCCGGGCGCCGGATTCTTGGCTCGGACGTGAGGAGGACCGGCGTCAGCTTTGAGATATGCGCGCAGGAGGCCATGGACGCGGCTCTCGCCGCCTGCGGCCTGGGCCCTTCGGGCGTGGCGCGAGTCTACGCCACGGGCTACGGACGGCACAACGTCGGCTTCGCCCAGGCGACGCGCACCGAAATCGCCTGTCACTCGCGCGCCGCCCACCACTTCTTCCCGAGCCCGATTATCGTCGTCGACGTCGGCGGACAGGACAACAAAATCATTCACCTGG
>CAYZTZ010000246.1:0-3053 GCA_964481255.1 uncultured Acidobacteriota bacterium | reverse complement strand
GGCTCTCCAGAGCCGTGCGATGGGGCTCTCCAGAGCCGTGCGTCGGGCCCGAAGCCCCTGTTTTCTCTAGATGCCCGAAGCTCGGACTGCTATAGTTTTTTGCATGTCGGAAGGTGGTCGAAGTCCGGTAACGTGCCCGCGGGTTTCACCTGCAAGGCCCGCGGTTTATGTCCCCGAATCCCTTTTCGAGGAGCTCATCCATGTCTGCCTCTATTCCTTGCCCCATAAAGCCTACGGCTTGATCGGGGGGGTAGATTTGTACCACCCGAAAAGCATTTATCGTTGTTCGACAAACCTCCGAAATGAACCTGAATGGAAGGCCATTTTCGAGTCCTACGGGGAGTTTTACCTCAATCCCGATCTGGGTTTTGTGATCTCGGCGATGGAAGTTAAGGAGGTTCAGGAGGTTATGGCTTCCCGCGGAGAGAGCTTCGTCGGGGTTTTCCACTCGCATCGGTATCTGCCCGCGGAGCCGACGCCGCTGGACGTGGCTTTGAACATGAGCGCTAATCTGGTTTCGTATATAGTTTCCGTCGTCGATCCGTCCAGCCCTGTGGTGCGGGCCTTTTGTCTTACCGGCGACGGCTGCCGAAATATTCCCATCATAAGGGTGCCCGATCGTGAATAAATCCGAACAACTCAAAACGATTTTTTCGCCCGGTTCCGTTGCAGTCATCGGCGCCTCGGCGAAGCCCCAGAGCCTGGGGCGCGCCGTTTTCGCCAATCTGCTTTTCGCCGGCTACAACGGGTGCGTCTATCCGGTCAACTCGAAGGCCAAGAATGTATTGGGCGTGCGCGCCTATCCTTCGGTGCTGGATGTGCCCGACGAGGTAGACCTGGCCGTCGTCTTGGTTCCTTCCGGCATGGTGCCGCAGGTCCTCAAGGAAGCGGGCCGCAAGGGCTGCAAGGGGGCCATCGTCATCAGCGCCGGTTTCAAGGAAGTCGGCGGGGAAGGGGTGGAACGGGAGCGGCAGCTGCAGGAAATTGCGCAGCAGTACGGCATCACCGTCGTCGGCCCCAACTGCTTCGGCGTCATCAACACGGACCCTGACGTCTCGCTCAACGCCACTTTCTCGCGCAGCTTCCCCTATCACGGCAGGATCGCATTTATTTCCCAGAGCGGGGCCGTCGGCGTCGCGGCGCTGGAATACGCCGCCGCGAGAAAGATCGGCTTTTCAAAATTCATTTCCATCGGCAACAAGGCGGACACCCACGAGAACCACGTACTGGAGGCTCTGGGCGACGATCCGCAGACGGACGTCATTCTTCTTTACGTGGAGGACCTGGAGGACCCCAAGGAATTCATCAACCTGGCCGTGCGGATTTCGGAGAAAAAGCCGATCCTGGCCGTCAAGTCGGGGCGTACGAAGGAGGGAGCCAAGGCCGCGGCTTCGCACACGGGAGCGCTGGCGGGTTCGGACGAAGTGTTCGATTCGCTTTTCGCGCAGTGCGGCGTGCTGCGCGTCGAGACGCTCGAGGAGCTGTTCCGCTTCGGCGTCGCCTTCGTCAATCAGCCTTTGCCCAAAGGCAAGCGCGTCGCCATCGTCACCAATGCCGGCGGCCCGGGCATCATGGCCACCGACTCGGCGGTGCGCCACGGCCTGGAGCTGGCCGCGCTGGAGCCGAGGACGAAATCGATCCTGCAGGCGCACCTGCCGCCTACCGTAAGCCTGAACAATCCCATAGACCTTGTCGGGGACGCGACGGAGGCGCGCTATCAGCTCGCCCTCCAGGGAGTCCTATCGGATGATAACGTGGACGGCGTCATCGTGATCTGTGTTCCTCAGATGACGACCAATCTTGAGGCGACCTCCACTGTCATCGCCCAGCAGGTGAAATTCGCCAACAAGCCGGTTTTCGCCGTCTACATGGCGACGGGAGACATAGAATCCTCCCTGAAAATCCTGGAGGAAGCGCAGGTCCCATTCTACCGTTTCCCGGAGGACGCCGCCCGGGCTCTCGGCGCCATGGCGCGCTACGTGCGATGGCGCACCCGCCCGCGGACGACGGTCAAGCATTTCGACGACGTTCAGCCCGAAACGGTGCGCGGAATCCTATCGAAGGCGAAAAGTGAAGGGCGGAGGTTCCTGCCCGAGCCGGAGGCGCACGCCGTTTTGCAGGCCTATGGATTCCCCATGTTGCGCTCCAGGACTGTCCAGGATGAAACGGAGGCCGTCCGCGCGGCCAGGGAAATCGGGTTCCCGGTCGTCATGAAGATCGTTTCGCCGCAAATAGTGCACAAGGTGGACGTCGGGGGCGTGAAGCTGAACCTGCTGTCCGAGGCCGACGTCCGGGCCGCCTATAGCGACCTGATCGCGCAGGTCAAGGCCGCGAAGCGGGACGCCGAGATATGGGGCGTGCTGATTCAGGAGATGGTGCGGGGGGGTAAAGAGACGATCCTGGGGATGAAGCGCGATCCGCATTTCGGCCCCCTGCTGATGTTCGGGCTGGGCGGCATTTACGTCGAGGTCTTCCGGGACGTCACCTTCCGCATCGCTCCCATCCGCGAGCTCAGCGCCCGGCACATGATCGAGGGGATCAAGGGCATCCGGCTGCTGCGCGGATTCCGCGGCGAGCCGCCCTCGGACATCGAGGCGATCGAGACTTCCCTGACGCGCCTGTCTCAGCTGGTGACGGATTTCCCGGAGATCGAGGAGATGGATATCAACCCGCTCATCGTGCTCCCGACAGGGTCGGGCGCCCGGGTCGTCGACGCGCGCATCCTGCTCGCCTGCCAATAAAAAGTGAGCACGGCTCTCCAGAGCCGTGCGTCTGCCCCTACTTATGTTTGTGCGTCTCCCTTCCCGGGACGCCACCTATGTTGCGTGAGCACGGCTCTCCAGAGCCGTGCGTCTGCCTGTTCCTGGGGTCACCGGACGGGTCTGGGAGACCCATCCTCACACGATTCTTTCGTGAGCACGGCTCTCCAGAGCCGTGCGTTCTCCTCCATCACTGCTTACGGACGGGTCTGGAGACCCGTCCTCACACGAAATCAGTTTCTCCCCTTTATTCCGTGAGCACGGCTCTCCAGAGCCGTGCGTTCCCCTCTACCA
>CAYZTZ010000245.1:0-3082 GCA_964481255.1 uncultured Acidobacteriota bacterium | reverse complement strand
CCTCACATAAGCTTTTCCTCTTCCCTAGATCACGGACGGGTCTGGAGACCCGTCCGCAAGAAAAGTTTTAGGTCCAGAGCCGTGCGTCTGCTTGTTCCCGGGACCACCGGACAGGCCTGGAGCCCCGTCCTCACACGAGATTGGTTTTCCCCTTATATTCACGTGAGCACGGCTCTCCAGAGCCGTGCGTCCCCCTGTTCCCTGAGCCACCGGACAGGCCTGGAGCCCCATCCTCACGTAATGATCAGGTACCAGGCTACCGTGTCCCCGGTAAAGCGGGGACACGGTAGCCTGGCACCCTAATGCTTCTGCCACCGGCCGTTCACGTCCGGTTCGAGGACGTCCAGTTGCCTTTCGGTCTGATCGGGACCGATCACGCGCAGATTCTCGACGATCTTCCGCACGGTTCTCAACCCGGCATTGGGCGCCGTCGGGCTGGGCCGCTCAAGCACCTCGGTGGTCTCCTGCCGGCCGTTCTGGAGCGGCGTCTGCACCAGCGTCGTCCGGCTCCCCAGCCGGAATTTCCCTTCGATATCGGGCTCGTAGACTTCCGACTGCAGACGCGTCTGCCCCGCCGCGTCCGTCCACTCATTCACGCGGAGCTGCTGCGCCAGGGATAGGCGGTTGTTGAAGTCGCTTCTGTAAACCTGCTCTTCGCTCAGGGTGCGGTCTTTGCCCAGGGTATTCCGGCTGACCCTGCGTTCCGCCGTCCCCCATTTCCCGTTTGCGTCCGGCACATAGCGCGTGCGGTCGATCTCGACGACGCTTTCCCCCTTGCGGCGTTCCGTCTGCTGGATCTGTTCTTTCTCCACCAGGGTGTTATTGACACCCGGAAGAAGCAGGGTCCTGCGGACCTGGAAGGCGTCCGTCCCGAGAGGCGTTATTTCCTGCGTCTCCTTACGGACGGCGCTGAAACGCCCGTTGGCGTCCCTGCGCGAAACGGTCCGCTCGGCCTGGACGCGGTCCCCGGGCAGGCTCCTGATTTCCTCCACGACGGTTTCCGTCAGTTCCCTGCCCCCGCTCACCGACGCGTTATAGACCCGCCGGGTGACGCGGACCGTCCGGGGGTCCACCTGCACCTTTTCCTCCTCGATCGAGACCGCGGGCACCCCGGAGGTCTGGAGGGACAGCGGCCGCAGTTTAAGGGTCGCGAGTCTTACCCCGGAGGTTTCCCCCGAACCATCCAGCCACTGAAACGGCGGCGGCTCATCCTTGGCCCTGTCTTGTCCCGGGCATGTGCCGGGCCCAAGCGCGAACAGAAGAGTGATTCCGTTAAATGCCATGAACACGCGGCGCATCGTTGTGATCTCCTTTATTGGGAAATGCTATGGCCGAATCCAAATCGATGTCAAATAAAACGCCGCCCGCCGCGGGCGCTCAGGAAGGTTTGGTGAACACAGAAGGCCGCAGGACACCGGCCTCCTCCGGCTCCGGCGAATCCGTTATATACAGGTTTTCCAGGGCATCCTGCACCAACTCCTCGGTCAGTCTCGGCTCAATCCCCTGGTAGCGGCAGGAGGCGATCACGTGCTCGACAATGAAGATGGGATGAAAGCCGGCGCAGGGCAGTCCGGTGCGCGGGTAGAAATCCTCCAGCAGGTAGGCGAGGACGTTGTCCGGCAGGGCGATGTTGTGTTCCCTGCAGACGCGCTGGAAAATGGTGACGTATTCCGGCATGCTGGGCGGCTCGATGCGCAGCTTGTATTTCACGCGGCGGAGCAAGCCGGGGTCCAGGAGTTTTTCGGGCGGAAGGTTGGTCGAAAAGATGACCAGCTCGTCGAACGGCACGTCGAACTTCTTGCCGGTATGGATCGTGAGGTAATCGACTTTTCTTTCCAGGGGGATGATCCAGCGGTTCAGCAGGTCCTTCGGCTGGACGAGCTGGCGGCCGAAGTCGTCGATGATGAAGATCCCGCCCATGGCCTTGACCTGCGGCGGCGCCTCATAAAACTTGGAGTTTTCATCGAAATCGAGATCCAGCATTTCCAGGGTGAGTTCGCCCCCGGTGATGATCACCGGACGCCGGCACTTCACCCAGCGCGGGTCGAGGCGTTTCCGAAGAAGACTGCGGTGGTCCTGAACATCCGTTTCACGCGGCTGAATGGGCTTATGCACCGTGGGGTCGAAAACGCGGATGATCTGGCCGTCCACCTCGATGCAGTGCGGGATATAGACGTGCTGCCGGTAGGCGTTGCCGATGGCCTCGCTGATCGATGTTTTGCCGTTACCGGGCGGGCCGTAAATGAGAATGGACCGTCCGGAGTTGATGGCGGGGCCGAGCCGCCGGATGATGCTGCCGGGCAGGACAAGGTGGGACAGGGTAACGGTCAGGTCGTCCAGGGAGATTTTTTCGTTGTTCAGGCTCTGCTTCTTGACCTGCTCCTGGTACTGTTTCAGGGGAACGGGCGCGGGTCCGACGTACTCGCACTGGCGGCTCGCCTCGATCGCCAGGTCCTTGGCGGCGTTGGTCAAAGCGACGCGCATGATGCGCGAGTCCGACCCGTTGAAGCCGCGGATTTCGATGAAGCACTGTTGTTTCAGCCGGCTCAGCAGGTCGTCCACAATGCCTTGGCTGAGTTTCATAAACGCGGCGATGTCCACGTTGGTCTCGAGGCCGAGGATGTAGATGGTCTTGAAAAGCAGCGCGACGACGAACTTGAAGTTGAGACCGGTTTCCTCGAGTTTGGTCGGGATGAGAGGGAACTCCTCCGGCCGCTCCATGGCGCGGAGCAGTTCGTTGACCGCGTTAAAGGTCTCTGGTTGCGGGTTCACGCACTACTCATCGACGGATCAAGGGTTATGGTTCAGCACATTTTTTCTCCCCGCTTTCCCCATGTGAGGGCGGGTCTCCAGACCCGTCCGTAAGCAGTGACAGGGGCTGACAATATTTTCTGTGAGGACGGGTCTCCAGACCCGTCCGTGATCTAGGGAAGAAGAAAAGCTTATGTGAAGGAGGATCTCCGGACCCGCCCGGTAGTCTGCAGAACAGGCTGACGCACGGCTCTGGAGAGCCGTGCTCACGAAAAGCTCGTGTGAGGACGGGTCTCCAGACCCGTCCGTGATCTAGGGAAGAGGAAAAGCT
>CAYZTZ010000244.1:0-3105 GCA_964481255.1 uncultured Acidobacteriota bacterium | reverse complement strand
CTGCCGCTCCGGGCCTTATTTGACCCCTTTCGATGGGTTCTATGCCGAGAAGATTATCCAGTTCGCGGTGATGATATGGGAAGTGCGTGTCGTGATAATTCACGTAAAGAAAGAGCGGGCGTGTCGGGTCGTATTTGTCCAGAAAGGACAGCACCCTCCGGTTAACCAGCTTGCAGGAAACCGCCAGGCTGGCGGCCGTTGAGAACTGCGTGTATCTCTTGTCCTTGTCGGTGCGGGCGTCGTAGAAGATGTCCGCGCGATCATATCCGACCAGGGGCGCGCTGTCTCCAAATGAGTCGTCCTGACCGGAGAAGTACGCTACGTAATAGTCATTTCTTTTGAAATCGTCAATCAGAGTGGTCTGGCCTGGATAGGGCTGAATGCGTCCTCCAAACAGCTGAGCCCTTGAAGGGACTGTGGAGCCGCAATGGGTGTATGCCAGCTTTGACTGCGCGCCCTCGCCTGCGAGCTTGCGCATTGCGGGCGCGATTTGCCGGCCGTTGACTTCTCTTTCCAGAATGTCTCCGCGCACACTCTCCAAGAGCACTAACAGAACGTTGGGAGTATGGCGCCATGGAATTGCCTGGTCGATGTTATCGGGCGGCAGAGAATGATCGGCCGGGTGGTCTCCCGCGATGCCGTTCTCGTCAATGCCGTTACCCGGTATGTCAATGGCGTAAGGATGCAAACGGCCGTTCAGCGGCGCCTGATCCCTGGGTTTGGACATGAACCCATAACCGTCGCGGTCAAGGTCCGTTGTCCATTGGATCATCTGCTTCAATGCCATGCCGCTGGGCTTTTTCAAGAGGCCGAATTGAACAGGATTGTCCTTCAAAGTGACACCTGTGAGGATTGCCGTCGCCAAGGCCGCGCTCAATACCGCCCAGCCCAGAAGGGTCCGCAAGGATGGCGGATCTCCCCGGGTAAAACGAGCCATCACGGGGATTTCCCTGTGGCGCCAGGCTCCGATCATCAGGGCCAGAACCATCATGCCGAGAAATATTGCCGCCGTAAAATAGGTTAAATGGCTTCCCCATTGGGACAGGAGTTCCTGCGGACTGCGCCCGGCCAGCTCCCAGATGAGCTTCAGGTCCATCATGTCGCTGAGATATGCCTGAATTTCATAGTGGATATAGTCCCAAACGAAGGGGACCGCAAAGGTGATCAGCGCGAGGGCCGTAAACAGCCTGGAGTTTGACAGGCGGAGAGCGCGGGAAAATAAAGGTATAAAGATCAGCCACAGGAAAAGAATAAGCGCGGCGTCGAGCACAATGCTGGAGAATGCAAAGAGGGATTTCAAGGCGGATGTGTCCAGCACATTTGTCGCCAGGAATCCGCCTCTGAAATAATCCTGTTTAATATTCAGCAAAAGGGCTTCGACGGCGCCGATAGTCAGGTTTGCGATAACGAAGAGCAGGAGAAACGGGGAAATTCGTCCTCTCCATCCCGGGGACTTTCCGGATGCGCTTTTGGGCGGATGCTGTGAAATTGAATGAGTCATTATCGCGGACAATCCCTCCGCCAATCCTGAATCAATTTCCGCATAGCGATCGGTAATAGCTCAGGGATTCAACCAGCCAGCGGTTGCCCTTTTTTTCCATGACGGCAAGCGTGCCGCGCGGACCTTTTCCGGATACGAATAGCAGGTTCATGGGCGCACTGCCGGTCAGCAATTGCCGCGGGAACGAAAGGATCTGCGCAAGATAGGGATTCGCGACCGGCTGCGAATTATAAATCAGCAAGTAGGCGGCATAGATATCCCCGTCGTTGTCCGGATAATAGACCCGGTGGATCGGCACTGTCCCGTCTTTCCATGGAACCTCGTCCACAGCCCTGCGGCTTGCCGCGGCGCCGTGGAGGAGCCCTATTTCGGGCAGGTGGTAGAGTTTTTTCGGGTCATAGGACCGCAGGATCCAGCAATCCAGGGAAGGGGAATCATCCCGATCGGCCAGGACTCCCGCATGCCACTGCACATCGCCGAATTGGGCCCTCAACCGGCGGCCGACCGTTTCCGAGTCCGTCTTTCCATGGCACCGGCCGGAGAGAGCCTCAAAGGATACCCGGTCCTGGGCTTTCAGATTAATGTAGGAGTGAAGGCTTACCGGGATCAGCGTCAGCAGCAGCGCAACGGCGATGTGCCGCGTGTATCGGTTCGAGGGTTTCGTCAAGTTTTTTTCCCTTTGTGTCGCCAAGCATTGCGACTGCAAATAGAAGGCCCAGCGCGGCCGAGAAAGAGAGAATCCCCGTCAGAGGGTGCAAAGGCGTTCCCAGGACCTCAGGGCCGCGATAGTTCACAAGGTATGCCAGCGCGGTGCAGCGCACGATGTTGCAGGCGATCGCCAAGGGAAAACAGGAAAGCAGAATCAAAGCGCGCCTGGCGTTGGACGATACCATGTAGCAGAGAATAAGCGCCATGGTGACGGAGGCGTATAGAGTCGAGAAACCGCTGCATGCCTCGGCAATCACGAGCGAGGAATTGGGCAGGTGCAGTGTCGTAAACTCCCGCAGGACCGGCATCCCCGTCAGGTCCGTCAAGTAGGCGCAACCGGTGGCGCTGATTTGCCTCAGGAAAAGAATGAATCTGTCTATAAAGGCCGTCGGGATGGGAAGCATCAAAAACAGCAACAGCAATGGGTAGGCGAAGGCGCCGGTCCGCCGCGCGCCGAACACGAGCAGCATCAGACCTATCAGGCAGAAGATCAATCCGACGGCTGAAAGGAGTTGCGTTTTAATGGGATTATCGATGATGACGAGGATCAGGCCAGGAATGAACAGGGCAAATCCCCAGGCGGAGCTCTCCTCGTTCTGTGATTTATCGGCTCGCAGGGCATGGTAGGCCAGGTAGCCCACGACAAGCGGCACGAACATTCCATGGCCGTTGTGCCAGATGCTGATCGTCCAGCGCTGCCAGAGCCAAATAAAAGTCGGTCCGAAAACAAGAACGAAAAGCAGGATTGCCGCTATGTTTAAAACTCTGTTCTTCATCTAATCATCACAATTCGTGAGCGCGGCTCTCCAGAGCCGTGCGACCTCCTCTGCGGCTCACTCCGGACGGGTCTGGAGACCCGACCTCTCACGATTCTTTGTGTGAGCACGGCTCTACAG
>CAYZTZ010000243.1:0-3221 GCA_964481255.1 uncultured Acidobacteriota bacterium | reverse complement strand
CTCCTTATTCCAGCGTAGAAGGGTGTTATAAAGATTCCCCACGAGATTGCTCTCGTTGTCCGTTATTCCCATCTGCGGGTCCAGACTTCTCGGTTCGGCGGGAAAGGCGGTGCGGAGAATCCCGCCATATTGGGGGGCTCCGGCGGAGCAAATATTTACAGCGCCCAAGAGGGTGCAAACCAGGAGGATGAAAACCGGGGTTAGTAACAAGCCTTTTTTCCTCTTGCATCGCATTTTCATATTTCTTCCCCCTTTTAGAATTTTTGGAAATATAATTGATAGGAACTGCATTGGCTGCCACCGGTCCGGGATGTGGGAACACATGGCGGCCAACCCTTCCGGCGCGTCTAATCCCTTTTCCCTGCTTGCGTCTTTCGCCCGGGAAACAATCATGGACGTATGAGGGGGATTCTCTCCATTTTTCACATTTTGCGGGACGGGAAAGGCATAGCGCTATTTATGGACTTTTTTCTCTCTCACCTCCTTTCCTTTTTTTGCCCTTCCGGGCGCGAGTTGAAATTCATTTTTCTCGATGGAAGATTGAGATTCCGAGTTCCTTGCCTTCGATGAATTTAAGATTTCCCAAAGTTCATCGAGGCTGGCAAAACCCATTCTTTTCTTGTCCCCGATTTTTTCGACCAACCCAACTAGGTTCCGGGGATTATCCTTTTCGATTCGGTAAATGCGGAGGAGGTAGTTTTCCATCAGGGTTTTGCCTTTTTGTCACCCTTTTATCACGAGGGCGATAACAGATTGATAACAGATTTCCGATTTAAGAAATATTTTTTTAAAGAGAATAGGTTTGGAGGAAGAGGATGAAACGATAAAAGAGGGGCGGCGAGTCTCAGCGACTTTGATTTTTTCTATTCTCTTGAAATTGTTGTTTTGGCTTCTGAAATCAAGCACTTATAGAGTTTTATTGTCTCCAGGGATGGCTCGATGCCAAGGGCTGCATTTAGGGTTTCTCGGCAGCGCTGGTATATGGAAAGGGCTTCGGCGCGCCGGCCAAGGCATTGATAGCAGGCCATGAGTTCCCGGTAAAGCTCTTCGGCCAAATCGTCGATTTCCAGGCCTCGAAGGTAAGATTCTACGGCTTTTTCCCATTCCTTCGATTTTTGCCAGTGAGAGCCGAGCCAGCTTAGGCTTTTCACGAACTTGCTTTTCAGCCTTTCCCGGGGGGATATCAACCAGGGTTCGTCGATTTCTCCGGCTAAGAACGGACCTTTATACAGGGAAGCAGCCTTCTCAATGAGCTGCGCGGCCTTACCGGAAGCTCCTTTTTTTCTTTCACTTTCCGCCTTCTCGAGAAGGCATTCAAAAGTCCAGGTATCCACCCAGCAGGACCTACTATCCAGCGTCAGTCGTCCTTCGGAGAATTGAACTGCTTCTTCATGGCCGATCAACCGGCGAAGCCGGTGAAGATTGGTCAGCAGAGAATGGTAAGCATCGTCGCCCTCTGCGTCAGGCCAGAGCAGGTCCGAGACCTGTTCGGTCTTGATTCCTTTTCCACCCAGGGCGATCAAGACTTTCAGCAAGGCGAGAGGCTTTTGCTGGCCCTTGCGGGAAAATCGGATCGGCTTTTCATCAACCCATATCCCGAATTGCCCGAGAGTATGAATTTTAAGGAGCCAGGGCCATTTTTCAGAAGGAGGCGAGGATTCAGGAGGAAGCAGTTTGAGCCGGCGGATGAATTCTTTTGCATAGTCCGGTTCGATCCCGGCTTCGAGGGCTTTTTCCAAAAGCCTGGACGATCCATCGAGTTTTATAACATAGGCTAAAAAATACCCCCCTTCACGACCCAAGGCCATGCCCCGGCGAAGCTGTTGGATTGCCTTTCCTTCGTTCCCATGGTCGAGGGAAAAAAGGGCATCGGCAAGGGTGGCAACAAATTCCCAAAACCTGCTCCGGATCTTCCGGGCTATTTCCAAGACCTTGGATACATGATTTCCTGAATCTTCCTTCTTCCCCATTTGGTGCAGGATATAGGCTTTAGTAATCAGACCGGGCAACTCCCACCGGATGTTGTTGGATTCCAGCGCCATTTTCAAGACAAGGTCTGCATGAAACAGCGCCTCCGCCGGATCACCCAATGACATGGCCAATTGAGCCTTGGCTATGTGGTAGAAAGAAACATCTACCGGCTTCATGACCCCTAAGTGGGGCGCCATTTGGTCGAGTATTTCCTTTGCCCCTTTAACGTCACGTCGGGCCCTCAGGATAAGGGCTTTACCTCCGAGCATGCGAAATGCCGCCATTCGGGCGCCCGTGGCCTCAGAGAGCTCCTGGCTTTCCGAAGTCACTTTTAACGCTTCCTCGGGCATCCCCGTGAAAACGCTGTAAAGAACCTCAGCCTCTCGGAGTCTGATCTTTGAAATAAGGGGGGCCTCTCTGGAAAGAAGGAATTGCCGCAAAAGGAGGAGAGTCCGCGAGGCTTTCGGCAAATCCCCCTGATACATCCGCCAGCAGGCCAGGATGTACAGCGATAGGGCCCGCAATTCAGGTTCGGGGGCATTCTGCAGACGAGAGAAGAGCCTCTCTTCCCAGAATTCGATCTCCGGGTTGTGCGGTTCGCAGTAGTGCATGGCGAAAAATATACTGAAGGATAGAAGGAACTCATCTCGCGGGGAGGGGTGTTGATTTGTCTCCCGGGCGATTTTTTTAAGGATGGCGAGCGGCCTGTGCATTAAACCGTAGTCGAGACCCTCGTATTCAATGGCCGCCAACAGCCGGCTTGCGGAGGAGAGTATTCCATGGAGGTCATTCTCCTGCTGAAAGCGATCAAGGGCCCTTTCAAAATAGGTCCTGGCATGGGATGGCGAAAATTGATACTTGCTCGCCCCCAGCCAGTATAAAAGCCAGGGCTGATTCTCTAAGATTTCCGGGGGAAAGCTCCTGGTCCATTCTTCCAGCAGAACGTCCCTGCCCTGGGCATTTAGCGCTGGTGCATGTTTCAGGACGAGAGGAAGTGCGTTTTCCCAGTCTTTGGTTTCCAGGAGGAAATGGACTGCGTCTTCTACCTGATTGTTTTTTTCCAAGCAATAGGCCGCCTTGCGTATAGTCGCATGCAATCTCTTTTGGCCGAACGCTTTCCTAGCCCGGGCGAGCAGGAACTCCCTGAACAGGGGATGGTACTGGTAGATGGGTTCCTCTTCCAGGCGCTTCTCGATGAAGAAATTATTCCTGCTCAGGGTGGATAGAATCTGATCTGCGGATGAAATGCC
>CAYZTZ010000242.1:0-3225 GCA_964481255.1 uncultured Acidobacteriota bacterium | reverse complement strand
GTCCCGGTTCAATATTTTGATGCATTGCGGACCGCTTTCCTCCATATTAAGAGACGGCTTTACCATCAAAAGGAGAAAGATTGCCCATGGTCAAAAAGGCAAAAACCGGCGTCGCGAAGGCTTCTCTTCTCCACGACATCGTCATCCGTGTCCCGACCGTTTCGAAGGATTTGAACAGCCTGGCGGAATTCTTCGCTTCCCTGCCCCGGAGCCTGCAAAACACCATGCGCTACAACGTGCTCGACAGGGAACTGCTGCGCCAGAGGCTGGGGCAGATCGACGGGACCGACCACTGGCGCCTGATTGCCGAAATGGGAGGAAAGATCGTCGGCGACGCCACAATGGACCGCGAGCCGTTCGGCTGGACGCGCCACGTGGCGGAGGTCCGCGCCGTTGTGGACCCGCAATACTCCCTTCTCGACATCGAGGCGGCCCTTTTTAAAGAGCTTGCCGCGATGGGCGACAGGGCCGGAATCGAGCGTCTCTTCACCGAAGTCATGAAGGGCCAGAACAAGCTGATCCGCTCTCTCGAGCAGATCGGGTTCGTGTATGAGGCGACGCGGCGCAAATACGCCAAGGACCTCGAAGGCAGGCTCCACGACGTGATTCTGATGTCGAACGATCTGAACAAGGTCTGGCGGTCCCTGGCCCGGCATATCGAGGAACTCGACACCCAGCCGAGCCGGACGATGGAAGGCCAGTACTGACGCCGGACATTGTGCGCGCGCACAGAAGGCCGCGAGCTGGAGCGAATATCAAACCGGGATCTGCGGCCGAAATCCGCCTTCCCCTCCGCCCGGCGCTTTGACTCATTTTCCCGCAGGACTTTACACGGCCGCGGCTATGGTGTAGCCTGAGGCCGACTTTGGCTGTAAAATTCCACCTTTAAAACCTGAACTGCGAGGCGACACCATGGCAGACACCGTAGGCAGCAATGGGTTGAGAACGGAATTCAACGCCGTCGGACGGGCCAACGTGCCGGGCCGTCTTTCCTATACCATGGCCATCGGCGGGGCGAAATACGGGACCGACGCCGTCCTGCCCGACATGCTTCACGCCAAATTCCTCCGATGCCCTCACGGCCGGGCGAGAGTCAAAAGCATGGACATCCGCAAAGCGAAGGCCCTCGAGGGCGTCGTGGATATCGTAACCTTTGACGACCCGGATATCCTTGCCATGAACCAAGCCATGGCCAAGGCCGAAATCAAGCCGATGGCGGGACTGCGGGGGTCCATGGTGCCCCGCGAGGCGGAAACGGAAGACGAGGAAATCGGCGCGGTCGTGGTCGCCGTGACGCCGGAAATCTGCGAGGAAGCTCTCCGGCTTATCCAGGTGGAATGGGAGGTGCTGCCCAGCGTCGTCGACGCCCTCGACGCCCTGAAACCCGGCGCCCCGATCATCCGTCACGATCCCAAAAAGCTGCTCACGAATTTCTCCCAGGGGGACGTGGAGGCCGGCTTCAAGGAGGCGGACCACATCCTCGAGTTCGACTGGTTCCACTCGCGCACGGCTTCGCACATACCGAACCCGAACGGCAGCGTTGCCTGGTGGCAGCAGGATCCCTGGGGGACCGAAGGCCCGACCCTTAATATCGAGGGCATCAGCCCCACGTGGGGGGCGTTTTCGCTTCGCCCCATGTACAACGTGAACTTCGACAAGCTTCACCGGCGCACGCTTTTTCAGGGCGGCAAATACTGCGACTGGATCATCCGCCGCTCCCAGCTCATCACGCCGCTGCTGGCCAAGAGGACAGGCAAGCCGGTGCGGTGCGTCAACGAACGGCGCAACGATTATTACCCCGCGAACCCTCAGCGCTATTCCCATGTGAAAATCGGGTTCAGGAACGACGGGCTGATTCTGGCCGTCGAGGAACACACCATCGGCGACGAGGGCGCCCCGGACGAGACGCCCGGCTTCGGAAACTTCGAGATCCGGTTCAGCCCCTTCAACACGACGCGCTGCGTCAACCAGAAAAGTTCCTTCCAGTCGGTCTACACGAATTCCGGGCGCAATACCCTGAGCCAGACCTCCCCCTTCAACTGGGACGCCATGACCATCGCCGAGCAGATCGTGGCGGAAAAACTCAATATGGACGTACTGGATGTAGCCCTCAAAAATGTCCACGGCCCATCCTCGCAGACCGACCCGGGCATCCCCCCCGGTCTCGCAATGTGCATCGAAAAGGGGCGCAAGGCCATGGACTGGAAATGGCATCCCGCCGGGACGCGGAGGCTTCCGGACGGCCGCCTGCACGGCCTCGCTTTCCGTTACGCGATGTCTCCCCGCCACGCCTTCCAGCCGTACACCGCGACCGTTACCGTTCAGGGGGATAGCAAGGTGTACATCCCGCTGAAGGGCCCCTGGGCCGGCTACTACGGAGCCGACGCCTGCGCCCTCGTCGTGGCCGAGGAAATGGGGGCGAAGGTCGAGGACGTGATCCTGCTCTACGACGAAAAGGCCATCTTCACGCCCGTGGGGGGCGGCAGCGACGGCACCACCGCCTCCGCCTGGGTTATTAAAGAGGCCGCCGTGGCCTGCAAAAAGGCCCTGCTGGAACACGCCGCCTGGAAACTCAAGGTCAAGCCCGAGGACCTCGATACCAGGGACTCGATGATTTACCTGAAGTCGAATCCCGGCCAGCGCTACCCGCTGGGGAAATTCATCGCGGAGGAAGGATTCGGCGACCACGATCTCGATATCACCGCCACTTATTTCGGGAGGCCGCCGGCGACGACCTGGAACCAGCGCGGGCACGTTCTCGACGTGATGAACGCGAGCTTCTGCGAAGTGGCCGTGGATCCGGAAACAGGCGGGGTCGAGGTGACCAAATATGTCGTCGTCTGCGACCCCGGCAAGGTGCTGCGCATGACGTCGTTTGAAGGGCAGCTGCACCAGGCGATGTTTTTCAGCCAGGGGGGCTTGTCGGAGGAATTCATTTACGATAAGGCGACGGGCGTCAAACTCAGCACCAACATGTTCGAATACAAGAAGCCCACGATCCTGGACCTGGGGCCGATCGAGACCTACGCGGTCGAAACCCGGGGCGGGAACGCGTGCTACGGCGCGTCCGGCATCAGCCATTGCATGGCCGCGCCCCTGCTTCCCGTGTGCGCCGTGGCCAACGCCATAGGGAAATGGGTCGCTCCGCCCGCCACGCCGGACAAGGTGCTGCAGGCCCTGGGCAAGTATTAGGCCGCCGCGGAAGAAAAATCATGCCGCGGCGCA
>CAYZTZ010000241.1:0-3246 GCA_964481255.1 uncultured Acidobacteriota bacterium | reverse complement strand
TCTGGTTAAGCACTTTTGTCTTTATTGACGGGCCGAAGGCGTTTGAAATTTTAGCACGGCGCATGAGCGAAAGGCCCGGCCTGCATGTGATCTTGCTTCTGAACATTCAGCGCAAACGGAGCGACACCACAGCCCCGGAACAACTTGTGCGGAAATTCGCAGACCGTTTCTGGGAGACCGATTGGCCGGGGACGTTACGCCCGCGTGTCTATTACGATCCAAGATCCGTTGAGCTGGACGGCCCGGCAGGCGTTCTTCACGCCAAAGCCGTGGTGGCTGATGAGGAGGCGGTTTTTATCACCTCGGCGAACATGACGGAAGCGGCGCTGGAGCGGAATATTGAAATGGGATTGCTCGTCAGAGATCGCGCCCTCGCAACAACTGTCGTCGCTCACTTCCGCGGCCTGATCGACAAGGGCTTGCTCCAATCCTTGCCGATGTTGTAACAAGAAAAAAGCCGTTCACGTGTAACAATGCTGAATAACACTGGAGCCTCGGCGGCGGCGATGTGCTGCAGGGATCAATCCAAACGCGGAATCAATCCTGTGACGGCTTCCGCCACGCAGCGCGCCCTGTCGGAAAATAGGTCCCGACAGAACGCGCTGCGTGTTTGGGGTTAATTTCTTTGTCCTAGTTTCTCGGCCAAGCCTTCTTGCGCCGGATACCGCAAAGTGGACAAAATGGCCGGTCCGAAGCAATCCTGGAATTCCCGTATGTTCTCTCCGCTCGCTGCGCTCGCTGTCGCTTACCTGATCCTGGCAGTCCTTGCCGCCTTGTTTCAGCGCAGCCTGATCTATTTCCCGATGAAGGACGGCGAGGAGCGGCTCCTGGAAGCGGCCGGGCGCCAGGGGCTGCTTGCATGGCGCGACGCCGAGGGCCGGCTCATCGGCTGGCGCACTCCTGCGGCCGGCGCGGCGTCGGCGCGGCGGGCGCGCCTGGTGGTTTTCCACGGCAACGCCGGATATGCGCTGCACCGCATCTATTACGTCGAGGGCTTCCGCTCCCATTCGGAAAACCGCCTCTTTTCGGAAATCTTTCTGTTCGAGTATCCCGGCTACGGCGCGCGGCCCGGCCCGACAGGCGAATCGGCCGTCATCGCCAGCGCCCGCTCCGCGCTGAGTGAACTGCGGCGGGACGATGCCGGGCCGATATACCTGCTGGGCGAATCACTTGGAAGCGGCGTCGCCGCGCGGCTGGCGGCGGAGAACCCGTCGAGCGTCGCCGGGCTGATTCTGGTGACGCCTTTGACGTGCCTCGCGGACGTGGCCGCCGCTCATTACTGGTTCTTTCCCGTGCGCCTGCTGCTGCGGGATAAGTACGAGGTGCAGCGCCCCCTAGAATCGTATCCCGGCCCGGTGGCCTTTCTCATGGCCGGGCGGGACGAAATCGTCCCGGCGCGCCTGGGGCGCCGATTGTTCGAGCGTTATTCGGGGCGCAAGAAGCTCTGGACTCAGCCTCAAGCCGGCCATAACACGCTGGACCTTTCCGCGGATAACCCCTGGTGGTCGGAAGTCGAGACATTCCTGGCGTCTTAAGGCCGCGGGCAGGCCGAGGCCGCAAACAGGAAAGCTCCGGATCGGGATTCTGCCGAAGCGCATGCGTCGCGGCGCGCCGCACCCGCCGGCACGGCCGCCGATCCGCTGAAAAACTTCCCCCGCGTTCGTTGACGCCGCATCCTTATGCCCATAAAATCACAGGCGAACCGAGAACCTTTTTGAGCCAATGGCGGCAAGGATACCTATGGCGACCGTAAACGAAAACTTCCTGAAGCTGCAGGCGGGATATCTTTTCCCTGAAATCGGAAAGCGCCGGCGCGCCTTTCAGCAGGCGCACCCCGAGGCGGAAATCATCAGCATGGGCATCGGCGACGTGACCCGGCCGCTGGCTCCGGCCGTGATAGAAGCCATGCACAGGGCCGTCGATGAAATGGCCCGGAAAGAGACGTTCCACGGCTACGACGACGGCGGCATCGGCTACGAATTCTTGCGGGAGGCGATCCGCATCCATGACTTTCAGGCGCGGGGCGTCGATCTCGATATCGAGGAGATCTTCATCAGCGACGGGGCCAAATCGGACACGGCGAACAGTCAGGAGCTTTTCGCGCTCGACAGCGTCATCGCCGTGACGGACCCGGTTTACCCGGTCTACGTCGATTCCAACGTCATCGCCGGAAGGACGGGACCGGCCACCGGGCAAGGCATGTATGAAAAAATCCGGTACATGCCCGCCACCGTGGAGAATAACTTCGTGCCGGAACCGCCCGGGGAGCGGGTGGACATCGTCTACCTCTGTTTCCCGAACAACCCCACGGGGGCCGTCGCAACAAAGGAACAGCTGGCGCGTTGGGTGGATTACGCGCGGAGGAACGGGTCCGTCATCCTTTTCGACGCCGCCTATGAAGCCTACATCAGCGACCCGGCCATCCCCCACTCGATCTATGAGATCCCGGGAGCGAAGGATGTTGCTATGGAGTTCCGCAGCTTTTCCAAAACGGCGGGGTTCACCGGGGTCCGCTGCGCGTGCACCGTCGTGCCGAAGGATTTATGCGCGCACACCAAAGCCGGGCGGAGCGTCCCTCTGAACCCGCTCTGGAGCCGGCGGCTGTGCACCAAATTCAACGGCGTATCCTATGTCACCCAGGCGGGCGCGGCCGCGACCTACAGCCCCGAGGGGAAAAAGCAGGTCCGCGAAACGATCGCGCTTTACATGAACAACGCCCGCCTCATCCGCGAGACTCTCGAAAGACTGGGGCATACAGTCTACGGCGGAATCAACGCGCCCTACATCTGGCTCAAGACTCCCCGAGGCCTCGGGTCCTGGGATTTCTTTGACTTCCTGCTCTCCAGGGCGCACCTGATCACCACGCCGGGCGTGGGTTTCGGGCCGTCCGGCGAAGGCTACGTGCGCCTGACGGCGTTCGGCGATCCCGAAAAAGTTCAGGTGGCATTGGACAGGATTTCGCGGCTGTAATGTCGATCGCGCGGGTCTGCCCATCGCACGGCTCTGGAGAGGCTGTCTCAAAACTCGCATGCCCGATCATTCGGCGGCCGTAAATGACTGATTCTATTAAAGCGACCTTTTTAATTTCCCAGTTATGAGACAGCCTCTGGAGAGCCGTGCTCACGAAAAAACTCGTGTGCGGGCGGGTCTCCGGATCCATCCGGTAATCCATGATGCAGGCAGACGCACGGCTCTGGAGAGCCGTGCTCACGAAAAAACTCGTGTGCGGGCGGGTCTCCGGATCCA
>CAYZTZ010000240.1:0-3258 GCA_964481255.1 uncultured Acidobacteriota bacterium | reverse complement strand
ATTAATGATTCTCAATCATGGAACGACGCCCCTGCCGTCGAGTTCGCCCGGCAGAAAACCGGCCTTTCTGCCTTCCTCATACACTTCCGACCTTTCCCTTCGCAGTTCTTTCAGTTTCAGCTCGAGTTCTTCAATGTCCGCCCTCAGACGGTTCCGCGACTCCTCCGCAGCGACGCCCTTGGAGGAGCGTCCCGCCGGTGCGATCGCCCATTTCTCCGACTGAAGGCGGGATTTCAAAGATTCCAGGCGTTCCTGATCCTTGCGAATGGCCCGATCCAGTTTGCGAAGGGCCGTTCGATAGCCCTGCGGCGATGCCGGATCCCTTCCGGTCCTTGAGGGCGCTTTCGACTTTTCCGCGTCCCTGGAGTCCGGCGTCGACAGGGCAAGATCGCTGTCCGGAGCCGAGGTATCGGGAATCCGATCGATGACCTTGGCTTCAACTCCCTGCACATCAAGCCGCTTTCTCCGGTCCGCCTCCTCGCGCGCGATATCCGCGAGAGATTGCATGACAATAAGAAATAAGACGGCGAACCTGCAGGTTATTAAATTCGTCGGGCTCATGCATATCTAATGACAGGATCCATTTCTGAGCCATGGAAAATGGAGCTGCCGCGGCACGAAAACGCCACGTAGCCCGCTATGAGAATTCCCGGGACGCGGGAGGGGGCGGCCTCTATACCTTCAGCGGCGGAGCAGAGACAGGGAACGCCTGGGTGAAGGCCTCGGCGAACTGCAGAAGTTTTCCTTCCTGAAAACGGTCCGCGAGAACCTGAAGCCCGACGGGCAGGCCCTCCGGAGTGAAACCGCAGGGGATGGAGATTGCCGGGATGCCGGCGAGATTGGCCGTGACAGTATATATGTCCGATAGATACATGGCCAAGGGGTCTGAGATCTTTTCACCGATCTTGAAAGCGGGCGTCGGGCTTACCGGACTCAGGAGGGCATCCACTCTTTCAAACGCTCTCTCGTAATCGCGCTTGATGAGCGTCCGCACCTTCATCGCTCGGCCGTAATAGGCCTCGTAATAGCCCGAGGAGAGCGCATAGGTCCCGATCATGATCCGCCGCTTGACTTCCGCCCCGAAACCCTCGCTCCGCGTTCTCTTGTACATGTCCGACAGATCCTCCGGCGCGGGAGCGCGTTCCCCGTATTTCACCCCGTCATAGCGAGCCAGGTTGGAGCTGGCCTCCGCGGGGGCGATGATATAGTAATCCGCGATGGCATAGCGGGTGTGCGGGAGCGAGATGTCCTCGAGCTCACACCCCAGCGCGCCGGCCTTCCGGATGCTCTCTTCGACGACGGCGCGGACTGCCGGATCCAGCCCCTCGCCGAAAAATTCGCGGGGGACGCCGAGCTTCATGCCGCGGACAGGCTGTTTCATCTGGAGAAGGTAATCCGGCACCGGCAAGTTCGCCGAGGTTGAATCGCGCGGGTCGCGGCCCGCGATTTGCGCGAGAGCCAGGGCGATGTCTTCGGGGCCGGCGGCGATCGGCGCGACGCAGTCGAGCGAGGAGGCGAAGGCGACCAGCCCATAGCGGGAGATCCTCCCGTAGGTCGGTTTCAGTCCCACTACGTTGCAGAACGACGCCGGCTGCCTCACGGATCCGCCCGTGTCCGAGCCCAGAGCGAGCGGCGCCATTCCCGCCGCCACCGCCACCGCGCTCCCCCCGCTGCTCCCGCCCGACACGCGCTCCGTATCATAGGGATTGCGCGTCACATGGAACGCGGAGTTTTCGGTCGAGGAGCCCATCGCGAACTCGTCGCAATTGGTCTTGCCGAGGACGACGGCCCCTGCAAGCGTCAGCTTTTCGACGGCGGCGGCGCCGTATGGAGGGATGTAACGCCGCAGGATTTTGGAGCCGCATGTGGTTCGCAGACCCCGGGTGCATAGATTGTCCTTGACCGCAACCGGGACGCCGGCAAGCGGCAAGGGGCGCTCCCTGACAATCCGGTCCACTTCCTCCGCGCGCGCCAGCACCCTTTCCGGTTCGACGGTCAGGAAGGCGCCCAGACGAGCGTCGAGCTCTTCAATGCGCTTCAGGGCCGTCAGCGCGATATCCCGCGCGGACAACTCGCCCGCGTTGACTGCGTCGCGTATCCGGCGGACGTTGTTAATGCTCATTTCTATCCACGGGGCCGGGGGCGACCGGCCCGGTCAAAGCACCTTGGGCACGCGGAAATGGCCGGAGCCGGCGTCCGGCGCGTTCGCCAGGCTCTCTTCCGCAGACAGAGAGGGCCGCACCTCGTCGCTCCTCAGGACCTCCTCTTCGAGATCCGAAACCGCCGAGACATGACTTGTGGGCTCGATATTCTCCACGTCGACTTCCTTAAGCTGTTCCACATAGTCGAGAATTCGCTCAAACTGGGCTGTGAACGAATCCAGTTCCTCTTCGGTAAAATAGAGCTTCGCCAGATCCGCTATTTTTAAAACATCGTCTCGACTGATGGACATGATAGGTTCTCCGGCGGCGCAACGCAGGTGCCCCTGCGGCTGTCTCAATTCGCGGTTGGGCTTGCGACGGCGCGATCCAGCCACGCGAAATAGCGCCTGGCGTTTTGGATATCCTTCCGTATCTGCGCCACCAGGGCCCGTGCATCCGAAAAGCGGCGCTCGTCCCGCAGGCGTACGAGGAACTCGAGGCTAACCTGGCGGCCGTATATATCCCTTTCAAAATCAAGCACATGCGTCTCGATGCTCAGAGGCGCGGCTTCTTCGTTGCGGACGGTGGGCCGCAATCCAATGTTGGTCACGCCCTTATGCCTTCGCCCTTCCACACACAGCAAAGTGACGTAGACGCCCCGGCGCGGTATCAGTTCATTGGGAGTCCAAAGGTTTGTCGTCGGCACCTGGAGTTGCGAGCCCAAGCCTTCCCCGTGAATGACTGTGCCTTCCAAAGCGAACGGCCGGGCCAAAAGACGCCGCGCCAGCCCGACATGTCCTGAAATCAGGGCCTGCCGAATGGCCGTACTGGACACGCGGCTGCCCCGAAACTGCACCTGATGAATCTTGCCGGTGAAAAATCCCCTTTCTTCCCCGATCTCTTTCAGCAGGTTGAAGCTTCCCTGTCTGCGATGCCCGAACGCGAAATTCGGGCCGACATAAACCTCCTTGGGGTGAAGTTTCTCCCATAACGTTCCAAGGGCAAAATCCTGGGCGCTCGTCTGCGCAAGCCGCTCGTCGAAAGGCACGACGACAACAAGCGGAACGCCCAGAGACTCGAGAATCGCGAGCTTCTGGTTCAGCGTTTGTATCTGCAG
>CAYZTZ010000239.1:0-3310 GCA_964481255.1 uncultured Acidobacteriota bacterium | reverse complement strand
CTCCAGAGCCGTGCGTCAGCATATTGTTGAGACAGACGGACGGGTCTGGAGACCCGTCCGCACACAGTTCTCTTTTTTGTGAGCACGGCTCTCCAGAGCCGTGCGTCAGCATATTGTTGAGACAGACGGACGGGTCTGGAGACCCATCCGCACACAATTCCCTTTTTCGTAGGCACGGCTCTCCGGAGCCGAGCGTCAGCTTATTGTTCAGATAGACGGACGGGTGTGGAGACCCGTCCGCACGCGATTCTTTCGTGTGCGTCGCCATACTTCCCCGGCGCGATTATCGCCCCTGCGCGCTTACACCCCTTTTTTTCTCCTGCCGGCTATTCCGATTCGCCCCCGGGGGTGCTATGCTTTTTTATCTTTTGGGGGGTTGAGTCGAAAGCCCGGCTGGTCTATTAGTATTCCGAAACGACGGGTGTCTTTTCCTATGGGGTTTTATTCCGACAGCGTTTTGGATGAAGTCAGGGCTTCCGTAAATATCGTGTCGGTGGTCTCCGAGTATGTCGCCCTGAAAAGGCGCGGACGCAACCACGAGGCGCGGTGCCCCTTCCACAACGAGAAAACCCCTTCCTTCAAGGTCAACGAAGAAAAACAGATCTTCATGTGCTTCGGCTGCGGCCTCGGGGGCGACGTTTTTAAATTCATCATGCAGATCGAGCATCTCACTTTTCCCGAGGCGGTGCGCTTTATCGCCGACAGGCACGGGATCCGTCTGCCCGAGATCAGCGAACCCGCGGCGGCGGTGAAAGGCCCGGGCCTGGATGCGCTGCGCAGGGCGATGACGGATGCCGTCGCGGTCTATCACCGGGCGCTGCTTGAACCCGGGGAAGGCGAAGCGGCGCTGGCATATCTCAAGGACCGCGGGGTCGCGCCGAGCACGATCGCGCAGTTCCAGCTGGGCTATTCGCCGGCGGCGGGCGACGTCCTGATCCAATCCATGAAAGCCCGGGGCTACACGGTCGAGATGCTGGAGGAGTGCGGGCTCGTCAAGAGATCGGATGACGGCAGCCGCTTCTATGACAACTTCCGCGGACGCATCATGTTCCCCATCACCGACCTGCAGGGGAGGGTTGTGGCCTTCGGCGGACGGGCTCTGGGAGACCGGGTTCCGAAGTATTTGAATTCGCCGGAGACCAAGCTTTATAATAAAAGCCGCCACTTGTATGGTCTGAGCTTTTCCAAGGAGGCGATCCGGACTCGGGACCAGGCCATTCTGGTGGAAGGGTACATGGATTTTGTGATTCCTTTCCAGCACGGGGTCCGGAATCTGGTCGCTTCGCTGGGGACAAGTTTGACGCAGCAGCAGGTGGAGCTGCTGGGACGCTACACGCGCGAAGTCGTCGTCAGCTACGATCCCGATTCGGCCGGGGTCGCGGCGGCCCAGCGCTCGCTGGATCTGTTTCTCGAAGGGGATTTCCGGGTGAAGGTTCTGCAGCTTCCCGCGGGCCAGGATCCGGACATGTTCGTGCGCAGCGCGGGAGCCGAAGCCTATCAAAAGCGCGTTCAAGAGTCCGTCCCCTACCTGGAATTCATTCTGGACGCCGCTATCCGGAATCAGGGGACATTGGACGATCCTAAGAAAAAAGTGCAGGTGATGAACGCCGTCCTGCCCTACCTGGCGAAATTGCCCACGGCGGTCGAACGCTCGGACTACGTGTTTCAGTTTGCCCGCAGGCTCGGCATCGACGACAGGCAGCTGCTCGCGGAGATCAAGAAAGCCGCGCAGCAGAAGAGGACCCGCCTGGGGGACCAGCCCGCAGCGTCGGCGTCCGCCATGAAAATCGCGGAAAAGGGATTGATCCGCATGCTGCTCGACAGTCCCGAACTGCAGCCTTGGATTCTGCCCTGCTGTTCGCCCCGGGAATTTGAGGGTCTGGCGAGCCGGAGAATATTCGCCGCGCTATTGGACGGTTTTCAGCAAAACCGCCGCGTTACCTACGAGGACCTTCACCGGCAGTTCGCGGGAGAGGAAGAGCAGGCCCTGCTTGCCCAGCTGCAAATCGAAGAGCCGGCCGAGAAGCCCTCGACGGAAACGGCGGAGAGTTATT
This sequence comes from uncultured Acidobacteriota bacterium, assembly GCA_964481255.1. Taxonomy (GTDB): domain Bacteria; phylum Acidobacteriota; class UBA6911; order UBA6911; family UBA6911; genus UBA6911. The sequence continues at coordinate 1,256 of CAYZTZ010000239.1, read as the reverse complement.
GGAACGCTTTGCGGATCATGAGGCTGACGTCCGATCAGCAGAAGATCCAGACACAGATCGCCGAGGCTGCGGAGCGCAAGGACGACGCGGCGCTCAACAGCCTCATCGAAGAACGAGTCCGCATCGATCGGGAGCTGGTCAGCCTGTCCAGAAAATAGCAGCGAAAGGAGACATCGGTCTTGTCTATCGAGGATAAGTACGACGAAGTCAAAGAGCTGATTCTCATGGGGAAGGAGAGGGGCTATCTCCTGTACGACGAGGTCAACGACCTGCTGCCCGAGGGGATTTGCTCTTCCGATGAGCTGGACAGCATCTTCTCTCTTTTCGGCTCCGCCGGAATTGAGGTCATCGACACGGAGCAGAAATTCCAGGAAGAGGGCAAAGGGGACGACAAGAGGGATGAGGCCGTCGGGGAGGAAGGGGAATTCGATTTCGGCGCCTTGAACCTGGACAAGACCAACGACCCCGTGCGCCTGTATCTGCGCGAGATGGGAACCGTCCCGCTCCTCAGCCGCGAAGGGGAGGTCGAGATCGCCAAGCGCGTCGAGCACGGGCAGAGGGTCATCCTTAAAGCCCTGTCCCGCTCGCCGCTCGTGGTGCAGGAAATCCTCAATATCGGGGATCAGCTCCGCAAGAATCAGATATCGATCCGCGAGGTCGTCTCCTTCAATGATGACGAGATAACCGACGAGCGCATGGAGGAGAAGACGGCCGCCGTGCTGGAAGTCATCGACAGCATCCGCAAGCACGAGCGGGCCGCCCACAAGATCCGGCTCAAGCTCGGCCGCTGCCGCAAGGGCTCGCGACTTTACAAGAAGCATCTTTCGATGCTGGCCCGCTACCGGATCCCGATCGCCTGGAAGGTCCGCGCCCTGGAACTGAACCACGCCCAGCATGAGAGGTTGATCGGCATAATTAAGGGGACGGTGGACAAGATCGTCACCTACGAGCGCGAGCTGCACAAGCTCCAGAAAAGCCTCGAGACCCCGCGCCGCATCGAGGACTCCAAGGGCATCAAGAAACGGGTCCGGCAGATCGAGAACGAGCTGAAACAGATCGAGTCGGACGCCTTCGCGAGCGTCTCGGACCTGAAGCGCACCCTCGCGACGATCCGGTCGGGCGAGCTGGAAGCGGATATCGCCAAAAAGGAACTCGTCTAGGCGAACCTGCGCCTGGTGGTCTCGATCGCGAAAAAATACACCAACAGGGGACTGCAGTTCCTGGACCTTATCCAGGAAGGCAATATCGGGCTGATG
>CAYZTZ010000238.1:0-3327 GCA_964481255.1 uncultured Acidobacteriota bacterium | reverse complement strand
GAAATTCCGTGTCCGGCAACTGAAACCGATCCCTCCAGACTGTACCCTTCGTTGACCAGCTGAAACGGCGGGTCACGGTCACTCATCCGTTCCATCCTAGATTCGGAGAAGAGCTCGAGCTTCTCGAGTACCGGCGTAGTTTCGGCAATGAGTGTCTGGATTGCCAGGACAGAGAAGGCCGGCTGACAACGGTTCCTCTTGCATGGACAGACGCAGCGGCAAATGACGATCCCTTTGTGGTCGCCTCGGCGGGACGCTCCTGCTTCCGGTTGGAAGACCTGTTGCGGCTGGCTGAGCTGATTCAGAGTTGGCAGGAGGCAAAGATTATGTAAAGGGAATTATGTACAAATTGTAAGGATAAATATATGCAATGCTGAATTCGTAGCAGAAGGATAAATGCCTTGTAATAGCTATATACGTGCTATTTATCAATATTTCTCTTGACAATGATATATGTATGTATAATATTACATTAACACATATAAAAACCTTGGGAGACCGTGGTGGCGGCTGCTCAGAACCCCGATGGGAAGCAAGAAGCTCTCCGCAGGCAGGGAGCGTTGAATCCCAAACCCGAACGGGTTGCCGATCCGCTTTTCCAGCAGGATCCCTTTTTCGATCCCCGCGATCTTGTGCAGGTCAAGTACGAGATGCTGCGTCGCGTGGAACAGGATGGCCATACGGTCAGCAAAGCTTGCTCAATCTTTGGTTTGTCACGCCCTTCGTTTTACCAGGCTCAGGCGGCGTTTCAACAGGAAGGGCTGCCGGGATTGGTCAGGAGAAAGCGAGGACCTCGGGGGCGTCACAAACTGACCCCCGAAGTGCTGGAATTTGTCCGCCAACAAAGGCAACGGGAGACGGCCCTGCACTGGACCGACCTGGCCGGGAAGGTGAAGAAGCGCTTCGGCATCGACATTCATCCCCGCACGCTGGAACGAGTGGCCGGCGGATCGAAAAAAAAACGGCGTCCGGCGCAATCAAAATCGAGCACGGCAAAACCCTGACTCAACTTTACGAAAGGTTACGGAATGGAGAGTATGGCCAGGGGCGCGCCTTGTTGATGACGCACGGCCTCACGGCGTGGATGCAGGCCTGGTCGCAATTGGCGGCAGTCGACCATGGCTGCATACGGCTGTCATGGGATACGGCGCAAAATAGCATTCGCCGGGGAAAGTCAGAACTGGTGATACCGGACATTGTCCAGCGTGAGCTGGTGCGAGTGATGGCGGCCATGGCATGGGCAGTTGCCAAGGGGTGAGTCATGATGACGGATTCTTCTCGGAAGGTTACAGCAGAGCATTTGAAAAGGATTGCTTACTTATATGTTCGGCAGTCCAGTTTGAAACAGGTGGTCGAGAACACCGAGAGCCGACGGCGGCAGTATGACCTGCGACAGCGCGCCCTGGCGCTGGGCTGGTCGGAAAACAACATTGTTGTCATTGATTCCGATTTGGGACAGTCGGCGGCGTCGGCAGCGGATCGGGCGGGATTCCAGCAGCTGGTAACGGAAGTGGGGATGGGGCGCGCCGGAATGGTGATGGGATTGGAGGTTTCCCGCTTGGCGCGCAACTCGACGGACTGGCATCGGCTGCTGGAAATCTGTGCCTGGATGCATACATTGATCCTCGATGAAGATGGCCTTTACGATCCAACTGTTTTTAATGACAGATTATTGCTCGGACTCAAAGGGACGATGTCGGAAGCAGAGCTGTACCAGCTGCGGGCGCGGTTGATGGGGGGCATGTTAAACAAAGCCAGGAGAGGCGAGTTGAAACTTCGTTTGCCGGTTGGTTTTGTTTATGCTCCGGACGATCGCATAGCGCTCAATCCAGACCGGCAGGTTCAAGAAAGCATCGATCTGTTGTTCGAAACCTTTCGGAGAGTTGGTTCCGCGCACCGGACCGTGAGTTATTTTCGCGACCAGGGGTTGAAATTCCCGCTGCGGCTGCACAGCGGACCGCGCAAGGGAGAGATCGTGTGGCGGGGATTGAGCCGAAGCCGGGTCATGGAGGTGTTGCACAATCCGTGTTACGCAGGCGCATATTGCTATGGGCGCCGGAAGCAGCGGCGCATGGATCTGGAGGGTCATACCCACGTTTGGCACGCCCCCCGAGAAGAGTGGCATACGCTGCTGGTTGGGTCGCACGAAGGCTATATCACGTGGGAAGAGTTCGAGAAAAATCAAGAGGTGCTCTTGATCAACGCGCGCGGTCTGGGTCACGCGCAGTATGCGCCGCGAGAAGGCCCCGCTCTTTTGCAGGGATTGGCAGTGTGCGGGGTTTGCGGGAAACGAATGACGGTGCGCTATCACCGCCGTGCCGACTGCAACAATCCCTATTATGTCTGTCAGGGAGAACGCAATACCTGGTCGTTGCCTGCCTGTCAAAGCATATCCGGCGGAGGCATTGATAAAGCGATCGGCACGCTGCTGCTGGAACTGGTTACTCCGTTTACTCTTGAGGTAGCGCTGGCGGTTCAGCAGGAAATGCAGGCTCGCATTGAGGAAGCGGATCGGCTTCGTCACCAGCAGGTGGAACGCGCCGGCTACGAGGCAGAGCTGGCGCGCCGGCGTTACATGCAGGTGGATCCGGATAATCGTTTGGTTGCCAGTTCACTCGAGAGCGAATGGAACAACAAGCTTCGGGAACTTACTCGCTGCCGGGAAGAATATGAACAGGCGCGTTCTGCCGACCGCCTGTTGGTCGATGACCGAGTGCGGTCGCAGGTATTGCAACTGGCGCAGGATTTTCCCAAACTGTGGCAAGACCCGAAAACGCCAGACCGGGAACGCAAGCGGATGGTTCGGCTGATGATCGAAGATGTGACTCTGATCAAGGGCGACAGCATCGGGGTGCATATCCGCTTCAAAGGAGGAGCCACGAAATCTCTCCAGGTGCCGCGAGCCTTGTCATCCTATGAGGAGAGGAGGACCTCACCCGAAGTGGTCGCGGAAATCGACCGGCTGATTGACGAGCATATCGATGGCGAGATCGCGGAAATCCTAAATAGGCGGGGGTTCCAGTCGGGATGCGGCAAAGGATTTGATGCGCGTCGAGTTCATGTGATTCGCCGCGCCTATGGCCTGAAGAGCCGCTATACGAGATTGCGAGAGCAGGGATGGCTCAATCTTCGCGAGATATCGGAGAAAATCGGGCTTCGGCCTTCAACGGTCAGGGCCCGACGAGCTCAAGGTACACTCGGCGTTGAGTCCATCATTTTGAATGACATGGGTCAGCACATGTACGCGAAACCCAACACTGACGGCAGCAGGAATTTGCGGACGCCAGCAACTTGCACATTGGAGGTGTAGTATGACCGACACGAGAA
>CAYZTZ010000237.1:0-3363 GCA_964481255.1 uncultured Acidobacteriota bacterium | reverse complement strand
GATCTTCCCGAAGAACTGCAGCGGATCATCAACAAGGCGCTGGAAAAGGACCGGACACTGCGCTGCCAGACCGCCTCCGAGTTGCGCGCGGACCTGCAACGCTTGAAACGATCCAGTGATTCGGGCCGCATGGCCGCGGCGGAAATTGCGCCGACAGAGTCGGCCCGCCGATGGTTGCTTTACGCAGTGCTTGCGGCGGTTCTCATAGCAATAGCGGGGGTAATTGCCTGGCTGTATTTCGGGCGGGAGGAGGCAATCGATTCAATAGCCGTCATGCCCTTCGTCAACGTTGGAGGAGATCCGGATACGGAATATCTCAGCGATGGCATTTCCGAGAGCCTGATCAACAGCCTCGCGCAATTGCCCAACCTGAGAGTGATTCCGCGCAGCACGGCATTTCGCTACAAAAGCAAAGAACCTGACGCGCAAAGGATTGGAAAGGAACTGGGCGTTCGCTCGATTCTGATGGGGAGAGTGATCCAGCGGGGCGATAGCTTGAATATCCAGACCGAACTGGTGGATGTGCTTGAAGAATCTCAGCTATGGGGAGCTCAGTACAATCGCAAGCTCGCAGATATTCAAACCATACAGGAAGAAATTGCCGCGGAAATTGCGGATAAACTTCGATTGCAGCTAAGCGGAGCAACTCGGAAACTGCTGGCCAAGCGTTACACTGAAAACAGCGAGGCGTATCAGCTATACCTGAAGGGCCTGTATGCGTGGAATCGGAAAACATTGGAGGGGTTAGAGACAGGGATTGATTTTTTTCAAAAGGCGCTCGATGAGGATCCGGATTTTGTATTGGCCTACGTTGGATTAGCCGATTGCTATATCTCCCTCGCCGGCAACCAATCTGTTGCTTCCAAAGAGGCCTACCTCCAGGCGAACGCCTATGCTCAAAGAGATCGGTGATGGCCAAACCCGAACCGGCCCATCCAGGCTTTACTTGACGTGCTCCATGCGTGGGGCATTGGACGCGCGGCAAGCGCGCATGAACATACGTGAGGCAATCACACGTGCCCAGGTGGCGCCATTGCGCTTGCTCCGCATGGCCGTGCACCGGCGCAGGTTCGACGCATCCGGGACAGTTCCATTCGGGCTCGGGGATCGTGCTCCAAACAGACGTCCACACGCTCGCACGCAAGATCCAACGTCACTTCTCGAACATGCCAGAGCTTCGGCAATCTCAGCAGCGCAGCATACAACTCGGCATCTTTCATCTCAGGCTTCTTACCGCGCCGCGACTTGAGGACACTGCGACTGGGGATTGCTCTCAGCAAAACAACAGATGTCAAAATGGGAATAGAAAAGCACGCCCTGTGGGAGCCGTGGGAATCGCGCGGCGACTTCCAGAAGCCTGTGGAATTCCTCCGGAATTCCACAGGCGATTTTGGATCCCGTTCCGCGGGATCCGCATGAGCGGCAGGCTCGGCAGCTTCCACAGGGCCCAAAGCCAAACGAAGATGCTATTGCGGCTCAACCGCAACATGTTGGGGGTGCCCACTCAAAACCCGGAACAACCCGATATTTCATTGTCTAATCGCGGCTGCCTTAGGGGGATTTTTCCCAATGTCCTCCCGGAGCGGTCTCCTTCCATATTCCCGGCCGTGTATCGCGGTTCCAGGGCACTCTGAGACGCATCATATTGGCAAAGGAACGCGTGGGATTCAGAAATCCGCGCGCAAGCGTCCGTATCAACCGGTTCTCGGTCCAGCCTTCAATTTTCACGATGAGATATTTGTCAAGCGCATCTTCGCCGACCTGCCATCCCAGCCCGCCCAGAGGCGTCATGACAAGATCCACTGCCCCGCTAAACGATAAACCGGGGTAGCCCACATTGCCGATGGAGGCTTCACTGAACGGCCCGATCTCAAATTGCGTGCTGTAGAATGCGCTCCACGCCGCCGCCTTGAACCGGCTGCTCCAATATGCCGAACTCCAGTCAAAGGTAAGGTAACGGCCGTCGGGATCATTCTGGACAAGGATGTAACCGGTTACAGAACCCTGCATCGGGTGGCCAATGTAATTCGCCAGAAAATCGTCCGCGTCTCCCCATCCCTTTATCGCTTTGACGCTCGTGAACCAGTCATCGAAGAATGGGCCTTTCAGGGCTTCCCGTGTGCCGGGCTGTGTTCCCAGACGGAATCCCTGCTCGATCGAGAGGAAAAACGCCGACTGCATGTAGACGCTCGACCAGTCAATTCCGCGGCGAGGAGCTTCCATCATTAACGCGGAAATCGCGCCGGCTGACGCCGCATGGACGGCGGCAAAGCTGTGTTCTGCCCCAACCCGCGGATCAACGGCCCCGGAATTCAACATCGCCGAATTGACCTGCCTGGAGGCGGAAACTCCTTGGATATCCAAAGCCGGTGTTGTTTTCCTGGATTCTTCGGCATGGCAAGGGCTGGCTGAATAAACTGTCAGTGCAAGTGTTGTCAGAGTCGCGGTGCAGAGATTCCGAACTAATCCGCTGAAAACCAAGCCAATCATTGGACCTCCCTGTCAAAAGGCGCATGCTATCGAGTATCTCTCGCAAAACCGGTTGTTGGACCAAGCCCCGAAAGGGGCGATCAGAGAATAGCCAGGGGCGAGCGCCGCGACTGTCTCAAAATCCAGATCAAACCGCAATTCCGGGACCGCCCGAAGATGAATTTGTGAGAATTCGCGGCCGCTTTTAAAGGCCTATTTGCCACGAATTCCACGAACGGCAGGAAGGCCGCGAGCTTTGAGACAGCCTCGCAGCGAACCCCCGGTTGGAATCAACGAGGAGGAGCCCCGAAGGGGCGAAAGAAAGCCATTGAAAAACAAGCCTTTCGCCCCTTCCAGCGCTCTCCGTTTATCAAAATACCCCGGCTTCGCCGTGCTTGCCCGGGGGCTATTTTCTCTCCGCCCCCATGGGGCTTTTGCCCGGACTCGGCGTTTCACGAGAGAAACTATCCAAGGGATACTGCCGACGGGCAGCAATGGGCTACTGGCAGTTGTTACAGCCCGCGGATTTCCGATCGCCCAAGATCTTATGGGGCTTACGGAAATCCCTGCCGTTTGCCATCAATGCTGCCGTCAAGTTATATCCTGATTGCATCCCTCCTGTCCAAATTATTGAGCATCGCAAAATATCCTGACAAAACAGACGCCGGACTGCCTATATCGGCCGACAAGCCCCTGCAAGTGCGGTGGCTTGCACCGCTCTGTTTTGCGGCAGCTTGCTGCCGCTCCTAATGGCTCACCTAAGGCGCAAGCAAGCTTGCGCACTCCAAATGTCGCTGAATCATGCGAAACTCTATAGCTGTTGTTTTTTGCCTGCATCATTATACACAGCGTCTTAAGTAATTGCGCACCGCCGCCGTAGAACATCACTACCTC
>CAYZTZ010000236.1:0-3380 GCA_964481255.1 uncultured Acidobacteriota bacterium | reverse complement strand
GTCCGTCTGTCTTAGCCTATTGCATCCGCTCTGGAGAGCCGTGCTCACGAAAAGATCGTGTGCGGATAGGCATCACGATCTATGGTAGCTCGAAGGACAGGCACACGCACGGCTCTGGAGAGCCGTGCTCACAGGAAGGATGGTTGGCGTCCCGGGTGCCCTGCTGAAGCGGCGCGCGTCTTCGCCTAATCCTCGCCGGAGAGGTGGAGTTCGTAGATGAAATCCGGACGTCCGTCGCCCCGCAGGTCGCTGACGCGGATATAGTATTTCCCCGTGTACGGAAGCACGTAGTTCGCGATCCGGGAATCCTGCACGACCCCCATGTCGATGTCATCATGGTACGTGAGCTGAACGCAATCGGAATCGAGTATCTCCAGGAGCGAATCCAGGAATATATCCCGTGTGCCCGCCCCGCTGTATATTTTCAGACGCTGGGCATACACTTCCGCCGTGACCGAGGCGCCCGCCTCCCCTTGAAACGAATAGACGTCGATGTCCGCGTATGGACTGATCGACGCCCGCAGGACGCCGCTGGTTATCGGCACGGCGGCGTCGCAGGTGTCGTTGCGTCCCAGCTTGGAGGCGCGGACCAGAATGCTCAGCGGCTGCGTCAATCGGTTCGGCACATACGCGTAATCGCTCACTTCCGCCACAAAGCTCACGGTCGTCTCGCTCGAGCCGACGGACGGCGTCCCCGAAATCAAGCCTTCGGCGGACAGGCTCAGCCCATCCGGGAGGGAGCCGCCTGCCAGGGACCATGAGTATGGAGCGATGCCGCCGCTCGCCTGGAGGGAATACTCATATTTCTTTCCCGGCGCAGCGTCCGGCAGGCGAAACGTCTGCAGCGCAAGCGGCTCGACGGCGGTGACGCTGAAACTGAGGCTGTTGGACGTCCCGCCGCCGGGGGAGGGATTGAAGACGGTCACGGCAACGGTGCGGGCTGTTGAAAGGTCCGCGGGCGTAATCACGGCCGTCACCAGCGAGCCGGTTACATAAGTTGTGGCCTTCGCGCTCCCGCTCCATTGCACGACGCAACCCGAAACGAAATCAGACCCGTAAACGGACAGAGTCAGTTCGCGGCTTCCGGCCGGGGCGCTCGCGGGCGTGATAAAGCTGACGCCGGGCACGGGATTCTGCTGGACCGGAGTGGAAGGAGTGGAGGAGCCGCCCCCTCCGCAGGCAGCCGACAGCAACGCCAGGGCGCCGGCCACAACGGCCGTTCCAAACCGCGCCCGCTGGCTCGATGCGCCCTGATCGCCACGGATTCCGAAAAACAGCAGTCTCTGCATTCCGGCCATTGTCCTATTCTGTCGTTGAAACCTTTAACAAGCTAATTCGGCTCCTGCGCGCCTTCATCAACTCCCGTCTTGAATCAGGGCCCGTCCTCCCAGGCGTCGTAGCGCGGCGGCGTGCCGAGAAGAATGACGTCTGTGTTTGTCTCGACAAGACCGCCCGCGCCCACCGTCACGGTGGATTTCGCCGAACAATCGTCTCCCGGAGACGACGGGAAATTCAGGTATTGCGGGTTGCAGGCCCCCGGCATCTTGTACTGAAAACCGAGAAAGTTTCCGATCGGGCCCACACTGGAACCGTCCACGAAAGGGCTGCTCCCCGAGTTGTAGATCGCCTCCACTTCGATGGTGTATTCGCCCGGCGGCAGGCCGGGAAGGTCGTAGAAGCCTATGAGCGACGGGTCGCGCGAGCCGTAGGAAATGTCCGTGCTCTGCCCTTCGGGCACGAAGGGATTACCCGCCCCGGCGGTAAACAGAAATCCCGATACGCCGGAGACGGCGGTGCGCCGCGGATCCGCGACCGAGCGCGCGATCACGTTGTACCCCTGAGCCGGCGTCCGGCCGTCGGCGAAGACAACACGGCCACGGATGCGGCCCGTGGTCCACTCGAAGCTTGGCGCAGGATAAAGCGCCGAAAGCGCCGACTTGTCATCGGTCGTGAGCACGGACTGCCGCGACGCATCAAGGAGGATGGGAAACATGGTCGGGACGCCCTCCTGGTCCTCGATGGGACACGACGTGTCGGTCAGGCAGTTCAGGTTTATCTGGGAGTGGTCGAGCCCGACCAGGTGGCCGAATTCGTGGATGAAAACCCCTTTAAACTCCTCGAGCGTGACCGTCTGGTGGCTTGGGGTCTCGGGCTCGCCGTCGATAAAACGCCCGTTCAACAGAACCCAGCCGCGCGTATATAGGCCGTTTGTGTCATCGGTGCAGACAATGTCCGAAAAACCCAATGTGGAATTATTGTCATAGCCCAGGGCAGAAATAGCGCTACCGTCAAGATCGTAAACGACGGAGTTGGCCGGCTGAGCGGAGTTATTGCAGTTTGAAAGTCCATTGTAAAAGGCCAGAATATTGCTTCGGGTAACATCGTAGTCGAGCAGGCCGAGGTTCTGAAAAGCCAGATTGGAGGTCTCGACGTCCTGCCAGACCTGGAAGGCCTCCTCGACCAGGTTATTCGCCTCCGTGTTGGACAGGTATCCCAGTCCGCCCCGGTCGGTCTTATAAGGAACGGGGTTCAGGGCCCATCGGTAGGGCCGCCCCGGCTCCACCGAATCGACACCCGTCACGTAAAGCGGTCCCCCGGCCCGCGCGGGCATCATGCCCGCCGCCAGCGCTGCCGACAGGACTAATAGGTGGAGTTTTTTTGCCTTTCCTTCCATTGTATTCTCGGCATCGATGTCAGGCTTCGGACCAGAGATACGAATTCACCCAGATCCACCGGCCCGCTTTCGACGCCGGCGGTGAGAGACTGACTTCTTGTAAGTTTGATTCCCGCTCTGCCGGCTTCCTTCTCGACGTTCCTGAACAGTCCCGCGTTGCCGTACTCGTTGGCTATCGTCGCTTTGCCCCTGTCCGACGCAGCGATATGAAAGCGTCCCTGCTCAATGCCTATGGGACTGCTCAGGCCGTATTGCGACGGCGAAGGCAAAAACAGCAGGAGGTTCTGGCCGGTCCCATAACCTCTCTTCCCTTCCCTGGAGCGAGGGCCCAGGAGGATTTCGCGAAAGGTGTAAGTGCTTCCCGCCGGGCCGCGCAGCATGCTTTCGACATCCAGAACCACCCGGACGGTCCGGATGTTCGGATATCCGGGCAAAGGTTCATAGTGGACGCTCCGGACGCGGCCTTGCACGATAACATCCGCACGCTGCGCGAGATAGGTCAGGTTGACCTGGCGCACCATAAGCTGAGCCGCAAGCGTGGATGAGCACAGGACGACTGCGAGAGCCGCCGATCCAAGGCGCGCGGCCGATTTTCCGGAAAGATTAAAAACGCTCGGCTTTATGTCCTGCATCATCCGATACCGCCCTTGATAAAGCCCATCGGGGCCGAGGATACGCTGACGCACGGCTCTGGAGAGCCGTGCTC
>CAYZTZ010000235.1:0-3413 GCA_964481255.1 uncultured Acidobacteriota bacterium | reverse complement strand
ATGAAGCACCCGATAGAATAACGGGAACGTCCCTTACGGGTTGTCCATTCAGGACCACTGTTCCGGTGACCGCAAAAACTTCGAGTGGCGCCGGCGCATATCCATCCGGCAGCATCTGAGGAGTAAAATTCGCCGCTATCTTCTTCGACTTACTCCAAACCGAAGCTGTACCGAATATCGGCGTCGAAGCCAATACCGTGACCACGCCGCTTAAATCATCGGGCAATTCCGGGAAGAATTGATCCAATCGATGAGCGATCGAAGCGCCCGGAGGCAGAGTTATCTCTCTCGCCGCCAGAGTCTTTCCCTCGGGATCCGCAAAGCTTAGTCCGATAGCGCTTGAATCGGGACCCGGATTCGCAAGGCTGATTTCGGTAAAAAATCCAAAGCCCTGCACAACCTGGGGAAATGCAAATGACAATTGAGGAAGTCTTTGCATCGGGATGGCCGAGAGAGCGCCCGAATCCTCCCGACCATACAGAATAGCGGCCCCAATGCGGCCTGATGATTGAAGAAGTATCCAGCCTATTGTGTCTAATGAGACACTTTCCGGGAAAATTGCGTCGACAGGCCGACGATATCCTCCGGCTGCAGGCAGCGTTAAACTGCTTGTCCCCAGGACAGATCCATCACTGCCGATGGCTGTTATGGTTAGGGTTGACGGGGTCGATTCAACGTTTGCTACGGAAAGCATTGAAAACAGATCGGGCTCCATCTGGAAAAACGGGATGGCGCAGGAATTGCAGGTTTCGCCGAGGGGAATCGCATTCATTCCGGCAATGTCGGACACTTTCGCGGGCGGAAAAATACCGGAGAACAGGATGGTGCCCGATAGGGTTTGCGGAGCATAAAACAGGTTTCGCGGCATCGAGGTCGCGGTAATATGGGAGGCGGAGGAAAATTCCGAAACTAAGGGAAATATGTTTTGCAGGGAATCTCGGAATGTTCCCCGGGGCGAGACCACGGCTACAGACTCGCCCAGCAGGGTTCCATCCACGGACCTAAGCTTAAGTCGCACGCGGGTTGCACGGGCATTGCTGTTCAGCAGGCTTATTTCGGTCCGCTCCGGCAATGAGCCCGGCACGACCGGAAAAATCAGATCCAGGCCGGAATCAGCAGGCGCAGCGCCATCCATGAATGTGGCCTTTGCATCAAAGGTTTCCATGTAGCCGACGATGCCCGAAACCGAACTGCTGACCTTGAGCGACGCATCTACCTGCTCCAACCCAAAAAGCTCCTTCCCTGTCTTCGCCATTTGGCCCAGAGCGGGAATCCATAGGATCGCCGGCTCACCTATAGGGGCTCCGTCTGATCCAAAAAGAACCAGCGACACAGAGGCATCCTCAGAGGTCGGATTGAAGAGCACAAGGCCGGTATCGGTATTCGAAGAGACGACAAATCGAGGGAAATATAGAGTCGAAGCCGTTTCTCCCGATTGGCTCCAGAGTTCCAAGGAGCAACTCGCAATGAATATGAAGATGATGCATACGATAAGCCATCTTTGGATTCCCAATACATGATGATTTTCTTGATGGCGCATGTTCAGCTCCTCAAAGCAAAACCTATTCAACACCAGTCACAATTGTTAACTGAATGTACTTACACCGTCGGCCGGAAAACATAGCCCGTTCTTAAAAATGTATGACAATTCCAACAGTGCCGGCAAATTGATGAAAAACACCGCTCGTGGGAAATGCGGCACTGTCCGGATCCGAAGATGACTTGGGCAAGCCATAGCGTAAAGCGCGACTCATATAGTCACGCCCGTCGATTCGCACGCCAAAACGCTCGCTCAGGCGAAAACGCACGCCCGCGCCCGCATTAAAGGCAAATACTGTTTCGCTTTTAAGAGCCCCGATACCTGAGGCAAATGGATCCATGGCTTGAGTAATTGTATTTTGCTTCAGCGAAACGAAAGTTGCACCCAATCCGGATGTAAGGTAGGGGAAACAGAACCGACGCTCCAGGCTCCACGGATAGAACAGCACGTTGCTGGAGACCTGATGAAAGCGGTTTGTGAAAGAAAAACTGCCGTAGGAGCTTACAATCTTGCTGGCATTCGCTCCATAGCTGTAAGCATAATCCTGTCCCCAGTAGCGCGCGCCATCGATGCCGAACCGAACTCCACCTTGTCCACCCGGGGAAAAATCGTGGGTTCCGCGGATAATGGAATCGGACTGAGGATAACCGATTTCAAAGTCCTTATCGAGCGGCCGGTTAACGCCGCCAAAAAATTCAAAACGATATTTCTTTTCCTTATCCCCGGCCGAAACAGGTAATACAAAAGCCACGGCAATGCTTACCAAAAGCATAAAGATTCGGATCAATTTCCCCATTTTCTCACCCTTTGAATCGCAGCAGCCTGCTGCCTGATCTATGAGTTTCTCAAAGACTTCGCGCCTAAGGCATTGTAATAATGGCGCGATTTTCATTCAATAATACTATGCTGCCGATCCCAAATGATCGATCGTTTTTTAACATCGCCTCGCTCGGTGTTTTTATAGCAAAGCTGATCGACCCGGCCATTTCTGCAAGAACCTAGGGCTGCTTAAACAAAAAAGTTCCTCCCATACAGGATCCCTTGTACACCAAGAGCAAGCAATTCATTATCCAAAAATGGCCGTTCTCAAATCGCTCTCACCTATATCTAATATTTACAACATATTGCAGCAACAGGCCTGGCCAAGCTCGGTGCTCAGATAACATGCGGTGACCGACTCATATCGTAAACCATTTTTACATACCTTTTAGCATCTAAGAGGTTAAATATCGATAAATAATAATAAATTCATAGATTTAAGGCTTATGGGCAATATCCTGTATCCTGTAAGATTTTCCGACACTCTCTCCTTGGAAGCTTGCTCGATGCAAAATACCAAGCGTCGGCAATGGGAAACATCTCCTGAGAAGCAAGCTCCTTCAGAAGACACGCCACAGCGGCTGTTTCTCCAGGACCTGCACCGGATTCCTACGGGTGGCAGACTATACGAATAGGGTCGCGGCCTTCTGCTGGAGGCGGCAAATCGGCTGGGGAGTTTAAGGTTAACCCTGCCGATGAAACGCCATCGATGATTTACCGCATGAAGCTGCTGAAAAAGGGGCCGGGCTTATAGATATTCATTGAATTGCCAGGCCAATGGGGAAACCATGTCGGACTCTTTCTAAAACCATGTCCTCAATCAAAGCGGCACGGCTCCACTTGTAGTTCGTCGCGCGCAATGCATCGCTCTCAATGGATGGTGGGGCCTTTCTCTTTGTCCTTCTCGATCTTCCTCCGGATGTCGCCGTAATAAACCTCGAACTGCCGCTTTAACTGCTCGCGCCGCCTCTGTTCGTCGAAGTACCGGTATCGGTCCCGCCAGTCCCTTCCCTTGAGATATAAATATCCGACCGCCATCCCGCTGAGATGGGCG
>CAYZTZ010000234.1:0-3506 GCA_964481255.1 uncultured Acidobacteriota bacterium | reverse complement strand
TCGGGCAATTTACGGCCTCCGAATGATCGGGTATGCGAGTTTTGAGACAGCCTCTTCAGGCCGCCGTGCCCGGGGGCGGCGGCCCGGCCTTCGGAGTGAGCGCTAGCTGCGGTTGCAGGCCAGCGTCCGTGTGGAGTCCGCAAAGCGGACGGTGATCTTGTTGGGAGCTATAAAGGCCTGGACGCACCCCAGTCCGAAAGTGGCGTGCTCGATCCAGTCTCCTTCGGCGAAGCTCCCCGACATGCTGTATTTTTTGTGAGGCTTGGCCGAAGCTTCCTCCATGACCTCTTCCCATGTCTGCCGTGTCTTCTTGGGAGCGGCTTTCGCCTTCTTCTCGGCTTTCTTGGATGGCGTTTTCGGCACGGGCTTGGTCGCCCGGTAGTTATGCTCGCCGTTGCAGGTGTTGCAGCGGACTCGGCGGGGCTTCGCCCCGTCCATGGCTGTCACGGTGTGAGCCAGGACCAGCTTGCATTTCGTGCAATAAGCCTCGACTTGGGATCCAACGGTTGTCTTACTCATAGCCGCATATAATACCACATTTATAGAACACAGGCAGGCGGAATTTCTCGCTGCGCAGAGGGCGGAGCCGCTGCATTCAGCTTTTTTGAGAATGATTCAAAATGTACCAGAGGATGCCGATGATGGTTTTGGCGTCTTTGATTTCCCCCGTCCTGACTTTTTCCAGGCATTCCCCGGGGGAATAGGCCTCAACGGTGATATGCTCGCCCTCTTCGAGACGCTGGGCGCAGGGTGTAAGTTCGCGCGCCACGAACAGATGAATCAGTTCGTCGCTGATGCCGGGCGTCGTATAAAAGGAAAACTGATAGCTCAGGCTTCCGGCGCGGTAACCCGTTTCCTCCTCCATCTCGCGCGCCATGGTGTCCAGCGGCGTCTGACCGCTGTCCATTTTGCCCGCCGGCAGCTCAAGGATGAACTTTCCGATGGGGTAGCGGAATTGCCGGATCAATAGCAGGCGGCCGTCATCGAGCAGGGGAACGGCCGTGACTCCCCCGGGATGATGCACAACTTCCCGAATGGAGGTTCCTCCCGAGGGCCGGCGGATTGTATCGACATGAAGAGTGACGATCCTGCCGCGGTATATTTCCTCATGGCAGACGACGCATGTTTCCGGGTTTTCAGGTTCCATAACGCCTCCGGATATAGGATACACGCCGGTAAGGCGGCCGGCTG
Organism: uncultured Acidobacteriota bacterium; assembly: GCA_964481255.1. Classification (GTDB taxonomy): domain Bacteria; phylum Acidobacteriota; class UBA6911; order UBA6911; family UBA6911; genus UBA6911. The sequence continues at coordinate 2,315 of CAYZTZ010000234.1, read as the reverse complement.
CCTAAAAACACATCGCACGGGCCTGGAGAGGCTGTCTCAAAACTCGCATGCCTGCTTCTTTGGCGGCTTTCATTTGCTGATTCTATTGAAGCGATCTTTTAAATATCCTGTCTATAGGACAGCCTCTGGAGACCCGTGCTCACAAGAACAGACAAACGGATCGCACGGCTCTCCAGAGCCGTGCTCACAGATAAAATAGCGCGACATTTTCACTGGGCAAAAAAGGTCCATGAGTTAAACTGAAAGTCCGGGGACGCTTAAGGGAATGATTTCGCGTGACGAACTCGAAAGAATGCTGGGAAAAGACGGCCCCATCGCCGCCCATCATCCCCAGTATGAATTCCGCTCCGGCCAGATAACAATGGCCCAGGCCGTGGCGGAAGCCATCGAGGGAAACCGTCATCTCTGTGTGGAAGCGGGCACCGGCACGGGCAAAACGCTGGCGTATCTGATTCCGGCCATCTTTTCCGGCAAGAGAGTCGTCATTTCGACGGCCACCAAAAACCTTCAGGAGCAGCTTTTTTACAGGGACATCCCCTTTCTGGAAAGAGCGCTGAAGCGCAAGCTGCCGGTCTGTTACATGAAGGGGCGAAGCAACTACCTCTGCTGGAACAAGCTCGAGGCCATTGAAGGGGAGAGCTACCTGTTTTCGCCGCAGGATCCGCAGTATCTGGAAAGGATCCGGAGATGGGCGAAAACGACCGAGACGGGCGACCGCGCGGAACTGGACGAGCTTCCCGAGGATCTGACGCTGTGGCACCATCTGGACGCGCGCCGCGAGACCTGCACGGGCCAGAAATGCCGCAACTTCGACATGTGTTTCGTCACCCGTGTCAGGCAAAAGGCCCTCCAATCGGACATCGTCATCGTCAACCACCATCTTTTCTTCGCCGACCTTGCGCTGCGTCAGGGGGACTTCGGGTCGGTTCTGCCCGACTATTCCGTATTGGTTTTCGATGAGGCGCACGAGGTCGAGGATGTCGCCACGCAGTATTTCGGGGTGATGGTCAGCAATTACCGGATCGAGGAGCTTGTACGCGACATGGAAAAGGCTCTGGAGGAAACGGGTTCCTCCACAGCCTTCCTCTCCGCGCAGGCGGCCAGGCTTTCGGAGCGAGCCAGGGAGTTCTTCGCCGGATTCCTGGCCGGGGAAGGGCGCTACGCGCTGCGTCCTCTGGGATCCGGATTGAGCGTCCGGCGCGGGCTGTTTGCCGACGACACGATAAGCGACGCCTATAAGGCGCTGAGGGTTCAGATCGAGGTCGTCCGGTCGGCCCTCACCGCCGTCCCCGAGCGGAGCGACAGCGTGGAAGCCCTGGCGCGCCGATGCCTGGAGCTTCTTGACGACCTTGCCGCGATCCTGGAATCCGATTCCAGGGAGCATGTCTATTGGTGTGAAATCCGCGGCCGCGGCGTTTTCCTCTGGTCCTCGCCCATCAACGTCTCCGCCATCCTGAGGGAGCGTCTGTTCGAGCGCGTTGATTGCTCGATCCTCACGTCCGCCACCCTTTCCACCGGCGGGAATTTCGCGTTTGTCAAGTCCCGTCTCGGGATTGAAAGGGCCTGCGAGTTGATTATCCCGTCCCATTTCGACTTTGCCAGACAGGCTGTCTTTTACATCCCGCGCAATATCCCCGAACCGCGCGAAGACGGCTGGTTGCGGCGCGCCTGCGCCGAGCTGGAGATAATCCTGGAGGCCAGCCGCGGCCGCGCCTTCCTCCTTTTCACGAGCTACAGCCAGATGGAACAGGTCCACCAGGCTCTCAAAGACCGCCTGCCCTTTCCCGTCATGATCCAGGGCGAAAAAAGCAGGTCCGCCCTGCTTGAATCATTCCGGAACACACCCCATGCGGTGCTGTTCGCCACCAGCAGCTTCTGGCAGGGGGTCGACGTCCAGGGAGAGCAGCTCAGCTGCGTGGTCATCGACAAGCTGCCCTTTTCGGTGCCCAGCGATCCGGTGGTCGCGGCCCGCATCGCGCAGATCAATGAATCGGGCGGCAACGCGTTCTATGACTATCAGATCCCCATGGCTGTGATTCTTTTGAAACAGGGTCTCGGGAGGCTCATACGCAGCAGGACCGACCGGGGCATTCTGGCCTTGCTGGATAAACGCATCGTCACCAGGAGCTACGGCAGAATGTTTCTCCAGAGCCTTCCCCCGGCGCCTGTCACGCACGATGCGGCACAAATTTGCAACTTCCTCCGGGATTAAGGATCATCCCTATCGGATTCCCATCGACGGGTCCGGGCTTGCCGCCTGGGATCCCGGGGAGGTCTGACGGACGCCGGCGCGCGGTTTGGAGGCGGTTTTCCGG
>CAYZTZ010000233.1:0-3516 GCA_964481255.1 uncultured Acidobacteriota bacterium | reverse complement strand
CCCGTCCGTCTGCCTGAACAATAGGCTGACGCACGGCTCTGGAGGGCCGTGCTCACACCGGCTTAGACAAATGGGAGACAAACGGTGAGTCCAGGCGCCTGGGATTACGTGCGCAAGGCGTTTAACGCGCGTCCGATCGGCATGTTTGTGCCTCCCAACTGGATCGGTCTGGGCGTTTTCGCCCTTCTCGGCCTGATCAATCCCGGATTCTGGGTTCTGGGCCTCGGCCTGGAATTAGGCTATCTCTGGGTCTTAAGCTCCCACCCGCGCTTTCAGCGGCTCGCCGCCGCGTCCATGCGCCTTGAGGCGAACCGGCAATGGCAGGCTAAAATGGAAGCGGCCGTCCGTCAGCTCGGCGCCGAGGACCAGCAAAAATACCGCTTCCTGGAGGCCCGCTGCCGCTCGCTCCTGGAACAACAGCAGCAGATCGGCGCCGCCGCCGAGGGCCTGCGTGCGCAAAGCGAGGGCCTCGGGCGGTTGCTCTGGGTCTATCTTCGTCTCCTTCTGACGCGGCAGGCCATCCAGCGCGTGATCCGGGGCTCGGATTCCCAGGAAGGCTCCGAGGGCCTCGAGCAGAGGATTGCGCGCCTGCGCACGCGCCTCGGCGAACACCTGACGGACGATCTGCGCCGCAGCCTTACGGGCCAGATCGAGATCCTCGAGCAGCGCCTGGAGAGGCGGCGCGAAGCGAAGGACAAGCTCGCGTTCCTGGACGCCGAGCTGACGCGGATCCAGGAGCAGGTGGAACTCGTCCGGGAGCAGGCCGTTCTCTCGACCGATTCCGAAGCCCTTTCCCAGAGGATCGACCAGGTGACGACCACCCTGGGCAGCACGGCGCAATGGATCAGCGATCAGCAGAAGCTTTACGGCGCGGTCGAGGACCTCCTGTCGGAGCCGCCGCCCTTGCAGACGAAGAATGATGAACAGCGGATGACGAATTGAAACAAGAGCATGGGTTGCGTCCGCCCATGCCCGATCTTTCGGTGTTTTCGATATGAACCCTGTCCTGCCCCCATGGGCCGACGAGATGCGCGACCTGTTCCGGTCCGGATCGGTCTCGCAGTTCCTTCTGCACGGCAACGTTTTCGATGTCGTTTTGGCGCCCGGCTCTCCGGAGCCGCGCCTGCTTTCGCTCAGCGCGTTTCTGGACGAAGTCATGTTCGAAAGCTACCCGGTGGTCCTGCATTACGACCGCGGGAAGGGGATACGCGCCGTGCGCGGCGCGGAGGACTGGAGTGAATGGGTCCGCGGCGTCCTCGGGGACCAGGCCGCGAGCATGGTGCCTCTGCGCGAGCCGGGCGCCGCCATGGAACTGATCGACCGCTACCTTCTGCGCTGTCTGAATCTTCAGTCCTTGCGCGGCGGCGAAGGCGCGCCCGGCAAAATCGCCGTCGTGATCGATTTCGCGGAATTCGTGGTCCCGCGCGGGGACCCTCTCCAGCTGGGGGGCGCTTTCAGTTCCAACGTCGTCAAGGTCCTCGGCTGGGCCAACGACCCCGGCATCCGCCGATCCGACATTGTGACCGTGCTTATCGTCGAGGGACTGCATGACCTGAACAGCCTGGTCGTAGACAACCCCCACGCCGCCTCGCTGAACATCCCCCTGCCGAACGAGGCGGAGATGTCGGAATACGTGCAGATGCTGGCGCGCACGAGCCTCCCGGAGCTCGCCGAAAAGTCCGAGTTGCCCGTGGAGGTCCTGGGACGGCGCTTGACCGGCCTGAGCCGGGTCGGCGCGCACACGGTGCTGGCGCGCACGCTCAAAAACGAGCCGCGGATAACGGCGGCGTGGCTCACCCGCATGAAGAAGGAGCGGATCGAGAAGGAGTGCCAGGATCTTCTGGAGTTCGTCGAGTCGCCGTATACGCTCGACAATATGGCGGGGGCGGAGGCCGTGAAAGCCTGGCTGAGGGAGGATGCCGAGCTGCTGCGCCGGGGCGTCCTTCACGCTCTGCCGATGGGCTATCTGATCGCCGGGCGCATCGGGACGGGTAAGACCTTTCTCGTTCAGTGCTGGGCCGGCGAACTGGGGATCCCGTGCGTCATCTTCAAGAACTTCCGGGACCGATGGGTGGGCGCCACGGAATCCAACCTGGAAAAGATATTCTCCATTTTGCGCGCCCTCGGCCAGGTCGTCGTCTTCGTGGACGAAGCGGATCAGGCCGCGGGCAAAAGAGAGGGGGGAGCTTCCGACAGCGGCCTCTCGGGGCGCGTGTACGCGATGCTGGCGAAGGAAATGTCCGACACGCGCAACCGCGGGCGCGTCCTCTGGGTTTTCGCCACATCGCGCCCCGACCTCCTGGAGGTGGACCTGAAGCGGCAGGGGCGACTCGACGTGCACATCCCTCTTTTCCCTCCGGAAACCCCCGAAGAAATGCGTCAGCTGTTCTTTTCCGTCGCGCGCAAGCTGAAAGTCCCTTTTGAGGAAACGGACATGCCCGAGATCCCCGCCGGCCTCGTCCTGGGCGGCAACGAGATTGAAGGGATTCTGGTGCGCGCGTTGCGCATGCATGTTCTTCAGGCCGAAAAGCGGCCCCTGCGAGACATTCTGGCGGAGGTGATGAAGGAAGTCCGCCCGAGCGCGCACCGTCTCAAGCTGGAGTACATGGACCTCGTCGCCGTCAAGGAATGCACCGACGCGCGTTTCTTACCCGGGCGTTTCCGCGACATGCCGCCCGACGAGCTGGAAAAGCGGATCGAGGAACTGCGGAGGTTCATGTAACCATGGGGTTTCTGAGGTTTTTGCGGGGCATCGGGGACAGGATCGGGATTCTGGAAACGGTCTGCGAACCCGGACCGGAGCGCGTCACCGTGATCCGCACCCGGACGGTGACGCTGCGCGAGCTGGAAGTCGAGGTCCGGTCGCCGGAAGTGCGGGCTCTGGCGGAGTCGCCGTCGGAGATCGCGGTTCCGCTGGAAAAGATATTCGAGACGGCGGGCATCGCTCGGAATCCGCGAGAGTGGTCGGTGGACAGGTTGATAGAGTTCGTGCAAAGCGAGGCCGTGAGGAATAAGCGGAAGGAGGAGGCTCGGAAGGCGGTTCTTGACGCGCTGAACGCCGCGGGCGTCACGGCGGAGGAGATTGTCAAAGACGCTATGGCGCGCGACCGCGCCCTGGACGCATTTGAGGAATCGGGCGCGGGCAGGCTGCGCGATCTCGAGGAGCGGATCGAGGCTCTGCGGAACGAAAGCGCCCGGTTGAAGGAAAAACTGAAAGAGGATGCGAGCGTGTGGAACGAATGGCGGAAGCGCAAGCGCGCCTATGAAAAGGAAATGGCTGCCGCCGTTTCGTATATCGTCGACAAGCCGTCCATTACCGTCGATGAAGAAATGTAATGCGATATGAGCTTAGCATCATGCCGTGCGGACGGGTCTCCAGACCCGTCCGTCTGAGCAATAAGCAGGCGCACACAAAGAATCGTGTGCGGACGGGTCTCCAGACCCGTCCGTCTGAACAATAAGCTGACGCACGGCTCTGGAGAGCCGTGCTCACGAAAGAATCGTGTGGGGGCGGGT
>CAYZTZ010000232.1:0-3520 GCA_964481255.1 uncultured Acidobacteriota bacterium | reverse complement strand
CATGATGTCCGCAAGCCTCGCGGCGGAAATTAACGGGAACAATATCCGCGCAACTCAATCAATAAAGCTTTAAATCCAGCAAGAGTCCGGATTGCTTATATGTTGGCCTCCGGAGTCTTCAAACCGCATTTCCTCAAAATCACAATGAAATCCTCCGGCAGTCGGCCCCAGAGACCGATATCTCTGAACGCCCCTTTCATATATGGTTATAAATGAATTATTACCCGTAACCAATATTCAGGAATATCGCTATATGTCTTTCTTTTAGCCTGTTTTCATTTTCAAGAACGGGCCATTCTAAGAGATACCCAGGCGATCGTCAACTGCTTATAAACAAATTCCCCGCGATATTGCATCATGGGTCGCAATGTTTTTGGGAAATATGATTTAAGGCATGCAGCAAGCGGGCTATATGCCAGGTTCGGACGGCTCGGTTCGTCCGGTATTTTCCTATGGCAGGCGATCATGTCAAGGCAGACGCAGGGGCCTATTGCAGGCTGCATCGGATAGGAAAAACTCCGGGGATTTCATGTCCGTGAAATCTTCGGCTTGAAGAAGCAGACCGCCAGAGGGGGCAGGACCAGCTTCACGCAGTGGGGGCGGCCGTGATGGGGGAGAGCCTCCGATTGCACGCCTCCGAGGTTTCCCATGCCGCCGCCCCAATATTCCTTCCCGTCGCTGTTGAGAATCTCCTCCCAGAAGCCGCCTGACGGGACACCGACCCGATAATCCCTTCGCGGCACGGGTGTGAAGTTGCAGGCGATCAGCATGAGGTCTTCCTCGCGGACCCCTTTTCGCAGAAAAGTGATCACGCTGTTGTCCGAATCGCTGCCGTCAATCCATTCAAACCCGGAGGGCTCGGTGTCCAGCCCGAGCGCCGGCTCGTTTCTGTAAATCCGGTTCAGGTCCTCGATCCAGCGGCGCAGCCCCTCGTGGCGCTCATATTGCAGGAGATGCCAGTCGAGGCCGCTGTTGTGGTCCCACTCGCGCCACTGCCCGATTTCGCTTCCCATAAATAGAAGCTTCTTGCCCGGCTGAGCGTACATGTAGCCAAAAAGAAGCCGCAGATTGGCGAACTTCTGCCAGTCGTCCCCGGGCATTTTGGACAGGAGGGAGCGTTTGCCGTGCACGACCTCGTCGTGGGACAGAGGCAGCACAAAGTTCTCGGAGAAGGCGTAAAGGGAGCGGAATGTGAGTTCATTGTGGTGGTATTTGCGATGCACCGGATCGTGGCTGATGTACTTCAGGGTGTCGTGCATCCACCCCATATCCCACTTGAGACCGAAACCAAGGCCCCCCACATAGGTCGGACGGGTCGCCATGGGCCACGCGGTCGATTCCTCCGCGATGACCTGGATGTCCGGACAAAGCCGATAGGCTTCCTCGTTGAAACGGCGGATGAACTCGACGGCTTCAAGGTTCTCTCTTCCCCCGTAGCGGTTGGGCACCCACTCGCCCTCCTTGCGGGAATAATCGAGATACAGCATGGAGGCCACGGCATCCACGCGCAGACCGTCTGCGTGATATCGGTCCAGCCAGAAGAGGCCGCTGCTGACGAGGAAGTTGCGGACCTCGTTCCGTCCATAATTGAAGATGCTGCTTTTCCAGTCCGGGTGAAATCCCTGCTGGGGGTCCGCGTGCTCGTACAGATGCGTCCCATCGAAAAAGACGAGCCCGTGTTCATCGTTGGGGAAGTGGGAGGGGACCCAGTCCAGGATAACGCCGATGCCTCGCTGATGCAGGCAGTCGACGAGGTACATGAAATCCTGCGGCGTCCCGTATCGGCTCGTGGGCGCGAAAAAGCCGGTCACCTGGTATCCCCAGGAACCATAGAAGGGATGTTCCATGACGGGCATGATCTCCACGTGCGTGAAACCCATGCGCCCGACATGGTCGGGAAGGACCGACGCCAGTTCGCGATAGCTCATAGGTCCGCCCGCATTCTCCGTCTTGCGCATCCAGGAACCGAGGTGCACTTCGTAAATGGCCATGGGCGCCCGCAGGGAGTTGCGCCCGTGTCTTTCCGCCAGCCAATCTGCATCCCTCCACTCGTATGAAAGATCCCACACGACCGATGCGGTTTGCGGAGGGGGCTGAGAGAGGAACGCGAGAGGGTCGGCTTTGTCCACGACATAACCGAAGTGCTTTGTTTCGATATGGAATTTATAGAGCGATCCCCGGTCCACGCCCGGCACGAAGCCTTCCCATATGCCCGAGTCGTTCCTTGACCGGAGGCGATGACACGCCCCGTCCCAGTGGTTGAAATCTCCGATTACGGAAACGTGTTCCGCGTTGGGAGCCCACACGGCGAAACAGGTTCCCCGGACTCCGTCGACGGTCAGCGGATGCGCTCCCAGTTTCTCATACAGACGGAAGTGGGACCCTTCGTTGAAAAGATAGAGATCGTCGTCCGTGAGGAGACTGATATCATAGCGCGCCGGTTCGACGCCCTTCGCCATAGACGCTCCCGAAAAAAATCAAGGATGACGATTGAAGCGGACGCTTCGGCTTCGCGGGAGCGGCCGCGCGCCGATCGGATGCGCTGTGATGCCCGCCTTTTTTTCGGCCCGTCCTGCCCCGTTCGTCAATGGATATTCGTCAGGCTGCCCCGTATTTGCGGAACCACGCGAGGAGGCGCTTCCATCCATCCTGAGCGTCTTCCTTGCGGTAGCTCGGCCGTACGTCGGCAAAGAAGCCGTGCCCCGCTTCAGGATAGACGACGATTTCGGAAGGATTGCCCGCTTTCCTTAGAGCCTCGCGCATGCGCTCGACCGTATCAAGCGGTATCCCCTGGTCCTTCCCTCCGTATAAGCCCAGAACCGGAACTTTGAGGGCCGGCACGATGTCGATGGGATTTTTCGGTTGAAGCGGCGCAGAATCCCCGACCAGGCGGCCGTACCAGGCGACTCCGGCCTTGACCCTGGAATTGTGAGCCGCGTACAGCCAGGTGATCCGGCCGCCCCAGCAGAACCCGGTGACGCCCAGCTTGGCGGCGTTTCCCCGGTTTCTAGAGGCCCATTCGACGGCCGCGTCCATGTCCGACAGGACCTGAGCATCCGGGGTCCGGGAGACTATTTTGAAAATCTCCTGAAAGTCTTCCAGCTTGGACACGTCCCCGTGCCTGTAAAAGAAATCAGGGGCGATCGCCAGATATCCCTCTGCGGCGAAGCGCCGGCAAATGTCCTTGATGTGCTCCTGCACACCGAAAATCTCGGATACGACGAGGACGACGGGGAAAGGTCCGCCCTTTCCCGGCATCGAATAGTAGGCGGGGCTCTCGCCGTCGGAGACCGGGATTTTGATGTCCTCCGACTTTAGTCCGGCCGCCTCCGTCGAGGGCGCTTGGGCGTCGGCGGTGTTGGCGGCAAGGGCCAGTCCGGCACAGAGCGTGGCCGCAACGAACTCCCTTCGGGTCAACTCCGTTTCCGGCGCGGCATGCTGCGGGCTGTCATGCATGGTTTGTTCCTCCTTTTTCCGGCTGAAGCGTGTTCCATGTTACCGGAAATCGGCCGGGACGCGG
>CAYZTZ010000231.1:0-3542 GCA_964481255.1 uncultured Acidobacteriota bacterium | reverse complement strand
CTCCCGGGCCATCCGGGAAATCAAAACGCTCATCGAGAAGGTGGCCCCGACGGACACAACCGTCCTGATAACCGGCGAGAGCGGAACGGGCAAGGAGGTCCTCGCCCGGCACATTCACAACAGGAGCAGGAGACGCAACCGTGTGTTCGTGGCCGTGGACTGCGGGGCCCTGGTCGAGACGCTGTTTGAAAGCGAACTCTTCGGTCACGTCAAGGGGTCGTTCACGGGGGCCGACTCCACCAAATACGGACGATTCGAGCTGGCCGACGGGGGCACCCTCTTCCTCGACGAGATCGCGACCATCAGCCTCAATATTCAGGCGAAGCTTCTGCGCGCGATCCAGGAGCGGGAGATCTGCAGGGTCGGCAGCTCCCAGCCTGTAAGCCTGGACGTGAGGATCATCGCCGCCACAAGCCGAGATCTGAAATCGGCGGTTCAGCGGGGAGAATTCCGCGACGACCTTTTTTATCGTCTTTGCGTGGTCTGGATGCATGTCCCGCCCCTGCGGGAAAGAAAAGAGGACATCGGCGAGTTCGCCCGTTATTTCATGAAAAAATTCAGCGGAAGAAGGAGGAAGGACGTCCGCCACATTTCTCCGGAAGCGATGCAGACGCTGATGAAATACGACTGGCCGGGAAATGTGCGCGAGCTCGAAAACACAATCGAAAGGGCGGTGGTCTTGACCGACGACGACACCATTAAGCCCGAGGACCTTTTTTATTACGGATTCCCCATCCAGACAAGCGGCCGGGACCGCCTGGATATTCCCGACGATTCCAACCGCTCTTTGCCCGCAAATCTCAAAGAGGTCGAAAAGGAAGTCATCGCCCGAACACTGCGGCATTACCATGGATACAGGGGCGCGGCGGCCAAGGCCCTGGGCATGGATCGAAAAACCCTTTACAGGAAATTGAAGAAATACCGCGTCGATAGGGACATCCATTGAAGCCCTCCGGCGGAGGCGCTCCGTACGTCCGGAGAAGCCGGCGCGATCCCTAATCTGTAAATCGGCGGACTCCCTCAGGCCGCCTTCAGGACGGGCGAACGGGTTTACGGGCTGCGGAAGCCCTCTTCGAACGGGGCATCGGAGGAAATGGACCGCAGGCGGCCCATGAGAGGAATTCGGCTGAGGCCGCCCGAGCGGCGCATCCGGGCAGATCCTATGGCACCCAGGCGGAAAGCGCTCGGCACCGACCATGAGACCGGGAAACCGGCCGATTTCCGGGGCCGCATCCCCGAGGAATGGTGGACCCGCCTCTCCTCCGAGCCGCAGGCGCTGTCGGAGCTTGACCGTCTCGCGAATCTCGGTTACCTGACGGGAAACCTCGCCCATGATATCCTAAACCCGCTGTCCGCGGCGCTGAATCTCTGCCTGCTTGTCCAACAGATGCTTTCCTCGAAGAGGCTTTCGCAGGATCGAGTGGAGGCGATGAAGAAATATCTCGGCGACGCGGCGTCCGAAACGGCCCGCGCGTGCCGGCTGGTTTCCGAAATGCGGTCGTTCGCGCGGGCCGCCGGGCCGAAGAAGGAGCTTCTGGACCTCAACGGCATCGTCGAGGGCGCCCTCTTGCTGGCTTCCCGCAGCCCGGAGTTCGAGAATGTGCCGATCGACCGCCGGTTCGACCCCGGATCGCTCTGGGTGTCCGGCGACCGCTCCGCGCTGCAGCATCTCGTGATCCGCATTCTCCAGGCGGGGGCACAAACCGTTGCGGGCAACCGCATCGAGGTTCTGACCGGGTTCCAGGGTACCGCAGGAGGGGCATTTCTGGAGATCCGGCAGAGCCAACAGGCGCCTCCCGGGCGGCGCGGTTCGCGATCCCATCGGGCGGATAAGCCGGCCCGCGGCGGTCCGTTGGCCGGCTTATCCGCGGCCCGCTATATATGCCGGATGCACGGATGGGACATCCGGATTCAGCGCACGCCCCCGGGGGCGACGGTCTGCCGGATCGTCTTCCCGCCGGCCGATTCAAGCGGCGCGAAATCAGCCGGCCGGAGGCGATAAAGGAACCGCCCTTTCCTTCGGACCGGGAAGGGCCGGCTTCCCTCCGTCGAAAGAGGATATCCAGCTATTGGTCTTTCTCCGAGAGGCTTCATGAAGCCGGTGGCGGTGCGGATTTTGGTTACACCTCTGGGAAAAATGGATAGAGAGCTTCTCGAGGGGCTTGCGGAGGGACTGGAGAGAGTATTTCCACTCCAGCATGTGATCACGGATGGAATCCCCGATATCGAGTTCGCCTACGACGCTTCAAGAAAACAATACTCCGCCATCGAGCTGCTTAAGAAGCTGAAGGATTTCACCAGGGAGGAAGACGCGAAGGTGCTGGGTGTCACCGAAAAGGATCTTTTCGTGCCGATCCTCACCTTCGTCTACGGGCAGGCGCAGCTGGGGGGACGATTCGCGGTGGTTTCCACTTTCAGGCTGGCGATGCGCCCGAGCGGGAAGGCACTGGAGCTCGGCAGGCTGATCAAGGAAGGCGTGCATGAGCTCGGGCACACCTTCGGCCTGATCCACTGCCCGAACTCCCTGTGTGCGATGAACTTTTCTCACAGGCTCTCGCAGATCGACGTCAAGGAATCCTTTTTATGCAGCGACTGCCGCGCATTGCTGGAAGCCGGGTTTGCATCTATCGGTTGAGGGTGCATGAAATCTGCCCTATGATTTCGGGGGAGACACCGGATGCTTGAGGATGTCAAGATCCTCGTCGTCGACGACGAGGAGATCATGAGGGAATCGCTTAAAGGCTGGCTGGAGGAGGACGGCTACTCGGTCGTCACCGCGGAGAGCGGTGCGGCGGCGCTCCAGAGGCTGCCCGCGGACAAGCCCAACCTTGTCATCCTGGATCTCAAGATGCCCGGAATGGACGGCATCGAGGTGCTGAGAAGAATCCGACAAGCGGATCCGAAACTTCCCGTCGTCATGGTGACCGCCTACGCCTCGATCGAGACAGCCGTGCAAACCATGAAGGAGGGAGCCTACGACTACCTGATCAAGCCCTTCAATCCCGATGAGGCGATCCTGCTGATTCGAAAAATCGTCAGCCAGCAGAGGCTGATGAAGGAAAACGTCTATTTGAGGGAGAAGCTTAAGAAGTCCTATCGATTCGAGAACATCATCGGCAAGAACCATAGGATGCTTGAAATATTCGAGATGATCAAGATCGTCGCGCCGACGAAGGCGACCGTTCTTATTCAGGGCGCCACCGGCACGGGGAAAGAGCTGTTCGCGCGGGCCGTGCACAACCAGAGCTCCCGGGCGTCCGGGCCCTTCGTCGCGGTCTCCTGCGCCGCACTCACCGATACCCTTCTCGAAAGCGAACTTTTCGGCCACGAAAAGGGGGCCTTTACCGACGCCAGGACCTCCAAAAAGGGCAAGATCGAGATGGCCGCCGGGGGCACGCTCTTTCTCGACGAGATCGGGGACATTTCCACCAAGCTGCAGTTGGACCTTCTCCGGGTCCTTCAGGAAAAGGAGGTGACCCCGGTCGGGGGAAACCGGGCGATCAAGCTCGACGTGCGGTTCATCGCGGCCACCAATAAGGATC
>CAYZTZ010000230.1:0-3546 GCA_964481255.1 uncultured Acidobacteriota bacterium | reverse complement strand
GGGTCGGAAAATCCGGAGCCGGCGAGTCACTTCACGTTGATGACGGCTATGGATCCGGATAAACTGATCGCGTCCGTCTGATACGCTCATGGATGCTCGCAACGGGTTCGTCTTCCAGGCTATAGGGATCACCAAAGTTTACCGGATGGGCGAGGTGGAGGTGCACGCGCTCCGGGGCGTGGACTTTGAGTTGAGCGAGTCGGAGTTTGTTGTGCTCCTCGGCCCTTCCGGCAGCGGCAAATCCACTCTTCTCAATATACTGGGAGGCCTGGATGTGCCGTCCGGAGGGCGGGTCCTCTACCGGGACCGCGACCTCAGCGCCGTCGGCGAATCCGCCCTGACGGAGTACCGGCGTCGCCACATCGGCTTCGTCTTTCAGTTCTACAACCTGATCCCGAGCCTGACGGCGCGGGAGAACGTGGCGCTTGTGACGGAGATCGTCGAAAGCCCGATGACGCCTGAGGAGGCTTTGGCCCTCGTCAACCTCTCGGATCGTATGGATCACTTCCCGTCGCAGCTTTCCGGCGGAGAGCAGCAGCGGGTGGCCATCGCCCGCGCCATCGCCAAACGCCCCGCCGTGCTTCTTTGCGATGAGCCCACGGGGGCGCTGGACATCTCCACCGGCATCGTCGTGCTTGAAGCGATCGCGCGTGTGAACCGGGAGCTGGGCACCACCACGGTTGTGATCACACACAACGCGGCCATCGCGGCCATGGCGGACCGTGTGGTGAGGCTGTCCGACGGCCGCATCCTTGCGGTCGAGCGCAATCTGCAGCGGCGCTCGGCCCGGGAGCTCTCCTGGTGACCGGCGGCTTTCAGAGACGGAGTTGAAACCCGATGGCCGTGCGCGCGCTTCACCGGAAGCTGTTTCGGGACCTGCGGACCATGAAAGGCCAGGCCGCCGCCATCGCCCTCGTGATCGCAGCGGGCGTCTGCATGTTCGTCATGTACCTGTCGAACTTCGAATCGCTCCGCCGCACCCAGAGGTCCTACTATGAGCGCCAGCGTTTCGCGGACGTCTTCGTGACGGCCAAACGCGCCCCGCGGCGCATGGAGGAACGGCTGGCGGAAGTCCCCGGCGTCGATGTCGTCGATACGCGGATTGTGGCCGAGGTGACCCTGGATATCCCCGGACGGGATGCGCCGTCGCGCGGCCGGCTGATTTCAATCCCGGCCGAGGGCCGGCCGCGTCTCAACGACATTTTTCTCCGGAGCGGCCGCTGGATCGACGCCTCCAGGCCCGGCGAGGTGCTGGCGAGCGAGGCGTTCGCCGTCGCCAACGGCTTCGAGCCGGGAGCGGAAATCGCCGCGATCATCAACGGCCGGCGGCGCGCGCTCCGCATCGTCGGCATCGCTCTTTCGCCCGAGTACGTCTACACGATTCCGCCGGGCGAGATCATCCCGGACGACCGGCGATACGGAATCCTCTGGATGGAGCGGAAGGCTCTCGCCGCCGCGTTCAACATGGAGGGAGGCTTTAATGACGTCGCCATGAGGCTGCTTCCCGGGGCCTCCGGGTCCGAGGTGATCGCTGAGGTCGACCGCTTGCTGGCGCCTTACGGCGGGCTGGGAGCGATCCCGAGGGCGCTTCAATTTTCGCATTGGACTCTCGACAGCGAACTGAAGCAGCTTCAGAGCTTCGGCTTCATCGTGCCCGCGATTTTCCTCGGCGTGGCCGCATTCATTCTGAACGTCGCCCTGACGCGGGCCCTCGCGCTGCAACGAACCCAGATCGCGGCGCTCAAGGCTCTCGGGTACACGAACGGCGAACTGGTCTGGCATTATCTTCAATGGGCCCTTTTCATCGCGGCGCTGGGCGCCGCCGGGGGCCTCGCGGCGGGGGCGTGGCTCGGAAGCTATATGATCGGTCTGTATAATCAGTACTTCCGCTTCCCTGTCCTTGAATACAGCCTTTCGCCCGGCGTTTCCGTCGGCGCGGTCCTGGGCAGCCTTGTCGTCGCGGGTCTGGGCGCTTTTTCCGCGGTCCGGCGGGCCGTCGTCATCCCCCCCGCCGAAGCCATGCGGCCGCCGTCGCCCGCGGCATACCGCCGCAGCGTGGTGGAACGCGGGCGGCTGGGCCGCTCTCTCGGCGGCGTCACGCGCATTATCCTGCGCAACATCGAGCGCCAGCCGTTCCGCTCCCTGGCGTCGGTCGCGGGCATATCCCTGGCCATGGCCATTCTTGTCGTGGGGCTTTTCCTGATTGACGCGATGCACGTTCTGAAGGAGATGCAGTTTTCCTATGTCCAGCGGCAGGATGTGACGCTCAACTTCATCGAGCCGGTTTCCGCGCGGGCCTTTTTCGAGCTGCTCTCCCTGCCCGGCGTGCGGCGCGTGGAGCCGCTGCGTTCGGTCCCGGTTCGGCTGCGCCACGGCCACAGGTCCCGCAATCTGACAGTCCTCGGCCTGGAGGAAACGCCGACGCTCAACCGTATCGTGGACCTTTCGGGCAGGGTCGTTCCTGTGCCCCCGCACGGACTGTTGTTGTCTCAGACTCTCGCGGAGATCCTTCAGCTGTCCGCAGGCGATCGAGTGCAGATGGAGGTCCTGGAAGGTTCGCGTCCCGTGCGCGACGTTGTGGTCGCGGGGTTTGTGGATGAATTCATGGGACTCTCCGTGTACATGGACCGCAACGCCCTGCACCGCCTGATGCGGGAAGGGAACAGCCTTTCAGGGGCTTATCTTCAGGTCGACTCGATGGAGTTGCCGCGCCTGTACCGGAAGCTCAAATCGACGCCCGAGGTGGCGGGCGTCAGCCTGACCCGGGACGCCCTGCGCAGCTTCGAGCGCACGATGGATGAGAACATGGGGATCATGACGACCATTACGGTCGTTTTCGCCGTCATCATCGCCTTCGGGGTGGTCTACAACGCGGCGCGCGTCTCGTTATCCGAACGCAGCCGCGAACTGGCCAGCCTGCGCGTCCTGGGCTTCAGGCGCTCCGAAATCTCTCTCATACTCCTGGGCGAACTGGCGCTGTTGACGTTTTTGTCCCTGCCGCCGGGCGCCGGCCTGGGTGTCCTGATGGCCAGAGGAATCCTGGCTTCCGTCGAAAACGAACTCTATCGCATACCGCTTGTCATCACGCACCAGAGTCTGGCCCGTGCGGCCCTCATCGTCGCGGCGGCCGCGGCTCTTTCCGGATGGACGGTGCGCCGCAGACTCGACCGTCTGGACCTTGTCGCCGTTCTTAAGATTCAGGAGTGAACCCATGAAGCGCCTGCTGAAATTTTTCAAGCTCCTCGCCGCGGTCGCTCTCGTCGCCGCGCTCCTGGCGACGGCGTTCTGGCCCAAGCCCGCCGCCGTCGAACTCGGGCGCGCGATCCAGGGGTCTTTGACCGTGACCCTTGACGAGGAGGGGAGGACACGCGTTCGCAGGCGTTTTGTAGTCTCGGCGCCCGTGGCGGGCCGCGTCCAGCGGATCGATCTGGAGCCGGGAGACCCCGTCGTTCGGAATCAGACTGTGATCGCGGTTTTCAAACCTGTCGACCCGCTGCTGCTGGATGTCCGCAGGCTGCTCGCGCTGCACTCCGTGGAAGGGACAGA
>CAYZTZ010000229.1:0-3580 GCA_964481255.1 uncultured Acidobacteriota bacterium | reverse complement strand
TCCCAGCTGTCCTGGTCGGACAGAACCATTTCAACGACGTCGTAGCCGAGGCGGCTAAAGGAGGCGAGAAGTTCCGGAAGCATGAGAAAGTCGGAGATTGAGTCGGCAAGGCACCCTTTGGCAACGTCTTCCGTCGGCGGCAACTTCCGCCAGTATGGCTCGCCGATGAGGATCATCCCCCCGGTGCAGAGGCTCCGCGCCAGAAGCTCAATAGTGCCGGCCACTCCCCCACCGATCCACGTGGCGCCGACACAGGCTGCCACATCGACCTTCTCGTCGGCGACGTAGCCGGCAGCGTCGCCATGGATGAACCGGACTTGATCGGCGACGCCGAGTTCTTCAGCGCGGAGTTTTGCCTGCCTGGTGAACAACGGGCTCATGTCGATGCCGGTGCCGATAATTCCGTAATCGCGCGCCCAGGTGCACAGCATCTCCCCCGAACCGCTGCCGAGATCGAGCACACGGGTCCCCGGTTCCAGGCGCAACGCCGCGCCGAGAGTGGCAAGCTTTTCCGGTGTGAACGGGTTATGGATGCGATGAGCACTTTCGGTGATGTTGAAAATTCGTGGAATATCCATTGCAGAAGTTTTCCTTGCGGGCGTGAATAGATTCAGTCACTGCCTGACAACCAAAGCTCAGCGGCCCGGCGCACGGGACGCGCCGATTGCAACCGCGACGCTCCAGGCGGGTTCGCTGGAGCGCATGGTTGGGCGGCATAAAACCGTTCATACATTAATAAATGGAATAAGCTGTGCCACCCGTTTTGCGTAATGCTCGTATTCATCGCCGAACTCTCTCTTCAAATATGCCTCTTCTTTTCTGATCAAAGCTTTGAAGGCGAGAAACATCACGACCGACACCGACAGGATCAGCAGATCGCCTGAAATAAATGATATAGCAGGAATCAAAAAAACAATAAAAGCAGCATACATCGGATTTCGTGAATAGCGATAAACCCCCTCCTTCGCCAACTTGTGACGCCGATAGCTCCGGGCGACAAGGATGGCAGCGTCGACCCAAAACCAGAGTCCAATCGCTCCCCAAAACAATCCGGCGATTTGCAGACCCGACAAACAACCAGCATCTACGCGCATCGAAAGGCCGACTACTCGCTGAAGGACGAGGACCAGCAAGAATGTTATTCCGCCGACAACTGCCAGTGATGGGCCAACTCCGAAAATACTCATTGGATAAATAGTGGTATGCCGCCTAACCCCAAGCCCACCGGCAAATTTGGAGCGCAGCGGAAAATTTGCCCGAGTGCAGCGCCTTGCTATGGCTTTTACTCATTGAGCTTCTTTGCGATATACACACCGTAGCTGAAGTACGCTTTGTATTTTTCATAAAGCTCGATTTCATGGCGCTCTGCCTCAACGATTGCTTGAGCCTCTTCACTATTTCCATTCCGGCCCAGAAAGGCATCAAAGCTCTTGCGCATTGGCTCATAATAATTATCGAGCCAGCAATGCTCTGGCAGGACAAAATATCCGATAGGTGTATAGCCCCTGCCTTCCAGAACCTTGATCTTTGCTGATGCTGTATCTATCTCGGGATATTCATTGTTCCAGTGATCTTGGAGTTCCGGAGGGCGAGAGTTTGTAAGCCACGTAATTTCTGAGGCAATAAGCAGCCCGCCCGGCTTCAAGTAGCGCCTCCAATCTGCGATACCTTTCTCAAACCCAATGTTGTAGATGGCGCCTTCAGACCAGATAACGTCAAACTCCTCGCCCTCAAACGGGAGCTGCTCCATTGAAGCGCAAAGTGGAGTGATTTTGTTACCGACACCGGCACTCTGCGCTCTGTCCGCCAGAACATCTATAAAGTCCTGAAGGAAATCGACAGCCGTAATCTTCGCATTCAGCAAGCGAGCCAAAGTAAGCGTAGAGGCACCAGTGCCACAACCGATATCGGCAATCTTTAATGGCGCATCTCGATCTATACCAGCGAGAGCAATCGCCTTTTCGGTTTCAGCATCGCCACCCGGTCCCTGGCGATCGGCGCCTTTGTGCAGATCTATAAGTAATTTAAATTCGTCCACCATCTTATCCTTTTATCGTTTGTAGCCATAACGCTCGGCTTCAGCGGCGGCGCGCAGCGCCGTCCGCCGGAAGCCGTTGTTAGAGAGCCACCGCGCACCTGCATCACATCAAGTCGGCGATCGCCTCGGCCGCCAATCGCGCGCCGTTGACAGGAATCTGCGGCCACTGGACCTGCGCTCCGATGCTTCCCAACACGGCGTCTGCGAGCTGGCGCGGGCTTGTAGTGCTTTGGCGAAGTCTAATGCCGGCCCGATGCCGCGCGAGGCGTCTCGCGACGTGGATCTCCTGCTCGCAGTGCCCCTCAATGGGGAAGAAGATGAAGGGGCGCCGCAGGGCTGTCAGCTCCAGGGTTACCGTGCCGCCGCCCTGAACCACTGCCAGATCACAGGCCGCCAGATGTTTGAAAAGCGCGCCCACGTATCCTTCCACTTTCACGCCGTGCGGAACCCGCAGGCTGTCACGATCCAGCCGTGGCCCACAGACAAGAACCATCTGAAGATCAGGGAGCGCTTGCTTCAGGAGCGGATACGAAGACCCGCAGAGTTCGAGGAGCTCCCGTCCGATGGAAGTGCCACCCACTGCGCAGATGAGGAGCGGCGACCGGTCATACTTGAGTTCTTGGCGGATTGCGCCGGCGTCCGAGTACTGCGAAGGGTCAAAGTCGAGAACGTACCCCACGAACCTGCACCGCGTCTTCGCCCACTCCCGGCGACCCGGCAGGAAGGGCCCGAAGTCCACGTCGGGCACGTCCTCCTCCTCACCGATGAACAGCCCGAGGTCCACGCATGTCCGGGTCCCCGAGCCCTTCCCGGCCCAGGTACGGTTCCAGAGATAGACCCCCAACTGCTCAAGCGGATGCTTCGACATGGCGTCGAAGCCAACGAAGTCGTAGATCATGACGAAGGGACGCTTCTTTCGATTTGGCTCCTTCCTGTATCCCAGCGCTAGCTCGTATGTTTCGTCACCGACGAGAATGTCGAAGTTGCCCTGCGCCATCGCCGCATCCACGACTTCGAAGTTCCGTCCCCACGTACGCCGCGCACTTAGGGCGTATCGGATCAGGCTCAGCCGCCCGGCGCGCGTTTGCGCCTCGGCGATGGCGCTCATATCGACCAGTTGCAGACAGTCTGGATGCAGCGCCTCGCCGGCATCCCGAAGAACGCGATCCGCGGGAGCTGCTGCGAACCACGTGATTTCAACCGGGGCCAGCGCCCTCAGTTCTCGCGCGATGGCAAGGTCCCGCATCACGTGCCCCAGACCGATCGATCCGCTGACGAACAAAACGTGTTTGGAACTCATGACCACCCCAAGGGGCTCTCTAACAGCACGCGCTTCAGCGGCGGCGCGAAGCGCCGTCCGCTGCATGCGCTGGTTAGGCTGCAACTATCGCGTTCGCAGTTCTGCTCTGTATATCCAGTTGAACAGAAAAAGACCACCTACCAAGGTCAAGGGGCCAGAAATGACAAAGTAGGCGACTAGGGATTGGCGTCCCCAACCCCAGACCACATAGAGCACTGCCAAAGCAATGAACAGGATCGCCC
>CAYZTZ010000228.1:0-3586 GCA_964481255.1 uncultured Acidobacteriota bacterium | reverse complement strand
GCCCAGACGGCGCCGCAGCAGGCCCAGCCGCCGCGCTTCGAGTTTGCGATTTGGCCCGGCGGCGCACCCGGCGCCCTCGGCAGGGAAACGAAAGATATACCGACTCTGACCCCCTATTTCCCTCCGCCGGACAAGGCGACCGGAGCCGCCATCGTCATATGCCCCGGGGGCGGCTACGCGGCCCTGGCGCCGCATGAAGGGGTTCACTATGCTCTCTGGCTCAACGAATTGGGCGTGGCGGGCTTCGTTCTGAAGTACCGCCTTGGGAGCGACGGCTACAGGCACCCCGCCATGATGCAGGACGTTTTGCGCGCCGTCCGCTTTGTGCGCGCCCATGCCGGACAATGGGGCCTGGACCCGAACCGGATCGGCGTGATGGGATCCTCCGCCGGGGGCCATCTCGCCGCCACGGCGCTGACGCATTTCGACGAAGGCGATCCCTCCGCTGCCGATCCGGTCGATCGGGTCGGTTCCCGTCCGGATCTCGGCATTCTCTGCTATCCCGTCATCACCATGGGACCCGACACTCACGCCGGTTCGAGGCGCAACCTTCTCGGGGACGATCCCGCCCCGGAATTTATCGAGTTTCTTTCCAGCGAAAAGCAGGTGACGGACCGGACGCCCCCCGTTTTTATCTTCCACACTTTTGAAGACACGGCGGTAAAGGTTGAGAACGCGATGGAATTCGCCGCCTCCCTGCGCCGCCACCGTGTCCCCTTCGCGCTTCATGTCTATTCCAGAGGCGCTCACGGAATGGGCCTGGGAGGCGCTCAATGGGATCCCGGCCGCCGTCACCCCTGGACCGGGGAATGCGCCCTCTGGCTCAAAGAGCAGGGATTCGTCCGATAGCCGGCGGCGTCCGATCGACAGAGCCCTTCATGCCGCCAGGCGGAGCCGCTTCAACCAGCCTGTCTCCCGGGCCATGGTTGCCGCGGAGCAGTTGTAACACCCTGAAGCGCGCGTCTGGATTAAAGGTCAGCACCCCAGACGATGACAAGAGACTGGAGCGGCTGTTCAGTATTTGTCCTATACTCGGAACTAATCCAAGGGCTTCGCTCTTTGAAATCCCCGCGCGCGGGATAAGACGAAGAAATCCCGCACATTGTCTTGCGCGCGAATGGTAAGGGAGGCTGTCCCGGGTGTTCCCTTCTTCCATATATACTGTATATTTTCCCGGTACCGAACCGTGAAGAAGGGGACACTGGTGACTGTCCCCCTCAACGAAAGGAAAAGGATATGAAACGATCTGTGGTTACGATTCTTTTTGTCCTGGCGGCGGCCGCGGTCGCCGTGGCTGCGGATCCTTGGGTCGGGACATGGAAGTTAAACCCGGCCAAGTCCAAGGCTCCGGGGGGCCGCCTGCCCCACCCAAGCTCCACAAATATCATTGAAATGGAGGGTGATGCGATGCACATCATCGTGCATCAAACGGATACGGCCGGGAATCTGCAGGATATGGAGTACACTGCGGCATTCGACGGCAAAGAATACCCCGTCAAAGTATCACCGCCCGGTTCCAAACCATATACGATTTCGCTTAAGCGAATCGATCCGCGCACCAGGGAATATGTCCTGAATATGGGGGGCATGATAATCAGAGGCAGAGATGTCCTGTCCGAGGATGGCAAGACCTTCAGCCGGATAATAGGCGGAAAGGACGCTGAGGGCAACGACGCCAGTATCATTCAGGTTTTTGAGAAGCAATAGAGCCGTCGGGGATAAATTCTCTATCCGTGGTTTCCTGGTTTCTCTGCAGAATGCAAAGAAGTTTTTTAAGTTATATGATATCCATCACTGGACCAGGGCGTTTCTCTTGTGCCGAGGGCTGAAAGCTGGCGGCTGACAGCGCTTCGGGATCGCCCCCGATTGAAGCGGGGATTGCGGCATTGCGGCTAGAGTCCCGTCGGCACATCAAGGAAGACCGTCTCCAGTCCGAGTTTTTCCGCCACGTGGCGCGCCAGCGCTTTGACGCCCAGCGTCTCGGTGGCATAGTGGCCGCCGAAAATCACGTTGAGCCCGTATTCGGCGGCATGGTGAAAGAAGGAATGACTGGGCTCGCCGGTGATGAAGGTGTCGAATCCGGCATGGGCGACCTGATCCATCAGCATCGACGCGCCGCCGGATACGCATCCCACCCGCGACACAAGCATCGGTCCGTGGGCCAGAACGAGCACCGCCGGTTGACCGGTGGCCCGCTCCAACCGCTCGGCCAGCGCCTCCAGCGGCAAGGGAGACTCCACCGCACCGCCGATCCCGATTTTGCTCCCGTGATATTCGCCGAAAGGCCGCCTTTCCCCTAGCTCCAGCAGGCGGGCCAATTCGGCGTTGTTGCCCACTTCGGGGTGCATGTCAAGCGGCAGGTGCGCCGCGTAGAGCGCACACTCGCGCGTGACGAGCGCCCGCACCCGCCCGAAGAGCGGCCCCACCAGCCGGACGGGCTTGTCCCAGAACAGCCCATGGTGGACGACGAGGATTTGCGCCCCGGCGGCGGCCGCCTTCTCAAATGCCTCCCGGCAAGCGTCCACGGCGAAGGCCGCTCTATAGACTTGCTCCGGACCCTCCACCTGCAGGCCGTTCTGGGATTCGTCCTGGATTGTCCCGACCTTCAAGTACTCGTCCAGATAGGCCACCAGTTCATCGCGTTTCATGTGTCTCCTCCCGGGCTTCCCGCCGCCGTTCATTCCGCCCGCCGGCTTGGATCAACTGCCGACAATAAACATTTCAATCTCAAAGGGCAAGTCCGGAAAGCCGGAATAGAAGCACAAAGGCCGGCGCTTTCTTGCATGGGACTCCCATATCCTACCCCTGAGATTGTATAGAAGATCTGCTATGAATGCTCGACAGGATCGGCACAGGTCTCATTAAAGGCCCGCGCATGTGGGCATAGTCCGTTTTCTGTGATCTCCGCAACATACCGTGAAAGGCTCATCGGCGTCTCCAACGGATCAATACCGTCGAGACGGTCCCGCAGGGATTGTCCGGTCGACGCCGCGGCAGTCCGGGTAGAGGCGCTTCAATCCCCTGCAGGGTGGAGTCCTTGCATGCAAATGCAGCTCGGGCTGCTGCAGGAGCATCCGCATGATGCCCGGGTGATCCATGAGGCGGGTAGAGGCATGAAGCCGCCGCGGGCCGGGACGGACATCTCAGCATCCGCATTCAAACCTGCATGTATGAAAGACCGCCCGGCAATCCGGCGGGGAGAATAACCGCGGCGAGCGCCGTTTCTGCCGGTCGATCCGGGGCAATTCTCAGGGCGTCTTCACCGGCAACAGCTTCCGCAATCGTTTCATTTGTTCTTTGTCCAATGTGACCAGTTCCGCGCCGAATCGCAGAGCGACGTCGGCATAGACCGCGTCGCGGCCGCGCATTTCATGGAGCAGCACTGCGCCATACAAGTCCAGCTGGGAACATGCCTGGACGGACATCCAGAGGCAGTCTCATAACCGGGAGATTCACGGGATCGCTTCAATGGAATCAGCAAATCAAAGCCGCCAAAAAAGCAGGCATGCGAGTTTTGAGGCCGCCTCCGCAGGCCCTCCATAGGGCTTTTATGCCACATCCTATCGCACGGCTCTGGAGAAGCCGT
>CAYZTZ010000227.1:0-3712 GCA_964481255.1 uncultured Acidobacteriota bacterium | reverse complement strand
AGCACGGCTCTCCAGAGCCGTGCGTCTGGCATGTCCCATGGACGATATGATAAGACAGACGGACGGGCCTGGAGACCCGTCCGCACATGAATTGAGTTTATTATGGACAATTCAAATACGGAAAAACTGAAGATCGCGGTGTTCATCGACTTCGACAACATCGCGATCGGCGTCAAGCAGTCCCTGAACCGCAACTTCGACGTCGGAACCGTCCTGGAAGCCATCAAGGAAAGGGGCGAGGTCGTCACAAAGATCGCCTACGGGGACTGGAAACGCGCGGAGGATTACAGCCGGGCGATGACGCAGCATGCCGTCCAGATGGTTCAGAGGAACCTTACGCCGGGCGGCGATAAAAATGGAGCAGACATCGCCCTGGCCCTGGACGCCCTGGAAATGGCTTTCACCCGGGATCACATCAACGCCTTCGTTATCGTGGGCGGAGACAGCGACTTCATCGCCCTCGTCGAAAAGCTCAAACAATACGACAAGACCGTCTTCGTGGTCGGAGGCCGGGCGTTCACGAGCGCCATCCTGCAGAAGAACTGCCACGAGTTCATCGCCTACGAGAACCTCGTCGGCATCAGCTCTGCGACGAGGAGGTCCTCGGGCAAGGCCCAGGCTCCCAGCACCGCATCGCTGGAAAACGCCCTTCCGCTCATACGCCGGGCTCTGAAAATCCTATCCGACCGCGAGGTTTCGCCGCAACTGGGCCTGCTTAAGAGCACCCTGCTGCAGCTTGACTCGACTTTCTCCGAAAGGGATTACGGTGTCGGCAGCTTCCGCGACTTCATCCAGAAACTGGCGGACGCCGGCCACGTCAACCTCAAACAGGTGGATCGAAGCCTGCTGGTCGAACTGAAGGAGACCCGCGAGGAGGCGCGCAGGGAATTCCCGGGACATGCTGCTGCCGCTCCGGAGCCCGCGCCTGAAACCGCGGCGGTCGTCGAGCCGCCTCCGTCCCTGGCGCAGGCGTCCGAAGCCATCAATGTTTTGGAGGAGCTCTTCCGGGACTCCAGGCTTAAGCCGCACTGGCCGATGTATCTGCGATCTTTCAAGCAGTTTCTGAAGTCGTTGCAGCCTCCCTTTGACGAGCGGCAGTACGGATTATCCAACACCTACGACCTGGTCCGTCAGGCTCAAAAGGACGGCCTGCTCCGCGTCGAACGGAACCGTCAGGGGATCCTGCGCATCTTCCCTGCCGAGCGCTTCCCGAAAGCCGCGTCCGCGGCTCCGGAGGAAGGGAAACCCGCGGATGTCCCCCAGGCTGATTCCGGCGCGCCCTGCCCCGAGGCTTCAGCTCCGGCGCCTGAATCGGGCATTCGAATAGAAATTCCCTCGACGATCGCCCATATTCCGGCTGACGCGACCGCAACAGAGGCCGGAGCGGAAGCGGTTCCCGAAACCGAAGCCGAGGCGTCTCTGGAATCCCCGGCTCCGAAACCAAAGGCGAAACGGACGAGAAAGACGACGGCGGCAGCCTCCGCCAAAGTCGCGAGAGCGGGGAAGCGCAAGACCAAATCCGCCAGGGAGAAAGCGAAGGACGCCGATCAGCCCAGGACTACTGAAGACCAGTGACCTGAGACCCGGGCGCGCAGACATTTAGAATTGCGGATGCGCGCCGCGATCGTTTCACGGCATCAATTATTGTATACTGCGGCCGCCTGCGGCAGCGGCAAAGTCTTTTTGAAGGGGCGCCCTGAAGGGCGTCCGGGGGCCTCGGTATGAACTGGGAATGGATCTCCGAAAAAGGCGCCAGCCTGACGGCGGGTATCATCGGGTTGGGCTTTCTGTTCGTCGCCTATCTGGACCGCCATTACCGATATTTTCACCTGTGCGTCGCCGCGATCGCCCTTGCCTATGCATACAGGCAATACAAGCGGCCTGTCACGCCTTTTGAAAAAAGAGAGAGGGAGATTCGCCGAAGACGCCTATAGGCGGAAAGCTCAAACAAGGCGAAGGAAGGCGCATGGGGAGGGCAGGAAGACACTTGAGAAAAACCCCGCCATTCTCCCCGGCGCTTTGCTCCTATTCTCCGCGCTTCGGCCGGAGAGGCCGGCGCTACTTCGACCTTCTGTTTACCATGATCAGCAGGTCTTTGGCGCTCTGAACCTTGGCCGCGTCCTTCCCGATTTCCACGTACTTGGTCAGCAGTTCCTTGGTCCGGGAGTCCTTTTCTTTCCCGTCCGCGTAGTACATCTGGCCAAGTTCGAAATAGATATCCGCGTTATCGGGATTCAGCTTGAGAATCCTCTCCATGGCGGCTTCGGCGAACTGTGGATCCTTGTTCTTCATGGACTGGGCGAGTGAGGTCAGGACCTGCTCCACGCTCTGAGAACCGGCAGACTGGGGATCGGTCAGGACATCAAGCGACGCCTCGTAATTCTTGGCGTCCAGATAATGCTGCGCGAGAGCGTTGCGGTATTCGGACACCTTGTCGGCAGGAGCCAGCTCGATGGCCTTCTTGAGGGATTCCACGGCCGCCGCCTGCTGACCCAGCTTAGCCTGGCTTCGGCCGATCTGTCTCCATAGAGGGGATTGCTTGTCCGGCGGCACCATGCCTTTCGCTTCCTCATACTTCTTAAGAGCTCCCGCCGCGTCCCCTCCCTGCAAAAGCCTGTTCCCTTCATCCATGAGGGATTGGGCCGTTTCAAGCTTCATGTTTTCCTTGCGCGCGCTGATCTGGTTTTTCAGGTCGGCGTACGCCTTTTCCGACGGCTTCAGGCGGATCGCGTTTTCAACGGCCTCAAGCCCTTCATCAAACTTTTTGGCGTTGGTCAGGGCGATCGCCAGATTGGCGTGAAATTCCGGGTTGTTGGGATCGGTCTTGATAGCCGCCCTGAATTCCTCCGCGGCAACGTCATACTGCTTCTGCCTGAGGGCGTTTTCGCCTTTGAATATCGGCATCTGCCGTATCAGATTCTGAGCATTCCGGTAGGTCTGCTCGTAAGGATTCGGGCCCGAAGGGGAAGGCGACGGCAGCGTCATGAACACGCTCGCAAGCCGGGCGCATTGATTCAGTTTTTCCACCGCCTCGTTGAACTTCGCCTGCTGGATCATGGAGACGGCCTGGTAATAGAAGGCTTCCGGGTTGGCGGGATTGACCTCGAGCGATTGGGCGAAAAGCTTCTCGGCGTCCGGGAACTTTTTCTGCTTGTAGGCCTCGAGCCCCTGTTTCACCAGTTCGAACGCCTGAGCCTCCGTCGCGGGATCTTCAAAATAGAGTTTCCTGTCGGCGCCGGGCTCAAACTTGAGGACCACGGACTCGCGGGATCCTTTAAGCACCGCGAACTCATACAGGGCCGGGGCCAGGCCTTCCTTGCGGCCGATAATCCTGTAGGCGCCGTCGTCCAGTTTCGTGAATTCCGCGATACCCTGGGCCTCGGATTTCTTGTCCTTCTGCTTCTGGCTCTGCAGATGAAAAATCACCACCTTGACGCCCGGAACGGGACCGCCGGAGGCGTCCACGCACTTGACTTCCAGGGCGCCGTCCCCGGCGAAAGCCGGCAGCCCGGCGAATAAAAATAGAGAGGAAACCAAAAAAACGAACAGCGATGAAATGCGGATTGTTCTCATGACGGATCTCAATTTAATTGAATGTGTCGACGGCATCATCCTTCTACATCCCGGCGTCGCAGGCCCGATGCGGTCCTCTGGGACCGCCGGCGGAAGGCACCTATCCCCCGATGGGACCCCTAGACATTACACGCATGCG
>CAYZTZ010000226.1:0-3739 GCA_964481255.1 uncultured Acidobacteriota bacterium | reverse complement strand
TTCAGACAGACGGACGGGTCTGGAGACCCGCCCGCACACGAGCTTTTCGTGAGCACGCCTCTCCAGAGCCGTGGGATCCCCCGGCTACTTGCCGGGCAGGAAATTCGATTCCTCCGCCATGGGCCAGAAATGCCCGAAGAGAAAGGGCCGGTTCATCTTTTTGACATGAATCGGGCAGTGCTGCAGGTTCTTCGGGAAATAGACCAGCGCGGATGTCGAGAATTCGACTTTTTCCCATTCTTCACCGAAGGCGATCTGCACGACGGCCCCCAGGTTCTTCATGTCATGAGGATCGGACGAAATGAACATGAGGTACTCGTCGTTGGTGTGGTAGTGCGGCGGTTCCATGAACATGCCGGCCCTCATGACGTAGTACAGGGCGAAATTGGGTCTCGCCCCCTCGATGACCTTAAGCAGCTCGGGTCCCGCGGCGACATTCCGGACGAATATCCGGCGCGTCGTCGCTGTTTTCCTGCTTCGGGCCAAACTCATGCTCGTCTCTCCTTCCTTGAATTTTGATGATTCAAGCCGATGGGTTATTTCTCATCCTGCGCACCCTGATAATTCGCGTTGAGCCAGTCAATATTGGTCCGGATCATCTCCGGTATGGGCAATCCGTACGGACAGCGTGCGACGCAGTCCATGCATTCCGTGCACTGGACGGCCTTTTCCCGCATATCCCTCATCACGGGAGTCTGCAGGATCGGGAGCCCCATGCGCCGCACCATCGACCGCACGCCGAGGGCGAACTGGATGGGGATGCCGACGGGGCAGGGGAGGCAGTAGTCGCAGCGCCGGCAGAATTTCCTGTCGTACTCCCTGCAGATCTCCCCCATTGTCCGCTTTTCCTCCTCCGTCATGGCGTAATCACCCTGGAAGACTTTCCAGTTCTGGTCGATGAACCTCTTTTCCTCGACGCCCGCGATCACGAGGATGTCGGGAAAGGAAAGAACCCATTTCAACGCGGCCTCCGGTGCTTCGATGACGCCGCCCGATAAGGGCTTCATCGCTATGACGCCGACGCCCTTGTGGACGGCCTTGGGAATGATCCTGTCCTTGGCCGCGGGCTCGAGGAAACTGAAACAGACCATAATGGTCTCGAAAAGCCCGTCATCCAGCACCCTGTCCAGCAGGTCGAGGCTGTGGCTTGTGATGCCGATATGGCGGATGAGGCCCTCTTCCCTGGCCCTTTGCAGCCCGGCCAAAGCCCCGCCGGGCGACGTGACCGCCCGGTACTCCTCTTCGTTGCTGACGCCGTGACATTGATAAATATCGATACACTCCATCTGCAGTTCCCGGAGGCTGGTTTCGACATCCTTCCGGATGCCGTCCGCCGATCGGCTGAAGGATTTGGTGGCCACGGCGGCCTTTTGGCTGCTCTCTTTCAAAGCCTTCCCGATCCGGGTTTCGCTGGTGGTGTACACCCTGGAGGTATCGATGAAGTCCATGCCCTTGTCGAGGGCGTATCGGACGACCTCGACAGCCTGCGCCTCCGTGACCCGCTGAATCGGTATGCCGCCGAAGCCCAGCCGGGCGGCCTGTATACCCGTTCTGCCTAGAATCATGCGCTTCATAGTTCGCAACCTCATGTGAAGGATCAAGTCATTGCACGGATATCATAACTCCAACCGCCGATGCCGAGTCCAGGTTCGCGGCCCTTTTTGGTGCGTCATCGCGGACGGGGGATGGGCGGGCGGTTGCATCGCATCGGCGTATCTGATTGAATGGCGTTTTGTGACGGACCCGATATTGCGTTTTTCAAGCCGCGTGGAGAACTACATCCGGTATCGTCCGCGTTATCCGAGAGGAGTGATCGAGACTCTTCGCTCGGAGTGCGGCCTTGTCCCATCCGCAATGGTCGCCGACGTCGGCTCGGGCGCCGGGGCCCTGACGGAAGTCTTCCTGAGTAACGGCAACACCGTGTTCGCCGTCGAACCGAACCGCGAGATGCGCGAGGGCGCGGAGCGCCTTTTGTCGGCACATCCGGGTTTCCGCAGCGTCGCTGGCAGGGCGGAAGCCACGACGCTTGAGGATCATAGCGTGGATTTTGTCGTAGTCGGCCAGGCCTTCCACTGGTTCGATCTCGGCGCGGCCCGCAGGGAATTCCTGCGCATTCTCAGGGACTCAGGATGGGCGATGGTGGTCTGGAACGAGCGTGAATTCCAGACGAAGCCTTTCCTTGCCGCCTACGACCGGCTTCTCGAGCGGCATGCGCCCGACTACGCGCGCGAGAGGCATAAAAGGATCTACGACACAGGGCTGGATGATTTCTTCGGACCGGGCGGCTATATGTCCAGGACATTCCCCTATCGCCAGGAGCTGGACTACGAGGGGCTGAAAGGGAGACTGCTGTCCTCATCCTACACGCCCGAGCCCGGCCACCCCAATTACGATCGGATGATCGGCGAGCTGATGGAGATCTTTCAGGAACACCAGGTCGGCGGCCGCGTAACGATGGAGTACATCACGCGGATGTATTTCGGCCGCCTGCGTCTTTCCGGTCCCGGGCCATGATGGGGCGTTGCCGGGGCCGATGAGGGCGGGTTGAAGTCGGGAAGGATGAGGGGGTATATTATCGATTGAATCATCCGGAGCAAAAAATGGCCGACGAGACGACGGATTCCGTTGAAGAGAAATCTTCTCCTGAGGCCGTGGAGGCGGCCAAGAGACAGTCCCGCCTGAATCTTCTGATCCTGGGGGGAGTGTTCCTGCTCGGAGTCCTCCTGCCGCAGGAATATAAAGCCTTCGCCCCGCTTCTATTTATCATCCCGGTCATTGTCGCGGTGGTCCAAAAAGTCCGCCGGTCGGGCGAAAGGCCGGGAGGTGCCCCGCCGCATCCGCCGCAACATGACTACTCTCCGCCCATGCATGATTCAATGCCTTCAGGCGATTTTTACGGCTACGAGCCCAAAGACCCCAAAGATCCCCGGCGCTACAAGCCGATAGGATAAGGGCCGCTTTGACGCCGCATTTCTCCGAATCGGCTCCAATGTCACACCGGCGATTCGATCCATTGCGGCCGGAGGGAACCGGCACGCCGTCAACTCCCTAGGTTTCCAGCCCTTGGCAGCTGTTGCAGGAGATTTCCTGGCTTTTGGAAAGCCGGGGTTCAAAGTACAGCAGCCTGCCCAAAGCCGCCTTAAGTTCCGTGACCGGACTGGAGGCGGCTTCCATCACATCGGGCAGGGCCGGCTCAAACATCCGGAGCTGAACAGGATCGATTTTCACGGTCTTCGGCGGCGGAGTGCCGGTCCCGCAGCCAGCGCTGAAACCCGCAAGAAGGACAGCAACACCCAATATGTAAGGGAACGGCCTGTGCATAAAGCTCTCCGAAAAGGCAAATTTGTATTTGCCGATGGCTTCTCGGCGGGCATTCTGCCCTATTTGTGCATCATAACAGGCTTTGATAAGTCTGAGACTTGCACAAGTGGAGGCCATAAATGGAACCATCTCGACGTCGCTGAAGATTCCGTAATGTAAATTTCCCTTAGCCTAATTGAAACCGGCCTCGGACCGCATCCGGATGGGCTATTCACCGGCTTGCTGAGGCAATTGAGGTTCAATAGGATCGGTTTTTGGGCAACACCCTATTCAAAGCCCCGGGGCGTCGATGGGGCTCGCTGCAAGTGCTGCCGCGCGGCTCCGGTCACGCTCGATGCATCGGACGATGCCGCGGCTCAGACGGGAGGGCTGATCTTTTGCCTGAACAGGAAGCATTATCCCATGCCCGACCTGCTCG
>CAYZTZ010000225.1:0-3746 GCA_964481255.1 uncultured Acidobacteriota bacterium | reverse complement strand
GACGGGTCTGGAGACCCGTCCGCACACGAGCTTTCGTGAGCATGGCTCTCCAGAGCCGTGCGGAAAAGCAACGAGAGACAGGGGAATCAAAAACTCAGACGGAATCCCAGACTGAAGGTCGTGCCCGGCATGTAATAGTAGCCTTTCTGGCCGGAGGCGTTTGTCTCCAATGCATAGGCGTATTTGGAATTCAGCACATTATCCACGGCAAGGAACAGCCGGGCGTTTTCCAGCGACAGCGGTTGAAATCGGAAACTGCAGTCCAGGCGCACGTTGACCACATTGGCGTCCGGAAGCAGGTTGAGATCGGTCAGGTTCGGGAAATTACTGGCCGGATTGCCCGTGGAGGAAGTCCGGAACAGGGTGCCTGCGTACATATCCTGGAAATGCTGGTAGTCTGCATAGAGATGGAAGCGTTGGAGAAAATCCCAGTTGAGTCCGGCCTGCAGAGTGAATTCCGGAGTGTACGGCATCCTGTCTCTCTCCACGCCGTCATCTCCGGTTCCCCTGGCTTTCAGCCAGGTCGCTCCTCCAAAAACTTTCAGGGATTGCGAGGGGGACATGGTTCCGGCGAGTTCCACTCCGCGAATCCGGTATCGGGATGTGGTCGAGTTGAAGAAAAACTCGTCCGGAGCGCCGCCATACATATAGGCCCTCGTCCGATCCCTGCCCCTGTCATGGAAATAGGTCGCGCCGAGGGTGAAAAGCCCGGATCGGGCGTGCGTCACGCCCGCCTCATAGTGGTCCGCGATTTCAGGTTTGATTTTGTTTGTATCGAAGCCGGCGGGAATGTCTTTGTTCGGCAGGAAAGCCATCAATACAACAGGGCTGGGATAGTTCACCCCGCGGGCGTAATTGAAATTCAGGTCGGTATTCCCGTAGCCGAACACCACGCCGGCCTGCGGAGCGGCCTTCTCGGCGAAGACCGTATTATGATAGAAGCGTATCCCGGCCGACGGTATGATGTGGAGCCCGCCTTGGGATCCGAACAGCTGGTTGAAGGCAGCATAGGGGGAAAACATCGTCTGGTCGGGAAAATTCCACGTCCTCGGGTTATTCGGACCGACGGGATTCGTATAGATGATGTTGTAGTTCTGCAGTTCGGTCCTGTCCAGATCGAAGCCTGCGACCATCTCGCCGTTTTCCCACAGGAAGAACGTTTCCCGTCCCCGCAGGCCGTACAGCTTGTTGGATTGCCTGGACTGGGCCGTGCCGTTGCTTTCGCCGCGGATATAGAAGCTTGTATCGTTATAGTAGAACTTCATGTAGCCGGCGGCGTTGCCGTACCGGTTTCCCAGCGTCAGCGTGGTCAGGCCCGTGATCGTATCATAGCGGTCCGTGGCTCTCGTCCCGGTAAGGGGATTGTTCGGAACTTCCGTCCGGGCGTCGACATAGTTGCCCAGAGCGCGGACGCTCCAGTGCTCCGAAATCTGAAACCCCAAATTGACGTAATAGCTCGTCTGGCGGCCCGCCGAATGGGCCACATGACCGTCCGTGGCCATCCAACTCTGAGCCGCGTATATATCGAATCGTCCTTTTTTGAAGCCGGCCCCGACATTTTCGGCGAAAGTGCCGTAGGAGCCGCCTTCAAAACCTACGTCGGCGCCATATCCGTCTTCGGTTCGATATTTGGGAATGAAATTGATCATGCCGTAGCCGGAACCGAAGCGTGACGGCTGGGGGTATTTGTAGACTTCCATACCGCCCAGCGCGTAAACCGGCATGCCGTCCGCCAGAGCCTGCCCGAAGAGAACGCCGCTGCGCGGGGCTTCATCGAACAGGATATTCAAATCCGGGCTGGGGTGACTGGCTCCGCGTCCGCGGATGTACAGGCTGTGGCTGGTCTGCCCCCCGATGATGTTCTTTTTCTGATACATGACGCCGGGCACGTTGCGGAGCGCGTCGTAAAAGTCCAGCGCATCCATCCGTTCGATCTGTTCCTCGGTGACCGAGTTGAACTGGCTGCCGAAGCGGGTCGTCGCCGGCAGCGACGGAGTCTGATCGACCACGCCGTAAACCGTGACCGTGACATCCGACAGCCTGTAGACCGACAACGCCCCTTGAGAAAGATTGCCCTGCTCTTCGCCGCTCTTGATTTCCGACGGGCTGCTCTTCTCCTCGGCATCCTGAGCCTGCTGAGCCCCCGCGGCCGATACCGCCAGGCCAATCCATAGACAAACGCCTGCCATCCCGAAGCGACCTGCCATCATTTCGCACTCCTTCAATATCCCCGGCTCATCGTCACAGTACCCGCATCCTGCGTAACACGATTTTTAAAATCATGTTATTATATAGCGGCCGGGGAGAAGTTTGTAAATGACTTTTTGGCCGGCGGGACGATTTCACCCGCATTTTGGACGGATGGCCGAATGCCGCTTGACAAGCATTCCCGGCCATGGGCGCCCGGTCTCTTTATCCTTGAGCCGTGCTCCCGCGTCTGGTAGTGTTACGTTTTGTCTGTTTGTATTACGCGACGCCGTGCCGGAGAATCCCCGATGCGGCAGCGCCCGATTCCGCCGGTATGGATGATACGGCGGTGCGCCCGGCCGTTGCGGACGCCGGATCGCTCCATCAGGAGGGCCCAGGACATGACGCTCCAGAGCCGTTCCCTTATAGCCGCCGCCCTGCTGCTGAATATTGCATGCGCCGGCTGCCAAAAGGCGGCGTCGCGCGAGCAGCCCCGAGCGAGGAAGAGTGTCGTGGCATCCGACACGATTTTGTCGGGCATGAGCGCGTCGTTGTTGCCTCGCGGGCATTTCGAGGTATCGTCCATCCTGCCGCCGGGGCAGTGCCCCGGTCACTACGACGTCAAGCTCAGCGATATCGCCAGAGTGAAGAGGGCGGACATCGTCGTATCCTTCACCGGCATGCCGTTCATGGAACATGTCGAAGCGGATGCCGGCAGAATGCTTCTCATAGACGCGAAGGGCCGCAACTGGATGGCCCCGCGCTCCTATATCGCGGGCCTGGAACTGCTCGCCGAAAAGTTTTCGGAGCGCTTTCCGGAGTACAGGAAAGAGATTGCCGCCCGGAGGGATCACGCCGTCGGGGAGGTCGCCGCGGCAAACAAGAGCCTGAGCGAGAGGATCCAGCGCGCGCGCGTTTTTCAAAGACCGATTATCGCCTCCTCCATGCTCCGGGAGCCGCTGGAATGGATGGGGCTTCGCGTCGTAGGCGAATACGGCAGGCCTGAATCCCTTTCGGCAAAGGAGATCGCCGATCTCATACGGTTGGGGCGGGGAAAAAAGGCCGCGATGATCGCGGACAACCTCCAGTCGGGACCGGAAGCCGGGAAAGGGATTGCCGAAGCGCTGCGGGCTCCGCACGTGGTGCTGTCCAACTTCCCCTTGGAGGAGGGCTATGCCGCCACACTCGGGGAGAATGTGGATCGCGTGCTGGCCGCTTTGAGATCGCAATGACGGACATGCCGGTGATTGAGCTTGATGAAGTATCCGTCCGGAGGCCGAACGGCATCCTGCTCGACAGAATCTCCCTGAGGGTGTCCCCAAACGAGTTCGTCGGCATCGTCGGACCCAATGGGGCCGGCAAGACGACGCTATTGAATGTCATTGCCGGCTTTGAGCGGTTCGACGGCGCCCTGCGCCTCTTCGGGAGATCCGAGACCTGGAAGCGTTCGAGCGGGACCCGAATGCGGATCGGCTATGTCCCGCAGTCGTTCGAAATCGATCCCTCGTTCCCGATTCGCGCCCTGGAGGCCGTCATGACCGGCCTCTGCGGCCGCATCG
>CAYZTZ010000224.1:0-3780 GCA_964481255.1 uncultured Acidobacteriota bacterium | reverse complement strand
GCACGGCTCTCCAGAGCCGTGCGTCCACCTGTTTCCCGGGCGGGTCTGGAGACCGCCCCAACACGATTGCTTGTGTGAGCACGGCTCTCCAGAGCCGTGCGGATGTCTTTCTCACCCGGACGGGTCTGCAGGGCCGGCCTGAGGCTGCATTATGAGATTCATCGCCGAGTATCGCGACGCGCGGGAAGCCAGGCTATACTCCAGGGCGCTCCGGCGCATCACCACAAAGCCATGGACCATTATGGAGGTCTGCGGCGGCCAGACGCATGCCATCGTCAAGTTCGGGATCGACGAGCTTTTACCGCCCGAAGTGACCCTGGTCCACGGCCCCGGCTGCCCTGTCTGCGTGACGCCGGTGGAGCTGATCGAAAAGGCGATAGAGATCGCGTCGGTCCCCAATGTGATTTTCTGCTCCTTTGGGGACATGCTCCGCGTTCCGGGGCTTTCCAAGGATCTGCTGTCGGTCAAAGCGGAGGGGGGCGACGTGCGCGTCGTCTACTCGCCGCTCGACGCTCTCAAACTCGCGGTGGAAAATCCCGGGCGCGAGGTGGTCTTTTTCGCCGTTGGATTTGAAACCACCGCGCCCGCGAACGCCATGGCGGTGTATCAGGCAAGCCTTCAAAACGTCGGCAATTTTTCCCTGCTGGTCTCCCATGTCCTTGTGCCCCCGGCCATGGAAGCCATCCTTTCCTCGCCCGGCTGCCGCGTGCAGGGTTTTCTGGCCGCGGGCCATGTCTGCGCGGTTATGGGATACGCGGAGTATGAGCCGATCGCCGCGAGGTACCGCGTTCCGATCGTGGTCACGGGGTTCGAGCCCCTGGATATCCTGCAGGGCATCTACATGTGCGTCCATCAGCTGGAAAGAGGCCTCGCCGTGGTGGAAAACCAGTACTCCCGCTCGGTCCGCCGCGAGGGTAATTGGAACGCACAGAAATTGATCCGCGAGGTTTTCCGCGTCGTGCCGCGCAAGTGGCGCGGCGTGGGGGAAATCCCGCAAAGCGGCCTGGGCCTGCAGGAAAAATATGCGTCATTCGACGCGGAAAGACGCTTCGGGGTCGCTCATATCGCCGCAGACGAGCCCGCGGAATGCATGAGCGGCCTCATCCTGCAGGGGCTTAAGAAGCCCCACGAGTGTCCCGCATTCGCCGTCCGATGCACTCCGGAGCATCCTCTGGGGGCTACAATGGTTTCCTCCGAGGGCGCCTGCGCGGCCTATTATCAATACCGAAGAAGACAACTCTGACACGGACGAAAAACATGGAACCCGAATCTGCAACCGGTCCGGCATTTGTCTGTCCCATCCCCATCGAGCATTATCCCCATGTGCTTCTGGCGCACGGCGGAGGGGGCAAGCTGACGCACCAGCTTATCGAAAAGATGTTCCTGCCCGCTTTCCGCAACCCGATGCTCGGCGCCCGCCACGACGGCGCCGTCTTCGATCCGCCGCCGCACAAACTCGCGTTCACGACGGATTCCTACGTGGTTCAGCCTCTGTTTTTCCCGGGAGGGGACATCGGTTCCCTCGCCGTCAACGGCACCGTCAACGATCTCGCCATGTGCGGAGCGCGGCCGCTGTACCTGAGCGCCGGCTTCATCCTTGAAGAGGGTCTTCCCATGGAGACGCTGTGGCGCGTGATCCGGTCGATGGCGTCGGCCGCCGCGGAGGCCGGCGTTCAGCTTGTCACCGGAGACACCAAGGTCGTCGAACGCGGCAAAGGGGACGGGATTTTTATCAACACGGCCGGGATCGGGGTTCTGGAATACGGTCGACCGATTTCACCAGACCAGGTCCGGGCCGGAGACTCGATCCTGCTGAGCGGCGACATAGGGCGCCACGGGATCGCGATCCTCGCCGCGCGCGAGGGGCTTGAGTTTGAAAGCGCCGTCGAAAGCGACTGCGCCCCCCTATCGGGAATCGTCCTGAAAATGCTCGGCTCGGGAATCGACGTCCACTGCCTGCGCGATCTCACGCGGGGAGGCCTGGCGGCGGCCCTCGTGGAAATCGCAGAGGCTTCCGGGCTTCATTTCGAGATCGACGAGACGGCGGTCCCGGTCCGTGAGGATGTGCAGGGCGCCTGCGAGATCCTCGGTTTCGATCCGCTCTACATCGCGAACGAAGGCCGGTTCGTCAGCTTCGTCCCCGCTCCCGAGGCGCAACGGGCCCTGGAGCAAATGCATTCCCATCCTCTGGGCTCGCAGGCGCGCGTCATCGGGACCGTCGCGGACGACGCGCCCGGGCTGGTGACGATGCGCAGCGCCATCGGGGCCGCCCGCGTCGTGGACATGCTCAGCGGCGAGCAGCTCCCGCGCATCTGCTGACTCCCGCACCGCGGATTCCATTTGTAAAACCATCGAAATCCGTGGCAAGCTCTTTGCTTTTAACGCAGCCCTATCGGCATTTGCAGGGAGCCGGCCATGAGGCTCACGGAACGTTTCGGCGAGATTCGCAGAGGATTTCACAGCACCTTCTGGGTGGCGAACGTCACCGAGCTGTTCGAACGCCTGTCCTATTACGCGGTCAACGCCGTACTGGCCATCTACCTGCACGAGACGCTTCATTTTTCACAGCAGCAGACGGGCGAGCTGATCGGCTTTTTCGGCGGCGTGGTCTGGTTTCTTCCCGTGATCGGAGGCACCCTCGCCGACCGTCTGGGGTTCCGCCGCTCTTTGGCCGGGGCCTATCTGGTTCTCGCATTCGGCTATTTCCTGCTCGGTTCCCTCTCCTCCGCGTGGATGGCCCCCTTTAGAAACGCCCTGCCGCTCGCCGTGGTCGTGCAACTCATACTTTGCGTGCCCGCGCTCGGCCCTGCGATCGTCAAGCCCTGCGTCGTCGGGACGACGGCGCGCGCCTCCGCGGAGAGCGTCCGCTCGCTCGGTTATTCCATCTATTACACGCTCGTCAATGTCGGCGGCACCCTGGGCCCCATTGTGGCCTTCGCGGTGCGGCGCACCATCGGCATCGAGAACGTCTTTCGAGTGTCCGCCGCCAGTGTTTTGCTGATGTTTTTCGGCATTCTTTTCTTTTACAGGGAGCCGTCCACTCTTCCGGCCAGGCAGGTGGCGAGTTTCGCCCAGGCTTTCAGGAACATGTTCCTCGTCCTGCGGAATGTGCGCTTCATGACATTCCTCGTGATTTTTTCGGGATTCTGGGTCATGTTCTGGCAGGAGTTTATCGCCCTGCCGCTTTTCATCCGGGGCTACGTCAATCCCGACGCCGATGTGGACCTGCTGACAACGGTGGATCCCCTGGCCGTTATTCTCTTTCAGATATGGATCAGCTACCTGACGCGCAAGGTGCGCCCCTTCAGCGCCATGATCGCCGGGATCCTCATCACGAGCCTCTCGTGGCTGATCCTGGCCCTCTGCGACCTTTCCTGGCAGATCGAGACGACCCTGAGACTCGGATCCTGGACCCTGCCGGTCCAGGGTCTGCCCGTTTATGCCGTCGGGGCCCTCGTCGTATTGGCCGTCGGGGAAATGGTTCAATCGCCCCGATATTACGAGTATGTCTCCCGTCTGGCGCCTCCCGGCCAGCAGGGGACCTTCATGGGATTCTCGTTTCTTCCCATCGCGATCGGTTTCGTCGTCGCAGGACAGATCGGCGGGCGCCTGGTGAATTATTTCGGGGCGGTTCGCAGCCGCCCGAGCGATCTTTGGTACGTGATAGCGGGAGTGGGCGTTTTGACGACGCTGCTTCTATGGATTTATGACCGTCTGGTCCAGCCCGCAGTGGGACAGAAAACCTGATCCCCATGATTCCCGGACGGGTCTGGAGACCCG
>CAYZTZ010000223.1:0-3833 GCA_964481255.1 uncultured Acidobacteriota bacterium | reverse complement strand
CGCGGGTGGAATTCGAAGAGGGACGCAGGGCGCTCGAGGAGCAGAGGGATTCCCTGCAGGCGGCGCTCCGGGAGAAGGAGGAAGACGCCGCCCGTATCGACGCGGAACGGGGCGCGGAACGCGCGGATTGGGAGCGCAGGAGCAAGGAGGCGGAGGAAGAAAGAGCCGCGGTTCAGAACGCCCTGCGGGAGGCCGAGGAACGGATTGCGCGCCTGAACGACGAGCTTGCTGAGGCGCGAGGCGGCTGGGACCAGGCGCGGGTGGAATTCGAAGAGGGACGCAGGGCGCTCGAGGAGCAGAGGGATTCCCTGCAGGCGGCGCTCCGGGAGAAGGAGGAATACGTCGCCCGTATCGACGCGGAGCGGAGCGCGGAACGCGCGGATTGGGAGCGGAAACTGCGGGAGGCGGAAGACCAGAGGGCTTCTTTGCAGAGCGCACTCGAAAGCGCGGTATCGCGGATCGCGCGTCTCACGGATGATTTCAGTCTGGCGCACAGCGGTTGGGATCAGGCCCGCCAGGATTTGGAGGAGAAGCTCCGCGACGCCGAGCGAAAGCGCGAGGAATTGCAGAATTCCCTGCGGGAGGCGGAGGCATTAATTCAAAGACTGGCCGAGGAGCGCGACAGGGAGCGCGGGGAGTGGGCCGGAGCGCGCCTGGAACTGGAGAGGGCGCGGGCAGAGGCCGAGGAAGAGCGCGAAGCCTTTCGGGCTATGCTTCAGACGGCGGAAAACCGCGTCGCTCAAATCGCCGGGGAGCATGAAGCCGAACGGGCCGCCTGGGAAAGCGCGCGGATGGATCTGGAGCGCAGCCGGCAGGCCGCCGGCGAGCAGAGGGCCGCTCTGCAGAACGCGCTTCAGGAAGTTGAAGTCCGCCTCGCCAGGCTCGCGGAAGAATACGAAGCCGAGCGGTCCGGCTGGGAAGGCGCCCGACTGGAACTGGAGAAGAAGAACGAAGAGGCCGAAGCAAAACGCGCGGTCCTGGAAAGCGAGCTGCGCGACAGCGAAAAACGGATGGCCGAGCTTGCGGCGGAAAACCGGTCCAGGCTGGCGCTTCTTGAGGAAACACGACGGGAGCTGGAGAGTCTGCGCGCCGATTCGGATCGGTTGAAGATTCAGCACGGGGAGCTGATCGCGCACTATCAAAGAGTGGCGCGCATGGCATCGGTCGGGATCGTTGTCGCTGCGCCCGACGGGCGTGTTCTGCGCTGCAACGACGCCGCGGCGCGCATGTTCGGCTACGCGGGCGCCGAAGAGGCCGTCGCGGCGGACGGAGGGCGGCCCTTTTCGATTTACGCTTTCGAAGGCGTTCTGCGGGATAGGCTTCACAGAGAAGGGAAGCTTGAAAACGTGGAATGGTCCGCGCTGCGCGCCGACGGCGGCCTGGTGCGGGTGCGGGAAAACGCCGTCCTCGTGATTCCCGAGGACGGGGCAGACGCGCACGTCGAGAGAGTGCTGATGGATATATCCGGAGTCTACGCCCGCAGCGAGGAAATCCGCAGGGCGCAGCGGATGGAATCCATGCGGGACCTGGCGTCCGAGACGGTCAAGATCCTGCTGAATCTCTGCGCGTCCCTGTCCGCGCACGGCGAGCGTCTCAAAGGGGCGCACGCGGACGAGGCGTCGGTGAAGAGGCTCGCCGAAACGCTTTGCGTCGAGGCCGACCGGGGCATCAAACACGCGCGACAGTTCCTTTCCTTCGCCCGCAAGGCGGACCGCGAACGGGAAACGCTGGATGTCAACGAGGTCGTCTCGGAAGCCGAGGCGCCGTTGCGCAGCCTGACGGGAGTTGACATCGATTTGCAGATCAGCCTGTCCCCGAGCCCCGCGCTGGTCTGGACGGACCGCCAGGAAATGATCCGGCTGCTTTGCAAGCTTGCGGCGGGCTCGCGCGAAGTCCTTCCCCTGGGCGGGACGGTCTCTATCGAGACATCGAATGTCGAAATCGACGCGGCAAGCTCACCGGGCGGACTTTGTTCCGGCGCTTATACCCTGGTCATGATTCTGGCCGACGGGTGCAATGTTCAGCCGGAAAGGCGCGTCGCCTCCATTCGGGAAGCGGTGGAACGGGCCGGAGGAATCCTCACGGCCGAAAGCGATCCGAAAACGGGGAACATTTTCAGGATTTACTTCCCCCGCATCGTGGCGACGGCGCCCGCCGGCGGTTCGCCGCCCCGCACCCATTAAAACCAATTTCCTGCAATCGCTCCTTTACCGGAATCGGCCCGCCCGAAGCGACGGTCTTGCCCCGGCGCGGCTAAGGCGTGTATCCTATATCTCGGGTGAGGGTTTACCGGAATCATTGAAAATTCCGGGGGAGATATCGGGACCGGCCCCCGCGTTCCGATCCGGTGGGCTTTTATGCCGCAAGCAGCGACCAGCCTGCGCAGAATCGGCGAATATCTGCCGTGCGCGCCGTCGGATATAGAGTGGGCCCTGTCTATCCAGGCCTCAGAGTTCGCCTCCGGCAACGAAAGGCCCTTGGGCGAGATCCTGCTCGATCGCGAATTGATTTCCCCGGAGACTCTCGATACGGCCCTTGAGCTGCAGCGCGTCGATCAGCTGCGGCGGCTTTCGCTTCTGGCGGACAGGACCCATGAGGAGCTTCGGCGGATTGCGAAGGAGACGGATGTGGTGCGCCTGGAAGCCGGCGAGGCCCTGTTTCGGGAAGAGCAGACCGGGACCAGCGCCTACGTTCTGCTGAGCGGACGGTTGCTTTTGTCGCACTCGGCGGATGGACCCGAACACCCCTCAGGCGTTCTGCTTCCGGGCGACGTTCTGGGTGAAGACGATTATTTCGCCGACGGCTCCCGGCGTTGCTCGGCTTACGCGACGGAACCCTCGATGGTGTTGCAGGTTCCCTACGGATTGCTTCCCGGGAGCGCGAAGCGCAGGCTCAAGCCCGTGCAACCGGCACCCTTGATTCCCGTCACACGCCGGGCATGCGATGTTCTCCGGGCCGACCGTG
The DNA here is from genome assembly GCA_964481255.1 of uncultured Acidobacteriota bacterium. Lineage (GTDB taxonomy): Bacteria > Acidobacteriota > UBA6911 > UBA6911 > UBA6911 > UBA6911. The sequence goes on along the minus strand of CAYZTZ010000223.1, from coordinate 869 downwards.
CCTACTACTTCGCGCTCGATGCCGAAACGGGCGAACTGGCGGTCCGGGAGTGCGAGCCGGAAGCGGCTCTCGGATTTAAGATCCCGGCAGGCACGGACATCCCGGGCTGGGTGGCCTTGAAGCGCGAGAGCGTTAACCTGGAGGAAGCCTATCTGGACGTGCGCTTCGATCCGTCGCTCGACATCGTGACCGGGTATTGGACGCGCACGCTCCTGGCCGTGCCGGTTTATGACGGCCCGGGGGAGCTTCTGGGGGTTCTTGAGGCCGTCAACAAAAAGGGCGGACGCTTCGACGCCGACGACGAAGCCCTTCTGCGCGCTCTGGCGCATCAATACGGCTCCTCGCTTGGGCGCTATTCCCTTTAACCCGCGTTTCCTAATTCTCCGCCTGAAGATTCGGTGGGAGCATTCCGAAAGGAATCCAACAGCAAACCGCTGCCGGATCGAATGGTCAGCGGACCTGGTTTTTCCGGATCACCCAGAGAATCAGGTTCACGGCGCAAAAGGCCGCGGCGGCGCCGGCGAGCGCGATAAGGGATGCTTGCTGCGGGCGGTTGATGAAGTCCCGGATGATCAGCAGGGCGACAAAGACGACGGCGGCCGCGATGTAGGATATCCAATGGATTTCGGAGCGCTTCGGCGGCTTTTTGCCGTGGGCTTTATGGGCGATCCGTGCCCTCAGTTCATCCAGTCGCCGTTCGATTTCTTCGTCCGTCAAGCGGCCTTCACTCATAGTCGAGACTTCCGTGTCCATCCCGCCGATAGATGCGGATTCATTGCACAGGCGCAATCGGCGGCGTCCCCGATTCCCGGGATGCGCCGCGGCATGATTTTTCTTCCGCGGCGGCCTAATACTTGCCCAGGGCCTGC
>CAYZTZ010000222.1:0-3872 GCA_964481255.1 uncultured Acidobacteriota bacterium | reverse complement strand
CGGCAATCTGTGCTATTCTTCCCCCTGCTGTAAAAAGCAATTGCCTATCAATCTATGATTCCCGCTACAACAGGAGATCCGGTATCGATGCGAACCGAATGGTATCGACTTGCGGCGTCGGAAGTGCTGAAACGGCTCGACACCAACCCATCCCAGGGACTGCCCGGATCGGCAGTCAATGAAAGGTGCCGGCAATATGGATTCAATGAACTGGCCGGCAAGGAGGGCCGGACGCGCTGGCAGATCCTCGCCGAGCAATTGAGCGGAGTGCTGACCGTGCTGCTGATCATTGCGGCCCTTATCTCCGCCCTGCTCGGGGACTGGCTGGAAGCGATCGCTATCCTTGTCATCGTCGTGCTGAACGCAATCTTCGGATACATGCAGGAGTTCAAGGCCGAGCAATCCATGGCGGCGCTGAAACGCATGGCGGTGCCCACTGTACGCGCGCGCCGCGACGGCAGGATACAGGAGGTTTCCGCCCGCGAACTGGTCCCCGGAGATATCGTCCTGCTGGAGACCGGCAACATCGTTCCCGCCGACGGCAGGATCCTGGAGAGCGTCAACCTGCGAGTGGACGAGTCGGCGCTCACAGGGGAGTCCGAACCCGTGGAAAAGGACGGGACTCTGCTGTATGAAAGCGAGAAGGCGCTGGCCGACCGCCGCAACATGGTCTACAGCGGAACAGTCGTCAGCTATGGGCGCGGCGAATTTGTGGTTACCGAGACAGGCATGCGCGCCGAACTCGGCCGCATCGCCGGCATGATACAGTCCGTGGGGCAGGATTCCACCCCGCTGCAGCAGCGTCTGAACCGCCTCGGCAGGACGCTGGCTTACGCCGCCCTGGGACTCGTTGCCTTCATCTTCATTCTGGGATGGATCCGCGGCCGGGGAGAAATCGAGGAGCTTCTGTTGACGGCCGTCAGTCTTGCCGTCGCCGCAGTGCCCGAAGCCTTGACGGCCGTGGTCACCATTGCGCTTTCCCTGGGCGCGCAGCGCATGCTGAAACGACAAGCGCTCATCCGGAAGCTCCCGGCGGTGGAAACACTCGGTTCGGTGACCGTCATCTGTTCCGACAAAACGGGGACGCTGACGCTTAACAAAATGACGGTCATTGCGCTCGACATCGCCAATCATTTCATTGAGCTCAGCCAGCCTGCCGATGAAAAAGGATTCACCCTGCAACCTTACGGGGAAATGTCCCCTCAGGGTGTTCTGCCGACGCTGGATCTGCTCCTGGTTGCCGGGGCTCTCTGCAACGATGCGACGCTCTCGGCCGAGCAGACAAGCCAGAATCACTACCGAGCCCTGGGCGATCCCACCGAGGGCGCGCTCGTGATCGCGGCCGCCTGCGCGGGCATCCTTAAATCGGATCTGGACCGGACGTTTCCGCGCATTGCGGAAGTTCCCTTTGATTCGATCCGCAAACGAATGACGACCGTGCACCGCGCGCCGCGGTCCGACAGCGAGGTGCCGCCCGGCCTCGGTCCTTTCTGGCAGCGCAGGGGCAAAGCCGAGATTCCTCCCTATATCGCTTTCACAAAAGGAGCCATCGACAGCCTCCTGTCCGTGTCGAGCCATGTATGGATTGAAGGCAAAATGGAAGTGTTGGATGAGGGCTGGAAAGCCAGGATCATGGCGGCCAACGACAAGATGGCCGGCAAGGGGATGAGGGTCCTGGGCGTCGGATTGCGCACCTGGGATCTGCCTCCCGAGGAAACCGCCGAACGGGACCTGGAGAGAAACCTCACGCTGGTGGGATTGTTCGGCATGATTGATCCCCCGCGTGACGAGGTGCGTGAAGCCGTGTCGAAATGCCACACCGCAGGCATCCGCACCGCCATGATCACGGGCGACCATCCTTTGACCGCGCGGCACATCGCGCAGCAGATCGGCATCGCCGGCAACGACAAATTTTTAACGGGCCAGGAAATCGAGCGGATGTCCGTCGAGGAGCTTGTTGAGGCAACGCGCGAAGTCTCCGTCTTTGCGCGCGTTTCGCCGGAGCACAAGCTCAAGCTGATCGACGCCTATCAGCGCCAGAAAGAAGTGGTTTCCATGACGGGCGACGGAGTCAACGACGCGCCCGCGTTGAAGAAGGCCGACATCGGAGTCGCCATGGGAATTACAGGCACCGACGTCGCCAAGGGCGCGGCCGACATGGTGCTGCTCGACGACAATTTCGCCACGATCGTTTCGGCCGTCGAAGAAGGCCGCATCATCTACGACAATATCCGCCGCTTCATCCGGTACCTGCTGACCTGCAATGCCAGCGAAATCGCCGTCATGCTGCTGGCTCCGCTGCTGGGCATGCCGCTGCCGCTGCTGCCGCTGCAGATTCTCTGGATGAACCTGGTGACGGACGGGCCGCCCGCCCTGGCCCTGGGCGTCGAGCCCGCCGAAAAGAATGTCATGAAGCGGCCGCCCTATCCCCAGGCTTCGGGAATATTCGGCCGGGAAATGATCCTGTTTATCGCCGCCATCGGCGTCCTCATGAGCGTGATTGCGATTGCCGCCGCATGGGAGCTGTGGCACATCGGGGACCGGGCCTGGCAGACGACCGTTTTCACGGTGCTGGTGTTCACTCAACTGGCCGTGGCATTCGAAGCGCGGTCCGAAATGGAGTCGATCTTCCGACTGAAATTGCTGGGAAACCGTTCGATGGCGGGAGCCATTCTGCTGACAGTCGTTTTGCAGATCCTCGTGGTCTACACACCGGCGGGAAACAGGGTTTTTGATACCGTGCCCATGCCCGTGCAAGACCTGGCAATTGCGGCGGGAACGGCCCTTTTGGTGATTGCTCTGATTGAATTGTGGAAATTATTTCTGAGGCGGAAAAGAAACCTTGCAGATTAGCTCGGCCCGATGCGGGTCGGGGCTTCAGCGCCGACCCACATGGAATAAGGCATCTGGCATTACTTCTGTGCCATGACGGTGAGGCTCTTCCCTTTCGCATACCGGTTTTTGATCTGCTCCTCGGGCTGCACCATTCTGAATCCCGCGTTGAAACCCCGGATCGATGCGCCGGACAGAAAGCAGTCGTCGCCGTATTGGTTGAACTGCAACTGATTCAAAGATGGGTTGCCATAGGTTTCAGGCAGCGTCGTCAGCACGCAGATTCAGATCTCATCTGCTTGCTATGACTGCCGTCTGGTCACGGCTGCGCATATCCCAGTATCAATGGGATTCTTGGTGGGCGGAAGGATAATAGTTCGCGCACAGGATGTCTCCGCTTTCGCAGGCAAAGCCCCCTTCTCCCACGCCGGTTTCATCAAAATCAGTCGGTGGCCGTTGTCGGTTATTCCCGTTTATATAAGGCCTGCAATAACCCCGAATAACAGGATTTGGGCTCGTTCCCGATAAGATTTTGTTGGCCGCCGGAGTCACCGGGCAGTTAGATTCTATGTGCAATGCCCGCTTCAAGGAGTCTATCGCCCCCGGAATGCCCAGGACGGTCCGCTGTATCGCCTGGTCGAGGACCTCTTCGACAAGCTCGAGCGCGTCTGGGAAGAGCGCTATGGACGCGAGCACGGATTCCGGCGTCCCATTGTGCGCCATGTCATAGAACAGTTTCTGGATTGTGGAGATTTAAGGTGTGGTTTTGCGCGCCTGTGGCGCTCCACCTGCCGCAAAGACCTTTTGCTGCCTTTTAATTGCCGCCGCAGGTGTTTCTGCCCCTCATGCCATCAGAAGCGCGCCCTTCTGTTTGCCGAGCACATCGACGAAGAAGTCTTGGGCGACCTCCCCGTCCGTCAGTGCGTCGTCACCATCCCCAAGATGCTGCGCCACTTGAAGCTGTGGGACCGGCCCGAGCGTCCCCCTCCCTCTCCGCCTCCAGCGACTTTTCATTATGAGTTCGATCCGGATGCTGCCTG
>CAYZTZ010000221.1:1554-3961 GCA_964481255.1 uncultured Acidobacteriota bacterium | reverse complement strand
AGAGGCTGTCTCAAAACTCGCATACCCGATCATTCGGAGGCCGTAAATTGCCCGATTCTATTAAAGCGGCCTTTTTAATTTCCCAGTTATGAGACAGCCTCTGAAGAGGCGTCCCTTCGTTGAATCCGTCAAGTCCGTGATTCCAGCACACTCTCCAGATCGGTGACGCGGGCGATGCGGCGGTGCGCGCCGTCCGTGCCCGGCCCCTCTCCCACAAGAACCGTCGTCATGCCGATTTCAAGCGCGGCCGACGCGTTTTTCAGGGAATCCTCGACCAGAACGCACTGTTCCGGCAGGGCTCCGACGAAATCCAGCGCCTTGAGATACGCGCGGCGGTCGGGCTTGTTGACGAAGTCCAGCATATGGATATCGATAATCCATTCAAAATGCCGAAGGACTCCCAGCCGGGCCAGCACGCGCCGGGCGTGATGGGCGTCGGCGTTCGTGAAAACGGCTTTCCCGAGGTCCAGCCGTCCCAGCATCCTGTCCAGAGCCCCGTCGTACCGGAGATACCGGCCCAGAGGTATGTCGTGAACGAAGGCCAGAAACTCGTCGGGGTCCACGGCGTGGTAACGGCGCAGCGCATTAAGCGTTGTCCCGAAAGCCCTGAGGAAATCCTCCCGCGTTCTGCCGACCTCTTCCGGGGGGATTCCGAGACGTTGCACCATGAACAGGTTGATGCGGTTCCCGATCTCCTTCATCAGGCCGCACGAGGGGGGATAGACGGTATTGTCCAGATCAAATAACGCGTAACGCAGCCTTCTTCTCACCATGGCCCTCCGCGCCGGCCGGACGCTGCAATTTCCCCAGGGCCGACAACATGGAATTGCGGACATTTGGAATCTCCCGCTGCAGCTCATCCAGCAGGAGGCGCATGCGCTCGCGCCGGAGGTCCCGACGCGGCCCGCACAGGCCGCATGGGATGACGGGATAGTTCTGAGAGGATGCGAAGGCGTCGATATCGCGTTCCCAGCAGTAGGCCATCGGGCGGATCACCGTGTTGCGCCCGTCGTTGCTTCGCAGGAGCGGGGACATGCCGCGGGGCGATCCCTCAAAAAACAGGTTGAGCAGAAAAGTCTGGAGAATGTCATCGGCGTGATGACCCAGAGCGATTTTGTTGCAGCCTTCCTCCACGGCGGCGTTGTAGAGAATGCCGCGGCGGAGCCGGGAGCAAAGGGAACAGGCCGTTTCCCCCTCCGGGAGCTTCCTTCTTACGGTCGAATAGACGTCCTTCCGGATAATGCGGAAGGGGAGGTTGACGGAGGCGAGATATGCCGAAAGGACGTGCTCCGGGAAGCCGGGCTGTTTCTGGTTGAGGCTCACCGCCAGCAGCTCAAACCCGATCGGGGCGCGCCTCTGAAGATCCTGCAGGAGGGTAAGGAGCGTGAAGCTGTCCTTGCCGCCGCTCATGCAGACCATGATCCGGTCTCCGTCCTCGATCATCTTGAAATCCGCGATCGCCCTTCCTGTCGCCCGCAGGAGTTTCCGTTTCAGGATCCGGGCATCTTCCATTTCATCCTCTCCGTCCGTGCGGGAAAATTGTAACACGTCCCGAACCGTCCGCCGCTAATGCTATACTTCCGCCGTGCAAACGATTCATATCTCCTTTCTCGGCACCGGGGACGCGTTTTCCGCAGGGGGGCGGCATCAGGCGGCCTACCTGATTCACAGCCGGGAAAACGCCCTGCTTCTCGACTGCGGCCCGACCATTCTGGCGTCGCTCAAGCGCCACAGTCTGTCGGCGGGTCCCATCGACGCCGTCCTTCTCAGCCACTTTCACGGAGACCATTTCGCCGGGCTCCCTTTTCTTTTCCTGGAATATGTTTATGTTGAGCCGCGCCGCCGGCCTCTGAAGATTGTCGGGCCTGCCGGAGTTGAGGAACGGGTTCATAAACTTTATGAGGCGATGTACGCCGACGCGGCGGCGGAGCCGCTCCCTTTCGCCCTCGAGTTTATCGAAGCCAGGCCGCGCAAACGTCTGTTCCTGGACGGGATGGACATCCGCCCTTTCCCGGCGCCCCATCAGGATGACCCTGTGTCTCTCGGGTATGAGATTTTGCTGGACGGGCGGAAGATCGTCTATAGCGGGGATACGGGATGGACCGAGGAACTCATCGAGCGTGCCAGGGAAGCAGATCTGTTTATTTGCGAGTGCAGTTTCTTTGAGACGCGCATGGACGTCCACCTGGACTATCCGAGGATCGCGGAAAACCTGAAGCGATTTCAGGCGAAGAGGATTGTTTTAACGCACCTCGGACGGGAAGTTCTGCGGCGCCTGGGGGAAATCGATGTGGAAGCGGCGCACGACGGACTTGTCGTGGAACTTTGAAAAGCGCCGCGGCGCCGGCCTGCGAAGACGGGGCGCAAGTGTCGGCAAACCTTACATTTTTCAAATGGGACGTTTTTT
>CAYZTZ010000221.1:0-1454 GCA_964481255.1 uncultured Acidobacteriota bacterium | reverse complement strand
TCATTATAAGTCATTGTAATAGCTGGACATACTAAAATATTAGTCCGATGGACCCGCAAACGGTGCGGATATTGCTTTATCTTTAATCGGAGAGATGTAACGCAGCCGCAGGCGCATTACCCTCTGTTCCGGGATGGATTTCCATGCTGTCCCGATCGGGAGGTTGACGATGGCCCAGAAGGAACATATCCAGCCCATGCTGGAAGCCATAGCCTCGATGAACATCACGCATTGGAATCACTGGAGGATAGAGAATCCAAGTGTTCGTCCCGATCTCCTGGGAGTAGAACTTCCGGACGTGGATCTGAGTTTCGCGTATTTGACCTACACCGACCTCCGCCGGGCGGACCTGAGCCGAACGAACCTGCATCACGCAACTTTACGGCACGCGGATCTCACCTCGGCGAATCTTCAGAATGCGGATCTGCACGACGCGGATCTGAGTTATTCCATACTTCAAGGGGCCGATCTGACGGGAGCCATCCTACGCAACGCGAGATTATGCGGGGCGGACCTGCGAGGCGCGTGCCTGAGGGAGGCGGATCTGAGAGGCGCGAACCTGAAAGAAACCCTGTTTGATCCGGATGCCGTTGAGGCGCATAAAAACTGGATTGCGGGTGGAGTCGGCTATCTTGAAAAACTGGCTCTATGGAGGAAGAGAAGGTAAACAGCTCCTTTGCATTGAACACCGGAAAAAGGCCGCCCTTCGGGGCGGCCTTTTTGCTTGATGCGCCGGTTTCAAAGCCTTCCAATGATTGATCGAATTTGCGTCACTGGGCCTGCTCTCTATAGACCCAGGCCCCCAGCAGTACAGCCACGACACTAATGACCAGGCTGGTTATGGAATCGACTGTAAGCAGGTTGCCCGAAAACAGACCCATAAAACCCAGAGAAATCGCGGGTAACAGACTGCCCACAATCCAGAAAAACAATCCCGCAATGACGGCCGTCCTGGCTCCCGCGCCGAACCGGGGCCGGATGGCGGCATACAGCCAGACGGCCAAAATGCCGGATACCAGGGAGAAAACGATCATAAGGATGTAGAATCCGGTTGTGGCCGCCGGCATCGCGCGTCCCAAAGCCTGCATAGCGGAATCATAGAGTTTTCCCAGATACAGCGTGTAGGCGAGAAATCCGAGGACAATAAACACGATCCCCGCCACCACTCCGCCGAGAAATACACGCGACCAGTTGATTTTTCCCATGGCTTATCTCCGTTGGAAGTGCTGCGTTTTGACTTGATGATGGGGCCTTTGCTTCGGGGATTCAAGCTTTTTCGGTATCCGGCTTATCGGTCGGCGATCGTGGAGGCGTTCCGGAAGCGGATGACGGGCGCCTGCAGCCGCTCCCGATCCGCCCTTTACGGCCGGCGGCAATCGTGCTAATCTCTGCGGCGCGAAGACGGGCCAGCGTAGCTCAGCCGGTAGAGCAACTGATTCGTAATCAGTAGGTCC
>CAYZTZ010000220.1:0-4012 GCA_964481255.1 uncultured Acidobacteriota bacterium | reverse complement strand
CGGCCGCCGGAAATGACTGATTCTATTAAAGGGATCTTTTTAAATTCCCAGTTATAAGACAGCCTCTGGAGACCCGTCCGCGCCTGATCTTGTGCGTGATTCACACATTGGGAATTGCATAAGGGGGGACGGTATGGTACTTTATTGGACTGTGAATAGCAGGTTTTTTGGAGGATGAATTGCCACTGACTGTCGAGAAGAAGTCGAAAATCGTTGATGCCTTCCGAACCCATCCGACCGACACGGGATCGCCGGAAGTTCAGATCGCCATTCTCAGCGAAAAGATCGCTTACCTGACGGAACATTTCAAGGTTCACGCAAAGGACCATCATTCCCGCAGGGGATTGCTGAGAATGGTCGGGAAACGGCGCCGCCTTCTGGATTATCTGAAGGATAAAGATGCGGCGCGGTATCAGGCCGTAATCGAGAGGCTCGGCATCCGCAAATAAACGGCGCCCCGTCGGCGTCCCCGCGGGCCGCGCCCGCGCATTCCCGCTTCGCGGGAAGCGTGAGCGAAGGCGGAGGGGAAGCAAAGGGGCGGGCGCCGGAAGGCAGCGCCTCGCGCCTGCTCACCTATGAGTGCTGACGAAGCTTTTAAGTAAAATCGAATTTCATGTCCGGCAACGGACGGCCGGGGACTGGCGGATTATGAATTATGAGTTATGAGTTAAAGGTTATTGAGGAATAATCCTTAACTCAGGACTCATAGTCATAATTCCTAGTTCGTAATTCCCGCCTCGCAATTTCCCCGGATCCCGTCAATCAATGGAGGTCATATGGTTTATCGAGTATCCGCAGACATCGGCGGGCTTGAGTTTTCTATGGAGATGGGGAAGGTCGCCAAACAGGCCGACGGGGCGGCTTTCGTAAGTTACGGGGATACCGTGGTGCTGGCGGCCGCCTGCGCCCAAAAGGAGGCGAAGGAGGGCCAGGGCTTCTTTCCGCTCACGGTGGATTACCGTGAGAACACATACGCCGCGGGCAAGATCCCCGGAGGCTTTTTCAAACGCGAAGGCCGGCCGACGGAGAAGGAGATCCTCACGTCGAGGATGATCGATCGGCCTCTGCGGCCGCTTTTCCCGGAAGGCTACAACTGTGAAACGCAGGTCATTGTTCTCGTGCTGTCCGCCGACAAGGAAAACGACCCGGACATCATCGGCATCACGGGGGCGTCCGCGGCCGTGTATTGCTCCCCGATACCGTTTTACAACCCCGTCGGCGCGGTGCGCATCGGCTACATGGACGGCCAGTTCGTCGTGAATCCGCCGATCAGCAAACTTAAGGACAGCAGCCTGAACCTGACGGTGGTCGGGACCGAGGACGCCATCGTCATGGTCGAAGCCGGCGCCAATGAAGTCACTGAAGAGATGATGGTCGAAGCCCTGGATTTCGCCCACGGCATCATCCGCAAACTGATCGACATGCAGAAGCAGCTCTATCAGCAGATCCAGCCCGTCAAGCGGGAGTTCTCGAAAACCGTCCTCGATCCGGCGGAGGTGGCGCGTATTGAAAGAGACTACGGCCGGAGGATCTCCGACGCGCTGCACGCCGTAGGGAAAATCGCCGGCGCGGCCCAATTGGACGCTCTCGAGGACGAGATCGTACGCTCCATCCCGGAGGAAGAGACGGAGCGGCGGACCCAGGCCGCCCAAATCTTTGAACATGTGATGGAGAAGATCTTCCGCAAGGAAATTCTGGAGGACCGGCGCCGCCCCGATGGGCGTCAGTTCAACGAAATCCGGCCCATCAGCATTGAAGTGTCCCTGCTTCCGCGCACGCACGGATCCGCCCTGTTCACCCGCGGCGAGACCCAGGCGCTGGTGACGGTGACGCTCGGGACGGCCGATGACGAACAGCGTCTGGACACGCTCGAAGGGGAGTCGTTCAAGAGATTCATGCTGCACTACAACTTCCCTCCTTTCAGCGTCGGCGAAGTCAAACCGCTTCGGGGACCCGGGAGGCGGGAGATCGGGCACGGGGCGCTGGCGGAAAGAAGCATTCTGCCGGTCATGCCCGCAGAAGAGGCTTTTCCCTACACCATCCGTGTCGTGTCGGACATCCTGGAGAGCAACGGATCCTCGTCCATGGCGACCGTCTGCGGCGGCATCCTGGCTCTGATGGACGCGGGCGTGCCCATCAAGGCGCCGGTGGCCGGCGTGGCCATGGGATTGATCAAGGAGGGGGATCATTACGCCATCCTGACCGATATCGCGGGCGCCGAGGACCATTACGGCGACATGGACTTCAAGGTGGCGGGCACGGAAAAAGGAATCACGGGGTTGCAGATGGACATTAAAATCGGCGGCCTCGACAGGAAAATCATGGCGGAAGCCCTGGCGCAGGCGAAAGAGGGACGGTTGTTTATCTTGCGCAAGATGGCCGAAAGCCTTGAAGCCCCCCGATCGGAAATATCCCCCTACGCGCCGCGCATCGTCACGATCCAGATCCCGAAGGACAAGATCGGCGGCGTCATCGGGACCGGAGGCAAGGTCATTCGCGGCATCATCGAGCAGACCGGCGTGAAAATCGACATCGAGGATGACGGCACGGTCAATATCGCCTCCACCGATACGGACTCGGCCCAGAGGGCCATCCGCATGATCGAGGATCTCGTGATGGAGGCCGAGGTCGGGAAGACCTATCTCGGGACCGTGACGCGCCTGGTGGATTTCGGCGCGTTCGTGGAGATTTTCCCGGGCACCGAGGGCCTGCTCCATATTTCCGAGGTGGCCGATTTCCGCGTGCAGGACATCAACAGCGAATTGAAGGTGGGCGACCGGATCCCGGTCAAGGTGATCAGCATCGAACCTCCAAACAAGATTCGCCTGAGCCGCAAGGCTGTTCTGAGGGAGCAGGCGGGACTTCCGCCTCAGGAGCCTTCGCCTCGCCCGCCGCGCCGCGATCATCTGGACCGCGGCCGCCCGATGGCGCGTGACCGGGGCCACGACCGGGAACGTCCGCGGCCCCGGGCGGGGGAAAGAAGCGGACACCCCAGGCGCAACTATTAAAACGCGAAAACCGGACGAGCCTGAAGGCGCCGTCCGGTTTTGTTTATTTCAGGCTCGAGACGGTTTAGGAAATGTTCGAGCTCCCGATTTGAAGCAATTCCTGAATCATCTGGACGGCACTGAATGGGGAGCCGGCTGCCATGAATTCCCGACAGGTTTTGGAGCTCCTGGAGAAGATCCGCCAGGGTTCGCTGACGCCCCGCCAGGGGCTGCAACGCCTGAAACATCTCCCCTTCGAAGACCTGGGCTTCGCTCGGGTCGATCATCACCGGGTCTTGCGCCAGGGCTTTCCGGAAGTCGTTTTCGGACCCGGCAAGAAGACGGACCAGATCGTCGCCATCGTCAGGAGCCTTCTCCGGCAGAAATCCAATATCATTGTCACGAGGACCGACGCCTCCGCCTATCGCCGTGTCCGCCGCCTGACCCCCAAGGCCAGTTTCCACAAGGACGCGAGAGCCATCACCGTCGTCCAGGACCCGACCATTTACGGCCAGGGAACCATCTACGTGGTATGCGCGGGGACGTCGGACATACCTATCGCTGAAGAAGCCGCCCTGACTGCGCGTCTCATGGGGAACAGGGTTGAAACGGCCTACGATGTCGGCGTGGCCGGAATCCACCGGCTGTTCCGCATCTATGACGCCCTGTCACAGGCCAGCGTCGTCATCGTCGTCGCCGGAATGGAAGGCGCTCTGGCCAGCGTGGTCGGCGGTTTGCTGAGCGTGCCCGTCATCGCAGTCCCGACCAGCATTGGGTACGGCAGCTCGTTCGGCGGGCTCGCCTCGCTGCTGGCCATGCTCAACAGCTGCGCCTCCAATGTCGTGGTGGTTAATATCGACAACGGTTTCGGCGCGGGCTTCGCGGCCAGCCTCATCAACCGCAGACGCTTTTCGGAATAGTCGGAGCCGCCGCCGGCAAAGCTTTCATATGCGTGAGCACGGCTCTCCTGAGCCGAGCGTCGGCCCACGTGGATTTTGTGTGAGCACGGCTCTCCAGAGCCGTGC
>CAYZTZ010000219.1:0-4039 GCA_964481255.1 uncultured Acidobacteriota bacterium | reverse complement strand
TTATTCACTGCACCGGTCCATCGCTTCACGATCCTTCCACCACGAATGCCGCAAATCGCGGCGGCGCGTCCATTCAGTTCAGAAACTTGGCGTAACCCGAGATCATAATGGGATCGAATCCCCTCCCCATGACACAGCCGACCGTCATCATGTGATCGTAGTCCTGAAGCATAAGGACGCGGTTTGTGAAGAACGGCGCGCAAACGCCCTTTCGCACGCGGCCGCTTATATCGACGAGGTAAATGGGGCCTTTGATCCTGGTTGCTTTGCAGGGCTGTTCATAGGGCTCGTTGTCTCTGGGCGACCAGGCCACGCGGCACCTGCCCGCCTCAAAGAAATCCTGCGTCGTAAAGCGGCCGCAGCCCAAAATCCAGGCCACATTCGTGCCGACCATATCGTCGCCGGCGGAGCCATGGCCGGCCTGTGGACTTTCAGACGCGCCCTTTTGATCCGGCCTTCCGATGGCGCCATGGATGTACTCATCGCCCAGAATCAGCGTAATGAGATCCTGCTCAAGGTCAATGACGGCGACGCTTAAGCCGAAGCAGACAAAATAAGTGTTCAGCTCCAGTTTCAAGCACGCGTAGGTGTATTCCTTGCCCTCGAACACGACATTATTTCTGGACTTGAATGCCAGTTTATATTCTCTGCCTCCCGCGAGAATGGTGAAATCTCCGCCCTCGAGTTCATAATTATGAGCAAACATGTACTGACTGATTCCATGCTTCTCGCCGCAGTTGGCTAAGTTCTTTATATATACGCCGCCATCGTCATAGACGTAATTCATGGATGCATGCTCCTTTCTTTGCGATGCGATCGCCTGCTCATACAGTGTAGGGATTCTCCGCATTCAGGAAGGCGTCATCGAGCTTCACGGGGTTGCCGAATGCGCCGAACAGGGTGCGGCAAGGCACGAGGACGCCGTCTCTTCGCATGGTGCCGAAAGTTCGGCCGACATGGTACATACGGTCGTAGTTCTGCAGGAAATTCATATTGTTGGAGCGGAACTGACACTTATCGCCGACGATACGCTCCATCAGCTCCTCCGTGAGGCTGAAGAGGTACAGGTTCTCTTTAATCTTTATGTACCGGGCGACCTCGTCGGAAGAGGGCATAAGCTCGAAGGGATCGCCGATTTTTTCAACAGCGGAGCTGGTCTTGGGCCAGGTAATACGGTAATAAGAGGTTGAGTAATAGTCGTGCTGGGTGACCATGGAGGTGTTCCAGTGCCACTCCACTCTGGTGCCGACCATCTGGGTGGTGAAGCAGTGGCGTTTCATGGGCAGTTCCATGCCCTCGACCTCGATGGCGCCGAAGTCGTATTCGCTTTTGACAAGATAGGGAAACTTTGGATTGTCTCCGATGGAGCAGACAGCCCTCGTGACCAGGCGCTGCTCCAGATCAATGATAAAGAAATGGTTCACTCTGTTTGGCGTGTCAAGGAACTCGACAAGATCGTAATCCACGAGATAGGTCGTGTCGTCGCCCTTGAGGCATTCATACCTGGCGGCTTTCGGCTCATCGCCGGCCGTGTTCCATTCGCAGGTATCTTTGCCGGTGAATTTCAGGTCGAAATCATGGCCGCTATCCATGATGAAGTGAAAGCTCTTTCCTTCCAGTTCAGAGCAGTGGGGCTGCGTGAACTGATCGATGGCGTATTCTCTGCGCGGATAGTTTTTGAGATTCAATGTCTTCACCTCCCGTTCATTGAAAAATCAACCGATTCCGGCCAGGCGGCATCCGCCCCGCCGGCAAGCCGTTAGATGTTGCGCCTATTGTAGCGAAAACTGCGTTATGGATGTATTTAAAATCTCTGCTAATAGACTCATAGGACGCTCCTTTAGCGATTTGGATTTTTGTTTTTACCATAACCTTATCGCTTGGGGAGCATCTTGCTTTCGTAAGGTTATTACACTTGTTCCCGTCGGGTGAAACGGAGTCAGGCTTTGCCGGGACGCAATCTGACAAGGGATAACCCGACCGATGGTGCGTCCATCAAGCACCAGGCCTCTGGCAGAAAAGAAATCGGGGGCTTTTCTTTTACAGATCGAACACCGGAGCTATGCCTCCGAAAATCCCGGTGCTTGGGGCAGAGCACCGTCGGCTCTCGCCCCGACAGCCGCCTCTATGGTATCACGCCCACTGGTGATTCCCAGGCGGTGCGCTTTCATAATGTGTTGGTTGGATTTACGCGGGGTGCCGAAATCTTCAGCCTTTGGCCTGCCCAACAATAGATCCGCTCTTCTGATCCTGATTTTATTCGCTCAATAGCCTTCCTGCCTGTTAGTTATAATGCGGCTCAAGTGCTGCAGGAAGTCGAGCGCTGCAAATGGTGTTTTGTCCCTCGCCGCCGGCGGTCTTTCAAAACGAAGGACAATATGCCGCGGAACAGCCTCTGTTGGCGGAAACGGGGCTCATTGTCTGCGAGGGCACTTTCGACTATCGCCCACATCGTCCCGAACAAACCATTCTTTACCGCGTGGTGGCCGAAAACATCGAATCTTTTTTGGTCCGGCAGCAGGAGCGCGGGCGCGTGGTTCCGCGGTTTGTGGAAAAGGAGCTGCGCGCCTATCTCGATTGCGGCATATTGGAACGGGGTTTTGTGCGGGTTCACTGCGATGCCTGCGGCAAGGATCTCGCCGTGGCTTACTCGTGCAAACGCAGGGGGTTTTGTCCGTCGTGCGGCGGCCGGCGCATGGCCGATACGGCGGCTCATCTTGTCGATCGAGTGTTCCCCGAAGTGCCGGTGCGGCAATGGGTGTTGTCCGTTCCTTTCCCTGTTCGCTACCGTCTTGCCTACGATTCTTCTCTGGTCCGGGATGTGGCGCACATCTTCGTGCGCGCCATATTCGCCTCGATTCGCCGCAGGGCGGGAGTCCCCGCATCGGACCGCAAGGCTCGCTGCGGCGCCGTCGTCGTGGTTCAGCGCTTTTCCGATGCCCTGAATCTCGATCCTCATTTCCACGCCATGGTATTGGACGGAATTTATAGGACCGAGGGCGAGGGCCAACTGACTTTCCATCGGGTGAAGCCGCCGAGCGATGCTGAAGTCGCGCGCCTGGCGCGGCGTGTGCATCGGTGTGCGGCGCGTCTCATGGATAGGCGGGGCCTCGGCCCGCAGGCGGATCCGGACGAAGCGGATACGCTTCGCCGCGAGGAGCCGTTACTTGCGGAACTCTACAGCGCCTCTATAACCGGGCGCATAGCAACCGGCCCGCGCGCGGGCCGAAGCATGATGAGGATAGGCGATGAAATGGAGTCCGAAGAGGATCCAACCCAACCAGCGCGCTGCTGCGCATCCTTTAAGGGCTTCAGCGTGCACGCCGGAGTTTGCGTGCCAGCCCGCGATAGAATTCGCTTGGAGCGCTTGCTGCGATATTGCCTGCGGCCGCCTGTCTCAACCGAAAGGCTTTCGCGCTTGGCAAGCGGCAGGCTCCTATACAAGCTCAAGCGCCGCTGGAGCGATGGCACGACGCACGTGATCTATGAACCCATGGAATTGATGGAACGGCTGGCGGCGCTCGTACCTCCGCCGAGATTCAACGTCACGCGTTACTATGGAGTATTGGCTCCTGCCGCCGCCCTCAGGCAATCCGTTGTTCCCGAAGATATAGCGGTCGCTGCGCCGGCTCGACGAAGCTGTCCGAAAGGAATGGAAACATCAACAACCGGCCAAGGCGGCGCCGAATCCAAGCGGGGCAGAAAACCGAGGAATTATGCCTGGGCTCGGCTTTTGAAACGTGTTTTCGAAATTGACGTTCTCGTTTGCCCCCGCTGCGGCGGCAGGATGAGGGTTCTGTGCCCCATAAATCGGCCGGACGCCATTCAGAAAATTTTGGCCTGCCTCGGTCTCCCGACAAGAGCGCCCCCCATTGCTCCTGCGGCCCCGTATGATGGTTTCGGATGTTTTGAATGATAGTGGCAATCCATCCGTGCCGTGACCCCGGCTTGTGGGGGTGCGCGGCCGGCGGCAGTTTATCTGCTTTGCGTTATAGGTGTCTTTAAAATCTCTGCTGAAACCTTCCTTTCCGCTGTAAAA
>CAYZTZ010000218.1:0-4070 GCA_964481255.1 uncultured Acidobacteriota bacterium | reverse complement strand
CGGCGCTGACGATGGAACGTGTGAAGACTCGCATTATCGGATTGGGGAATTCGATACTGACCGATGACGGAGTGGGGATTTATGCCGCCCGGGAGGCGGGAAACCGCCTGGCGGCGTCCAGCCTTGGTGAAGATATCGATATTGTGGAGTCCGAGGTGGCGGGTTTCGCCCTTATGGAGCTCCTGGCCGGATGGGAGCGGGTCATTCTGATCGATTCCATCCAATTCGACGGCCTGGAACCCGGATCCGTAGTGCGCCTGGATCCGGGGGATTTGCACACTTCCCTGCGGCTCCGGTCTGTTCATGATATTAATCTGCCTACCGTTTTGGAACTTGGCCGCCGAATGGGACTCGAAATGCCGCGCGAACTGATTATTTTCGGCATTCAGGCGCAGGACACGCTTACCTTGGGCGAAACCCTGACCAGCGCCGCCAAACGCGGCCTGGATAAAGCCGTGGAACTCGTTCTTCAGGAAGTTCAGAACTGAAACAGTCCGGGATTTCACGGATCACGATTCGTGAAGAGTCGTGACCATGGGATTTCCTTTCTTCGCACCAGCGACCGGATCATGACCGCCAGCGATACGATCTTCAAATCCGGCATCAAAGCCCGCCTCATCAAGAGTTTCATCATCGCCATCCTCATCCCTTCCGTGGTGACGGCCATCGTCGGGGTCCTGATGATCCGCAAGCAGGTCTACATTCAGGCACAGGCCCGCGTGACCTCCGACCTCGAGGCGGCCAAGGAAATCTACAATAATCACCTGGAGCGTCTGAAGGATTCGCTGCGGATTCACGCCACCCGCATGATCGTATACGGGGCTTTGGACCGGCGCGACGCTTCCGACCTGGGCCCGGAGATGGAAAGGATCCGCGCCGCGGAGCGCCTGGATGTCCTGACCCTCGTGGACACTTCCGGAAAGGTCTTTTACCGGGCCTGCAACCCTTCCCTTCTCGGCGACGACAAGCGCGGGGATCATTTCGTCCGGTATGTCCTGGAGAAAAAAGCCCCGGCGTCCAGCACCGATATCGTGGCGCGGGAGGAGCTGCTGAAGGAATCCCAGAGGCTGGCGGGGCAGGCGTCCATGGAGATTACACCGACTCGGATGGCCCGACCCACGGACAAGACGCGGATCCAATCCGGCATGATGCTCAAGGGCGCGGCGCCGGTCTTTACCGCCGGGGGACGGTTCGTCGGCGTCCTGGTCGGCGGAGTTCTGCTGAACCGCAACTACGAAATCGTGGACAAGATCCAGACCGTCGTTTTTAAAGGGGAATCCTACAAGGGTCAACCCGTCGGCACCGCCACGATTTTCCAGGACGATGTCCGCATTTCCACTAACGTCCGCAACCTCGACGGCAGCCGCGCCATTACAACCCGCGTCTCGGCCGAGGTGGCGGATGCGGTTCTGGGGCGCGGCGACACCTGGCGCAGCCGGGCGTTCGTGGTCAACGACTGGTACATTTCCGCCTACACGCCCATCCGCAATCTGCTCGGGGACACCATCGGGATGCTTTATGTCGGCATCCTGGAGCGGCCGTACACCGACGACTTGTGGAAAAACCTCTACGTTTTTCTGGGCATCACGCTTCTGGCCATGGTCCTGGTGAGCGTCATCGCCATGATGGTCGCGGACCAGATTTCACGGCCCATTCGGGCCATGGCCGACGCCGCCAAGAAAATCGCGGAGGGGGATTATTCCCAGAAAGTCGACGTGCACTCGGATGACGAAATCGGATTCCTGGCCGACAATTTCAACAACATGGTATCCGAACTCGTGGGCGCGCATCAGGAACTGAAGCAATGGGGGGAAACGCTGGAACGTAAGGTCGAACAGCGAACGGCGGAACTGAAAGCCATGCAGACCCACCTCATTCAATCGGAAAAATTGGCGGGCGTGGGGAAGCTGGCGGCGGGAGTGGCCCACGAGATCAACAATCCTCTGACCTGCGTGCTGACCAACAGCAGCCTTTTGCTGTCCGATCTGCCCCCCGACGATCCCCGCCGCGAGGACCTGCAGACCATCGTCGATGAAACCCTCCGCTGCCGCAAGATTGTCAAGGGATTGCTCGATTTCGCCAGGCAGACAAAGCCCCAAAAGCAGCCGCTGAACCTCAACACAGTCGCCAATGATGTTCTGGCGCTCGTCCGAAACCAGGCCTCTTTTCAAAACATCACCATCGAAACGAAGCTGGACCCCGACCTGCCCACTGTGCTCGCCGACGCGGACCAGATGCGACAGGTTGTTTTGAACATCATCCTGAACGCCGCAGACGTCATGCCTCAGGGCGGAACCTTGCGTATCCGCTCGAGCTTCGAGCCGCAATCCAATCGGGTGATCCTTCAGATCTCCGACACAGGTCCGGGGGTGCCGCCGGAAATCCAGGATAGACTTTTCGAGCCCTTCTTCACCACGAAAAAGACCGGGACGGGCTTGGGACTCGCCATCGCTTATGGCATCATGGAAAGGCATAAAGGGGAACTGAAACTCGAGAGCACCCCGGGTCATGGCGCCACCGTAAGCGTCATTCTGCCCACCGATGTACAGACCATCGAAGACTGAATAGAATGGACGCGCCCAAGGTACTCATTGTCGACGACGAGCCCGCCATCGGCAGGGCCAGCGAAAAAATCCTGTCGCGGGAAGGCTATCTGGTCAAGACCGCCTATTCGGGCAAGCAGGCCATCGCCATGCTCGAGCAGGAAGCCTTCGACATCGTTTTCACCGACCTGAGAATGGGAGAAATGGGGGGGATGGAGCTTCTGGAAACATTGCGTTCCCGTTTCCCGGATATTGTCCCCGTCGTCATCACAGGCTATGCGACGGTAGCCTCGGCGGTCGAGACCATGAAGATGGGGGCTTTTCATTATCTTCCCAAGCCCTTTACTCCCGAAGAAATGGCGGCGGTGGCGAAAAAGGCGTGGGAAAAAAGGCAGAACCTGATCGAAGCGCGCGCCCTCGCGGAGGGCGAGATGCCGCCGGAATTCTGCGGCATGGTCGGCAGGAGCCCGAAGATTCAAGAGATATTCCGGATGATCCGCAAGGTCGCTCCCACCTCAAGCACGGTGCTGATTATCGGGGAGACCGGCACGGGCAAGGAGCTGGTCGCGAGAGCCATCCACGCATCGAGCCCCCGAAGGGACCAGCGGTTTTGCGCGGTCGATTGCGGGACGCTCTCCGTGGAGCTTCTCGAAAGCGAGCTATTCGGCCACGTCAAGGGCTCGTTTACGGGAGCCGTCGCCGACAAGCAGGGGATCTTTGAGGCGGCGGATAAGGGCACGGTGTTCCTGGACGAAATCTGCAACATCAACCTTGAGATTCAGGGCAAGCTGCTGCGTTTTATCCAGGAGCGGGAGTTCCTTCCCGTCGGGGGAACCGAGACAAAACGCGTCGACATCCGCCTGATTTTCGCCACCAACCGCGATCTCGAAAAAATGGTGGCCGAAGGGACTTTCCGCGAGGATCTCTATTACAGGCTGTACGTCTACCCTATCCAACTGCCCCCCTTGAGGGAACGGCGCGAGGATATCCCCGTTCTCGCCTATCATCTGCTTTTCAAGTTGCAGGCCCGGAGCGGCAAAAGAATCACGACCATTTCCGACGCCGCGCTCAGGATGCTGGAGCAGTACGACTGGCCGGGAAACGTCCGCCAGCTAGAAAGCGCCATCGAAAGAGCCGTGATCTCCTGTGAAGGCGCCACGATCGAGCCCCACCAACTTCCTCTGGCCGTCAAGCAAGCCGGCCTCCCCGAACCCTTCCCGGTGCCGCAAAACAACAAGGAGTTTCTCGCCCTCAAGAAAAAGCTGCGGGAGCAGGCCATCGCCGAGTTGGAACGCGAATTCGTAATCGAAGCCCTACAAAGGAACGATTGGAACGTGACGCGCGCCGCCCAGGACGTGGACATTCAGAGACCGAACTTTCAGGCGCTGATGCGCAAACACGGAATCCGCTCCAGTCAATAAAGGGGACAGTCACCAGTGTCCCCATCAAAAACCCGGGTTCCGAGCCGTTCATGATGGGGACACTGGTGACTGTCCCCTTTTATCATAAATCCTTCCAATTCCTGCA
>CAYZTZ010000217.1:0-4117 GCA_964481255.1 uncultured Acidobacteriota bacterium | reverse complement strand
ATTGAGTTCACCAAGGAATACGGACGATACTGACCTGGCTGCGGCCGAAGAAACCGCAGGTTCCAAGGTTTTCGTGAGCACGGCTCCCGAACGATATGTTAAGACAGACGGACGGGTCTGGAGACCCGTCCGCACACAATTCTCTTTTTCGTGAGCACGGCTCTCCCGAGCGATATGTTAAGACAGACGGACGGGTCTGGAGACCCGTCCGCACACAATTCTCTTTTTCGTGAGCACGGCTCTCCAGAGCCGTGCGTTTTCCCCGCGGCCAAACGCTTTTTGAAATTTTTTACCCCGGATGCTAAACTTGGGCGGAACTATATAGATTGGAGGATAATTCCATGGAGATCAGATACACCGCCAGCGGATCGGGCTCATTGACGACCAAGGTCTTTTTCAGCGACGAGAGCGGATTTGAGGTGGCCTCCGTCATCGTCATGGGGAAAAAGGACGCCGTCCTTCTCGACGCCCAGTGGACGTTGTCGAACGCCCATCGGGTCATCGCGGAGATACTGGAAACGGGCAAGATCCTCAAGACGATCTATGTCACCCACGCGCATCCGGACCACTATTTCGGACTGGGCGAAATCGCGGAGGCTTTCCCCAAGGCGCGCGTCATCGCCATCCCTTCCGAGGCCAACATTATCAACAAGCAGTTCTTCGGCAAAATCGAGCATTGGGAAAAGGTGATCGGCCCGATCAACGTCTGCAGGAAAACGGCCGTGATCGAGCCCCTCGAGGAGAATTATTTCGAGCTTGAAGGGCACCGTTTCGAGATCATCTCCAAGGTCATGGGGGACATGAAATACAACACGATGGTGTGGATACCCTCGATCAAGACCCTATACGGCAGCGATGTCCTGTTCAACCAGGCGCATCCCTTCACCTGCGAGCTCACGGCGGAGGAGCGCAAACAGTGGATCGCGGACGTGGACAAGATAGAGAAGATGGGAGCGGAGGTGATCATCCCCGGCCATCAGAAGCCCGGAATGCAGTTCGACAAGAGTTCGCTCGATTTCACCCGGGAATACGTTGTCGCCACCGAGGAAGAGCTCGCCCGCAACGACACGGTCGGCGGGTTCTACTATGCCATGAACAAGCGCTTCCCCGACGCCAATCTTTTCATCAGCAACGACATGAACGCGAACGTGTTCAAGGGGAACCTGAACTGGAACTGGCGGGAAGAGCAGTAGGTTTTTCAGGCTCGGTTCGGTTTGTTCGGTCGCGCGTGTATCGCAGGCTGCAGCCGGGGGTGCGTGGCTTGCATCCCCGGCTGTTTTATTTACGGGACGCTATCCCGGATGAGGGCGCGCACACATCGCGGGCTTGAGCGCGAAGGCGCGCGAGTGCATCTTAAAGACGGTCCCGGATGTCGGAGCGCACGAATCCCTCCGGAAACGGCTCCACCTTGTGGCCGACGATCGTGTATTCCTTGGATTGTCTGGTGAAGGACCTCTCCAGTTCCATGTAGCCCTGCGGGTCGAAAAACGCCGTCGCGCTGTATCCCGTCATGCCGGTCCCCGACGCGTGCGTGAAGGTGTAGGCGACGCTTTGACTCCTGAAATTCGCCCGGCCGTGCTCCAGCATCCCTTCCATGGCGGCCTTCAGGGTGTAGTGCGTGGACGCGCACTTGAAGCCGAGGGCGGTCAGCTGTTCCATGGTCACCGAAGGGACGCCGCCGTCGGCGCGCACGTCGGCGAATATTTTCCATCCGGGGACTCTCTGTGCCATGAATTTCGCCTGTTCATAGTCGCCGGCCTTGACGACCATCGCCATATCCGCGCCCATGTCCATCGCCTCGCGCACCCGGGCGCAGCCCTCCTCGAATTCCGCGGCGTCATCCGGGTCTGCGTTTGTCCGGGCTATCAGGAGGCATTGCGTGCCCTTCAGCGCTTCGACCGCCGCGCGGATTTTCGCGCGGTACGTTTCCCGCGGCAGGAGGCGCGTCGTGTTTTCCATGTCCCCCGCGTCCTCCAGCTGAATCGCCGCCGCGCCCGCCGCAGCGAGACGCCGGGCCGAACGGTAGACGGCCAGCGGCCCGCCGAAGCCGTCCTCGATATCGGCGATCAGGGGAATGGACGCCGTCTGCGCGATGCGGCTCACCGCCCACTCCAGATCCGTCAGGTTCGTGAACCCGTAGTCGATCACGCCGTTCATCGACAGCGAGAGCTCTCCGCCGCTCAGCAGCATCACGGGGAAACCGCACATTTCGACCGCCCTCGCCGAAGCGCAGTCGTAAACGCAGGGCACCAGAAAACACCGTTCGCTTTGTTCGAGTATGCTTCGAAGCGTTCTTTTGCAGGGCATAGCCTTCAGACCTCCCTTATCCGTTTATTTTGAGAATTCGGCGATCCCCTCGATGGCGTAGGCGCGCACCGGCGAGGAGTCCAATCCCTTGATGGGAAGCGGGGCGTAGGACAGGAAGAAGATATCCGTCGTCAACTTGTCGAGATTCTTCAGCACTTCAAGAAAGACGATATTCTCGGCCATCAGGATGTCGTGAAAGGCGCCCACGTCCTCGGCGCTGTTTTCGACGGACACCCCGTCGCCGAAGCCGACGCATTTCACTTCCTTCTCGACGAACCATTCCGCGAGGTCGCTGCCCACGAACAGACGCTTGTCCTCCGCCGTGTTCGTCTTCTCTGTAAAAGGCTCCAGCGCATAGGGGGAATCGAGGATGACGATATCGTCCTTCCGGATCCGGCCGCCGCAGGCCCTTTCCATGTCGGCGGGCCGTATATGGCTGTTGGGCTCCAGATCGATCAGCTTCACGTAAACGGCCCGTCCCATAAAGCAGCTCAGCGGCAGAGCCTGGACATCCGGCCAATCGTCCCTGTGGTGATAGGGCGACTCCACGTGCGTCCCCAGATGGCTCATCAGATCCATGTGCGTATGGTAATCCGGGATGGCACCTCCCGTGTTGAAACGGCTCAGACGGCAGCGGCGCGTCTCGGCAAGCGGGTCGAGCTGCTTCGACAAATCGATCACTCTCAGTTTCCCCATCGGGTAAACACTCATGGTTCTATTCTCCCGGGCGGCTTTGGATCCATGGCGCGTCCCCTGTCTTCCAGGGCATGAATCAGATGGACCATAAATTCATGGGTCGGCGCGGGAGCGCCGCTTCGTTCGCCCGCCGAAACCACGGCGCCGCTGATCGCGTCCACCTCCGTTTTGCGGCCGTCGCGGATGTCGGCGCAAATGGAGGTGTATCCCTCCCTGGCCTTTTCGATCAGCGCCCGCACGTCCCCCGCGACCGCGTCTTCCTCAAATCCCATTCCATCGGCGTTGGCCGCGGCGACCGCTTCCCGGATCAATCGCAGGACCAGGGACCAGGCGTGCGGGCTGTCGATCAGGAAACCGAGACGGGTCTGCAGGACGGCTGTAAGGGCGCTCGCCGAGGCATTCACGAATAATTTTTCCCAGATCTCTTTTTGTATGTCTTCGGTGATTTGCGTCTCGAGGCCGCACGCGTTAAAGGCCTCCGCGATCGGTTTCAACCGGCTCGCGCTGCCGGCCGGGACACCGATAAAGGTCATGCCGCCGCCGCCGTGATGGACGACGCCCGGCTCCAAAATGGAACTGTTGTGCCGCGTCGTCCCGAGGACGATGTTCTTCGCCGGTGCGAAATCCATCAGGACGGTTTCATGGCCGGCCCCGTTTTGCAGAGACATGACGCAGGTGTCCGGGCCGATCAGCTTCCGGTTCGATTCCAGGGCCGATCGCGAGTCCATTGTTTTGACGAAAAGGAGGACCATTTCCATTGCTCCGGACGCCTCCGCCGGGAGCGCCGCCCGCGCCTTCGCGGTCGTTACGCTTCCGTCCGGCTCCAATATGCGGATGCCCTCCCGATTGATCCGGTCCACTTTCGCTTTGTCCGTGTCGACGAGCAGCACCTCGTGGCCTTGGGACAGATAGCCGCCGAAAAGCGTTCCCATGGCTCCGGACCCGATGACGGCGATTTTCAAGACGCGACCTCCTTCCCCCTCGAAGGTGCCTTCGTGGGGCTTTCATATACCAACGCCTCTCCGTTTGTAAAGCCCGGCTGCTGGGACCGGCGTTAGCTTCAGACAGACGGACGGGTCTGGAGACCCGCCCGCACACGAGCTTTTCGTGAGCA
>CAYZTZ010000216.1:0-4153 GCA_964481255.1 uncultured Acidobacteriota bacterium | reverse complement strand
GCCGGCCCGACTGTGCTAAAATCCCGCCCAAACGGAGGAACAATACTCATGCGCCCGAAATCCAGACGGACTTTTCTGAAGCAGGCATCCATGGCCGGGGCGGCCCTGGCCGTCGGCCGCAGGCTCGGCGGGTTCGCCGCCGACGCTTCACCGGCGCGCGTCTATGTCGACCCCGCGCAGAGAATCGCTCCCCTCGACCGCAAGATATTCGGCTCCTTCATCGAGCATCTCGGCCGCGCCGTCTATGGCGGCATCTACGAGCCGGGCTCGAAGCTCGCCGACTCGAACGGTTTCCGCCGGGACGTCCTGGAGGAAATCAGAAAGATGCGCGTGCCTATCATCCGCTATCCTGGAGGCAACTTCGTCTCAGGCTACAACTGGCTGGACGGGGTGGGGCCGAAGGACCAGCGCCCGGTGGTGCTGGACAGGGCGTGGAACACGCTCGAGACCAATCAGTTCGGGACCAACGAATTCCTGGCATGGTGCAGGGAGGTGGGAACGGAGCCGTTGCTGGGCCTGAACCTGGGGACCGGCACGCCGGAAATGGCGGCGGCGCTCGTGGAGTACTGCAACATTGAAAAGGGCACAAAGTGGAGCGAACTGCGGCGCCGTCACGGGATCGAGCGGCCTCACGGCGTCAAATGGTGGTGCCTGGGGAACGAAATGGACGGCCCGTGGCAGATCGGGCATATGCCCGCCCGGGAATACGGCCTGAAGGCTCGCGACTGCGCCAACCAGATGCGCATGGTGGACCGCTCTCTCCAGCTGATCGCCTGCGGCTCCAGCGGCCCGGGCATGGCGACCTACCTGGAATGGGACCGGCAGGTGCTCGAGGAATGCTACGACATGGTGGACGGCATTTCGCTGCACTGCTATTACCGCAACGACGCCATGGAATCGGGCGCCGCGGGCGACACGGCGAAATTCCTCTCGTTCAACCTGCAGATGGAGGAGCAGATCGACGAAATCGCCGGCGTCTGCGACTACGTCCGCCGCCGCAAGCGCTCGCGCAAGCGGCTTTGGCTGTCGTTTGACGAGTGGAACGTCTGGTATCGCGAGAGGGGAGGCGACGGCAAGGGGCAGGCGGCGCCGCGCCTGCTGGAGGAGATCTACAACCTCGAGGACGCCCTGCTGGTCGGCGGGTTTCTCAATTCGCTCATGCGCCGGGCCGACCGCGTGCGCGTCGCGTGTCTCGCGCAGCTGGTGAACGTCATCGCGCCGATCACGACCAACCCGGACGGGCTCTTCCGCCAGACCATCTACTATCCTTATCTATGGGCCCTGCAGTGCGCACGCGGCGAGGTGCTCGACCTGGCGGTCGAGTCGGCGTCCTACGAAGTCCGCGGCACGGGACAGGTCCCCTACATCGATGTCGCGGGGACGCGGGACGAAGGGACGGGAAGCGTGACGCTGTTCATCCTGAACCGCGATCTGGAGAAACCGCGCGATCTCGAGGTAGTCTGGCGCGAATCGCCGCCGGGGCGGGTTGTTTTATCGCAGGTGCTGACGGGCCCGGACCTGAAGGCGGTTAACAGCTTCGCGAATCCGAATCAGGTGGCCCCGCAGCCTTTCGAGCCGCCGAAACCAGGGACGCGCGCGGCGCTGCGTCTCCCGGCCCGCTCCTACACCGTCATCCAGTGGGGGTAGAGGAAAATTTCCTGAGCACGCCTCTCCACCTATTTCGTGAGCACGGCTCTCCAGAGCCGTGCGTTCGCCTCTCCCGCTCACTCCCCCATCAGTCGCGCTTTGGCCTAAAATAGACTTTCGTGAGCACGGCTCTCCAGAGCCGTGCGTTCGCCTCTCCCGCTCACTCCCCCATCAGCCGCGCTTTGGCCTAAAATAGACTTTCGTGAGCACGGCTCTCCAGAGGCTGTCTCATAACCGGGAAATTAAAAAGATCGCTTTAATAGAAGCGGTCATTCACCGCCGCCGAATGATCAGGCATGCGAGTTTTGAGACAGCCTCTCCAGAGCCGTGCTATTGAAGCCCTCAGAGCCGTTCGGCTATCAATCAGCGGTACCTGCCATACTCCTTCGTAAAGTCGATCATGGTTTTCAGATTTTCAGGGTTCACCTCATCGAGCGCCGAGGCGGGCGCCATGATATATCCGCCGTCCTTCCCTGCGACATCGATGAGCTGCCTACACACCCTCTTTACGTCATCGACGGTCCCCACCTGCAGGACCGACACGGGAAAGTTCCCCGCGATGCAGACTTTCCCTCCAAGGATGCTCTTCGCCCTCGCCATGTCGATCTGGTCGAAGCGCGCGATCACCTTCCCCTTCGGCAGTTCGGCGATGTATTCCAGGCGCGAGTTGTAGTCCCCCTCGAAGAAGACGTCGGGCGTGTATCCGGCTTCGGTCAGGGCGACGATGACCTTCTTCAGATAGGGCCAATAAAAGACTTCAAACTGTTTGAGCGACATGAAACCCTGCGCTCCGCGGTGCAGGGGCATGAACGCCGGGGTGAATTCCGCGGCCCGCGGGAGATGGGCGATCCGTTCCAGCTGGATCCGGCACATCATATCGCAGGCCTGCAGGAGCTTGTCGGGGCGGCGGTACATATCCAGCATCGTGCCGCGCATGCCGCGCAGGAAGTCGGAGATGCTGTCGAACGGCGCTCCCGCCATCACGGGCGCCTGGCGGCAGAAATAGCCGAGTTCGGTGAGTTCGCGCGCCAGGGAGAACGTCTGCGTCTGCCACTCGACCGCCTCGCGGGATACCTGGACCAGTTTCTCCAGCATTCCGGAAAACTCCGGGGTGGCGATCGTGTTGAAGGGGAGGGCCGTCATGAGGCTGTTCAGGGGCGGCAGCTGGGCGGAGGGTTGCAGCAGGCCGTAGACGCGCGGCAGGTAGCGGCGGACGAGGAAATCGGAAGGGTCGTTGAGGAGGAGGTCGTACTCATCTTCCTTCATGTATTCCCCTTCGACGAACTGGTGCGTGTGGTGGCGTGAGACGCCGTGCCCGGGCCATTTCAGTTGCCTGGAATCCAGGGCTTCCAGGACATTGCCCGACTGGTTCAGGACGACCAGCAGCCTGTCCGGCTCGTATTGGCGCGCGGTCCTTATATAGGCCTCTTTCCACGACGGCCAGTCGTAATAGGCGGCCCAGGTTGTCGTCCCGGCGAATTTCGCGGGGAAGTAGTTGAGGCCGATGGAAATCGGTACGCGGTCCGGCGTTTTGAGCTGGACGGCGTCCATGAGTCTTTTTTCTCTTTCCCTGAACGCCTGTTGCGCCGCTGTATCCATTTCCGGTCTCCTTTTGATGAACGTTTGATGAACGCTGCCCCTGCCGTTTCTGCGGACGGCCCCGAGCCTCTGCGGGCGCGCCGATTATAGCAGAGGCGCGCGATTCGACGGCGCGAGTCTTTGAATAAAGCTTGCGGATGACATTCCGGGGAAGACGGGCTAAACTGCGGTAAGCGATCGTGCCGGGGTGGCGGAATTGGCAGACGCACAGGACTTAAAATCCTGGGCCCCGCAAGGGGCGTGCGGGTTCGATTCCCGCCCTCGGCACTTGATTCTATTAGGTTTAGCCGGTAATGGTTTAACGCCGTCCTGTTTTACCTTGCATTGGCCGTACTAGCCGCTGCTTATCCCTTTCTTTTCGCTGTCGCATCCGGCGCCGGGAACGCGATCAAATGTATGCGGTAAATGAGCTACGCCCTCGACTTGACCGACTCGCTTCGGCTGATTTTTCAGAACAGGCGGGCAAAACAGTCGGAAACGACACTAAATTCAAAATAGAGGTGTCTCATTTTCATTGACGCGTTCCGGCTTGGGGAAGAAATTCTGTATAATTACTGTTCGGAGGGTAGCCATGGAAGGGACCATTAATATTCATATTGAAAAGCTTCCGGAAGGAGTTTACCTGGCAACATCGGATGATATACAGGGCCTGGTAGCTCAGGGGAGGACCGCGGCTGAAACCCTGGAAATAGCCCGCGATGTTGCACATAAATTACTCGAGGCCCAATCTGAGGTGAAATTGCCGCCGCTTGCTGATCAATTCGATTATCCCCTGATTCTATCTGTGGGCTGAGTATGGGCCGATCGGCGGGCTTTAAATATGCGGAGGTAGTAAGAAGGTTGCGTAATTTTGCTTTGTTTTTTATCGCAATGCAGCTGGAAGCCATGAGATCTGGGTAAACCACCA
>CAYZTZ010000215.1:0-4157 GCA_964481255.1 uncultured Acidobacteriota bacterium | reverse complement strand
AGAGCCGTGCGTCAGCCTGTTGTTCAGACAGACGGACGGGTCTGGAGACCCGTCCGCACACATTCCTCTTTTTCGTGAGCACGGCTCTCCAGAGCTGGTGCGTCCCCCTATTGTTCAGACAGACGGACGGGTCTGGAGACCCGTCCGCACACATTCCCTTTTTTCGTGAGCACGGCTCTCCAGAGCCGTGCGTGATCCTTTATCGCTGCTTACAGACGGGTCTGGAGACCCGTCCGCACACATTCTTCTGCATCAGCGACGTAGGAATTCATCCATTTCATCCTTCAAGGCGCGGTCCATGAGTTCGCGGATCGCCTCGCGCGGCGAGATTTTATCCTGCAGAATCATCCAGACATGTTCCGTGATGGGCATATCCACCCCATGCTTGCGGGCCAGCGCCACGGTGGCCCCGGTGGTCATCACTCCCTCGGCGACGGTGTTCAGCGACGCCAGAATCTCCGGGAGCTTCCTTCCCTTCCCAAGCTCGATCCCGACACTGCGGTTCCGGCTCAGCTCGCCCGTGCACGTCAGCACGAGGTCCCCCATGCCCGCCAGGCCGGCCAGGGTCTCGCGTTTCCCGCCGCACGCGCAGGCGAGGCGCGTCATTTCGGCCAGGCCCCGCGTGATCAGCGCCGCCATGGGGTTATGCCCCAAACCCAGGCCTTCAATAACGCCGGCGGCGATCGCGATGACGTTCTTGACCGCGCCCCCCAGTTCCACGCCGGCCACATCCCCGCTCGTGTAAAGACGCATCGCCCGCGACGAGAACCGCCTCTGAACCTCGCGCGCCGCCTCCACGTCCTCCGAAGCCGCCACCACCGCCGTCGGGTCTCCGCGTGCCACCTCGCGCGCGAAGCTGGGGCCCGAAAGCACCACCAGGCGCGGCTCAAACCGCGGCGACACGACTTCCCGGATCACTTCGCTCATGCGCATGAGGCTGTCCACCTCAAGACCCTTGGTGGCGCTCACGAAGATCATTCCCGGATTGAGATAAGGGAGCATCCGCGCGTAGATATCCCGGCAGACGTGCGACGGCGTCACCGTCAGAACAAATCCCGAACCCTCAAGCGCCTCAGCCAGGCTGGTCGTGGGCACGATCCCTTCCGGAAGGCTTACACCGGGAAGGAAAATGCTGTTCTCACGATTCCGCCGGATGACCTCGACGACCTCTTCCTCGTAGGCCCACAGCCTGACGGCATGACCGAGCCTGAAAAGAGTAAGGGACAGGGCGGTTCCCCAGCTCCCCGCCCCGATAACGGCTATCTCCGCCATATTAATAACGTGAGCACGGCTCTCCAGAGCTGGTGCGTCCCCCTATTGTTCAGACAGACGGACGGGTCTGGAGACCCGTCCGCACACATTCCCTTTTTTCGTGAGCACGGCTCTCCAGAGCTGGTGCGATGGGCTAAGAAAGACGGACGGGTCTGGAGACCCGTCCGCACACATTCCTCTTTTTCGTGAGCACGGCTCTCCAGAGCTGGTGCGTCCCCCTATTGTTCAGACAGACGGACGGGTCTGGAGACCCGTCCGCACAAAACAATTTCCTACTTCTGTTCCGGCGGGAAGACGCTGATTTCGACGCGCCGGTTCAGAGCCTGGTTGAGCGGATCATTCTCGTCGGCCGGCACGTCCCAGCCCTTCCCTTCGATGCTGAACTTGTTCGGGTCGAATTTAAACTTTTCCACCAGCGCGCGCTTGACCGCCTCCGCCCGCGCCAGGCTCAGCTCGCGCACCGCCTGCACCGGCACGCGCCCCTTCATGCTGGAATCGGTATGCCCCTCGATCAGGATCACCGCGCGCGAGAACTGGCCCGCGAGGCGCGCCACCTGCTCGAGCGTGGCGTTGACGTTGGGGTCGTAGAGCTTCCCCGCGACGGGATTGCCAAGCTCGTCGCGGTAGGGCTCGTAGGGATTCGCCGAGTTCGGGTAGAAATTGATCCGGATGGTCTGCGTCAGGATCGGCGATTCCGCCGGCACCTTCCGGAAACTGGACGGGGTGAAGGTCGCGACGCTCTCGTCCTTCTGGTGCGCGAAGGTGCCCTTCTGCTCAAGCTTCTTGACGAAGCTGAAGTCCATCACCTGGTCGAACGGGATCGGGGCGTTGATCCGGCCCAGCTCGCGGTAGATGTAGCTGGCGTTCTTCCACGTGCGCTCGAAATTGGTCGGGTTGGACGAGTTCAGGAAGAACTGCACGTTCTCGGCGAAATTCGTGGGGTGCGCGTCGTTGCGCATGGACAGCACCTCTTCCGGCTTCATCCCGAAAGCGTCCGCCATCCACTTGGCGGGCCGTTCCGGGTTCTGCTTGACCATGTCCATCCCCTCGAAAATGCCCGCGATCAGCCCTTCCACGATGTCCGGGTGGTCGCGCGTGAAATCGGCGCGCACGGCGTAGACGTCGGCGATGAGCTTGTTCGCGTCGCTGGTGCTCGAAAGGATGCGCGTCCCGGAGACGCGCTCGGGGATCTTATAGATATCGGGCGCCCACGAGACGCAGGCGTCGACGCGGCGGTCCGCCACGAACGCCGCGGCCGCCTCGAAGGCCGTCGCCGTGTACTTGACCTTAATGTCCGACGGCTTGAGCCCCGCCGACAGCAGAAGAGATGTCAGGTAATACTCGCTGGGAGAGTTCTGCGCCAGCGTCACGGTCTTGTTGCGAAGGTCGCCCACCGACTTGATCGCGCTCCGCACGACGATGCCGTCCCCTCCGTTGGACCAGTCGATCTGCTGGGCGATGCGCGGCGACGTGCGCGAGTCCTTGATCAGTTCCGGCGCCAGCAGCACCAGCATGTCGACCGTCCCCCAGAGCGTGTGGACCTCGCCCGCGGCGAACGCGTCCCGCGCCGCCACGGGGTCGTCCATCAGCACCATATCCACGCGGAAGCCGTGCTTTTTGTAAAAAACGCTGCCCGTGTTCGGCTTGGTGCCGTGGTTGGCGGCGATGACGGGAAGCCACCCGGCCCAAACGTTGTAGCTGAACCGGAGGATCTTTTCCTTTTCGTCCCAACGGTACTGGCTGACTCCTTTGACGGCCGGCAGCTTGTCGGCGGGGACGTATTTATATTCCTTGACCGTGGTGACGTCCGACGTGTCCGCCGCCTCGGTCTCCACAGCCTCCTCCCCGCCCACCTGGAGAGGCTTTCCCCCGGGCCCCTTTTTCATGACGATGTAGAGCCCAAGGACGATCAGAGCGACAATAAACAGCACCGAGAGGATCTTCCCCAACGGCGTAAGCCTTGCAGATTGATCCGCCATACGCACCTCCCCATCACGATGGACGATATCGAAGCCCTTTACATCTTTTCATTCGCAGCCCGTCATTGCTTCGGTCCTATCTCCTTTGTGGCCGCCGGCGTCTCGGCCGCGGCCGGGGCCTGAATCCCCTGGCTCGCCAGAAATTCCGCCAGCGCCGCCTGTTCGAGCGCCTTGCGCTCGCTTTCCTTTTCGACGATGCTGTCCATGTCGACCAGGTCTTTGGCGACGCGCGCCTTGCCGGCGGAGACCTCGTATCGCTTGTTCAGGATCTCTTCCACCGTTTTCATGGTGTCGCCGAGATCGCCGACCCTGAAGGCGGCGTTGCCCAGGGCGGCCGCGGCTTCGGCCTGGGCTTCCTTGATCTGGACCTGGGACAGCTGTTTCTCCAGCTTGCGCACCTTGTCCTCGAACTCCTTCTGCACAAGCCTGGCCTGGCGCAGGTTGTTCTGATAGGCTTCCTCGGTTTCGGCCAGTTCCTGCGTGTCGACCGTCAGGTCCGCCTTCAGCTCCTGAAGCTCCCGGGCCAGGCTGCCGGCCAGCTCGAGGTTTCCGGCGTGATGATTGGCCAGGATGCGCCGCTCGAGTTCCTGGGCTCGCACGGTCTTGGCCTTGACCTGGCCCTTCAGACGCTCGGCGACTCCGGCCATCCGCGCCAGAGCGAGATTGTATTGGGCCATTTTGTCCCGGAATTCCTGGCGCGCCGCCTCCATCAACGCCTCCGGATGAGCCTCTTCAACGCCCCGTATGAATAACCCAACAAATCCCCGGAAAAGACGCCCCAATCGAGCAAATAACGCCATGTCCGCCCCCTTTTTTATTCCGTGAGCACGGTTCTCCAGAGCCGTGCGTCTGCCTCTATCACTGCTTACGGACGGGTCTGGAGACCCGTCCTCACACATTCCTCTT
>CAYZTZ010000214.1:0-4194 GCA_964481255.1 uncultured Acidobacteriota bacterium | reverse complement strand
TCCAGACCCGTCCGTCTGTCTTAGCCTATTGCATCCGCTCTGGAGAGCCGTGCTCCCCAAAAGGCTCATGTGCGGACGAGCCTCACGATCTATGGCGGCTCGAAGGCCGGGCCGAACGCACGGCTCTGGAGAGCCGTGCTCACACGACTCATGCCGGCCTTTTCCCATCATGCTTATTGGAGCCCTTATCCTTCATCATGGTTCATAATAAATCGGCCGGCTAGATCCGTCTCAGGTGATCGACGGCGTTGCGGAAAATATCAAGTCCGCAGCCGCGCTCCGGCAGACGCCCGCGCAGCTTCTGCATGTCCCAATGCGGATGATTCTCCGGGTAAAGGTAGGCTTCGGGGTGGGGCATCATGCCGAAGATTCGCCCGGAAGGGTCGCAAAGGCCCGCGATCGCATTCAGAGAGCCGTTGGGATTATGGGGGAATGACTGCGCCGGCTCACCCGTCGCCGGGTCCGCGTAGCGGCATGCGACGCATCCCGATTTCTCAAGCCTCCGCAGGAGGTCCTTGTCCGGCGCGAACAGCTTCCCTTCCCCGTGGCGGATCGGCAGGGCCATGGGCGACAGGCCCCTGGTGAAAACGCACGGGGAATCGGTCTCGAAACGGACGCGGACCCAGAAATTCTGGAACGTCCCGCAGTCGTTCTGCATGAGGGAGAGCCTTTGGGTGAAATAATCGCCGTCCAGCCCGGGAATGAGACCAAGTTTGACCATGATCTGAAAGCCGTTGCACACGCCAAGGATCAGTTTTCCCTCCCTGATAAAGCGCTCCAAAACCCCGCTCATGCGGTGCCGCGTCCTGAGCGCGAAGACATGGCCGGACGTCATATGGTCCCCGTAGGAAAACCCGCCGATGAACATGAGCGCGCTGAAGTCATGAAGACGCTCGGGCCGCGCGAGAAGGTCGCTGAAATGAATCAGCACGGGGTTCGCTCCGGCCAGTTCCCAGGCGTACTTCGACTCGGCCTCGCAGTTGAGCCCGTACCCGGTGATGATGAGAACAGGAATGTCAGATGCCATACAGCGTTCTCTTGAAGGCGCGCCGCAGCGCGTCCAGATCCGCGTCGATGAGCCGTCTCCCGCCCCGGCCCGCCACCCGCAGGCGGCGCTCCGCCGAAACCACGCCCACGCGGGCGCAGGGCAGGCTGCGGAACAGGGAAACGAATTCCGCTTCGGACTCGGGCGCGCAGGTAACGACGAAGCGGCTGTTGGATTCCGAAAAGAGCCGCGCGTCGTCGTCCGGCGCGCCGTCGCATTCAAGCGACGCCAGATCGATATCGGCGCCCAGGTCGCCGCCGAGCGCCGCGAGCGAAAAAGCCACAGCCAATCCCCCGAGCGTCGGCGTGTGCGAGGAGCGCACGATCCCCCGGGCGGTCGCTTCGCCCATGGCGCGATAGACCGCCAGAGCCTGCGCGACGTCGAGCTTGGGCGCTTCTCCGCCATAATTGCGGGGCGTTCCCTGTTCGAGGGCAAGGAGACGGAAATATTCCGAGCCCCCCATCTCGTTCTTTGTGGCTCCGACAACAAAAATCGAGTCGCCCGCGCTCTTGAAGTGCATTGTCACCGCGCGCCGGACGTCGTCCATGGTCGCAAGAGTTGAAAAAAGCACCGTAGGAGGAATGGAGATTTTGCGTCCGCCGCGCACGGAATCGTTCTTCATGCTGTCCTTGCCCGAAATCAGCGGCACCCTGTAAGCGATCGCGACGTCGCGCAGGGCCTTCAGGGCGCGCACGAGCTGAGCCATCTTGTAAGGACCGTCCGGAGTCTTCTCCGAGAGCACCGGATCGGGCCAGCAGAAATTGTCCAGCCCCGCGATCCGTCCCAACCGGCCCCCGGCGCTGATGACGCGCCGCACCGCCTCGTCGATCACGCTCGCCATCATCCAGTAGGTATCCAGGTCCGAATAGAACGGGTTGATTCCCTCGGCCAGGATGATTCCCTCATGGCGGCCGTGCTCGACGCGCATAACGGTGGCATCGCTCGGAACATCGCTCCGAACGCCGACGAAGGGCTTCACCACGCTCAATCCCTTGACTTCGCCGTCATACTGCCGGGACTTGAACTCCTTGGAACAGACGTTGAGCGAACCCAGCAGCTTCAGGAGCGCCCGGTTGCGCGAGCCCCGGCGCGGGGGCCGCGGGGAAGGCGGCCTCGGGGGCCGCCACACGGCTTCAAGGCTCATGCGCGGCACGCCCTCGTGAAGGAACTCGAGATCCAGGCAGCCGACTACCCGTTCGCCGTAGCGCATCACGAACGAGCCGCTGTCGGTGAAGGTCCCGAGCGCGGTCGCTTCCACTTCGCGCCTCGCCGCCAGTGCGAGCAGTTCTTCCAGTTTGTCGGGAGGAACGGCGAGGGTCATCCGTTCCTGGGCCTCGGAAAGAAGGATCTCCCAGGGCTGCAGGCCCTCGTATTTCAAGGGGGCTCTGGCCAGATCAAGGTCCGCGCCCCCGCTGAGGCGGCTCAGCTCGCCCACCGATGAGCTCAGGCCGCCTGCGCCGTTGTCGGTGATCGCGCGGTAAAGTCCGAGGTCGCGGGCCTCCATCAGAAACTCGTACATGTTGCGCTGGGTGATCGGGTCGCCGATCTGCACGGCCTGCGCCGGCGATTCCTCGCGCAGCTCCTCCGAGGAGAAAGTGGCCCCGTGAATGCCGTCCTTCCCGATGCGGCCGCCGCACATCACGATGGCGTCGCCGGGAAGGATCTCCTTGCGCGCGGACGGGCGCCCCTGAAGAAGCCTGGGGATGCGCCCCACGGTCCCGCAATAGACCAGGGGCTTGCCGATGTACCTTTCATCGAACCGCTCGAAGCCGCGGGCCCAGGGAATGCCGCTGTTGTTGCCGCCGTCGATGACGCCCTGGTGGACCCCATCGCGGATGCGTCGCGGATGCATCAGGCCTTCGGGCAGATCGCCCTCGTAAAAGGGCGAGCCGAGGCAGTATCCCCAGACGTTGCATATCATTTCGCATCCCATACCGGCCCCCATGGGGTCGCGGTTGACTCCGACGATTCCCGTAATGGCGCCGCCATAAGGGTCCAGCGCGGAGGGGGAATTGTGCGTTTCGACCTTGTACGCGACGTCGTACCGGTCGTTGAAACGGATGATGCCCGCGTTGTCGGTGAAAACGGAGACCAACCAGTCGATGTCCCTGGCTATTTCCTCCGTGGCGCCGCGGATGTAGGTTTTGAAAAGTGAATCAATCCGCTCTTCGCGCCCGGATTCGTCGGTATAGCGGACGCGCGCCGAGAAAATCTTGTGTTTGCAATGCTCCGACCACGTCTGGGCGAGACACTCCAGTTCCACGTCGGTCGGCTGCAGCGGCAGGCCCCGCAGCGCCCGCGACCGTCGCACGGCCTCGGACGCGAAATGGTCGCGGATGGCGTGCATTTCGTCGAGGCTCAGCGACAGGATCCCTTCCCGGCTGATGCGCAGAAGCTCGGCGTCGTCTCCGCCGAGATCATATACCCCGACGCGGATGTCGGTCTTCTGGCGGATCGCGGGAACCGTCTCGTCGACGGGAGATGATGCCCAGTCGGCCGCGGAGAAGATCCGAATCGTATGGATCAACGGATTGGCCAGCAGACCGACCGCCATGCGCTCCACGTCGGCGCGCGACAGCGCTGCGCCGCGGAAAAAATACTGAACGCAGGTGTAAACGGACTCGGTGGGAGCCAGCGGCCGGTCGAGATAATCATGTACGATGGCCCGCGCCGTGGTCCCGACGTTGTCGGTCACTCCGGGCTTGAACCCGACCTCCACCATCCAGTCGAAGGAAGGCGGCCGCAGGCGCCCGAGAGCCGCAACGGAGGTGACAGGGTCTGCGAATAATCTTTGTATTTCCTTGAGCCCTTGAGGCGAGAGCGAGACGTCCACCTTATAGACGTCCCTGGTACTGCAGGCCTTCACGGGAAGGAAAAGGAAGCGCCGCGCTTTGCCGACAACGGCTTGGCCGCGCGCGTCTCTGATTCCTTTCTTTAATCCGATTTCTATGCGATAGGCCACGGTTCGCAGGATCCTGTGTTATAAGGAACGAGCATAGGCGGAACGAGCGGGAATTTCAACCTGCAAAGCACCGCATTTTGAAAGCTAACCCGTGTGCGGACGGGTCTCCTGACCCGCTCGGGGATTAGGCTAACGCACGGCTCTGGAGAGCCGTGCTCACGAAAAAGGGAATTGTGTGCGGACGGGT
>CAYZTZ010000213.1:0-4217 GCA_964481255.1 uncultured Acidobacteriota bacterium | reverse complement strand
CCGGCTACGGGCGGCGCGGCGCGAGTTCCAGACGCGCTACGCGACGCTGCTGGTCGACGAATTTCAGGACACGGATCCGGTGCAATGGGATATTGTGCGGATGCTTTCCTCGTCGTATCACGGGTTCTCGGACCCCGGCCGATGCCGGCCCGGGCCGGGCAGGCTTTTCATCGTCGGGGACCCGAAGCAGTCCATCTATCGTTTTCGCGGTGCCGACATCGAGACGTACCTCGCCATCGTCGAGCGGAAAAACTGCGAGTCCCTGGGACTGGAGCGGCTCCAGCTGACGACGAATTTCCGCTCGGCGCCTTCCATCCTCCGTTTTGCCGACGCCGCCTTCGAGGAAACCATGAGGGCGGCGGAGGATGGCTTGTATCAGCCGGACTATCTGCCGTTCGGGGATCATGGGCACCGAAAAGTGGAAGCGAGGTCTCCGGCCGTGAGCCTGCTGGGAGACAGAAATGCCGGCGGAGGGGCCGCGACAGTCCGCGAGTTCCTGGCGCTGGAAGCTTCAAGGATCGCCCGGCTCATACTCCGGATCCACGGTTCCGAGGCCTGGAAGGTTCAGGACCGCGGAGGCAAAGAATCTCCCTGGCGCGCTCCACGTTACGGCGATATCGCGATCCTGCTTCCGGTACTGAGCCGCGCGGATATACTCGAGGACGCCCTGCGCGATCACGACATCCCTTACGTGCTGGAAGGGGGGAAATTCTATTACGCCCGCAGCGAGGTTTCTTCCGCGATCACGGTCCTGCGGGCCGTCGCGAACCCCAACGACAGCGTGGCTCTCTACGGCGCCCTGCGTTCGATCTTCTTCGGGTTGTCCGACGAGGACCTGTTGAGGGCCCGCATCGAGAATCAGCCGTTCGATTACCGGGAGGAAGCGCCGCCCGAGTCTCCGCTGTGCCGTCCCTTCCAGATTCTCCGCGACCTGCATTGGCACCGGCATGAGAGGCGGGCCTCGGAGAGCCTCGAGCTTCTGCTTCAGAAGACAGGCGCCCGTGAAGTCCTGGCGCCGCGCGGATTTCAGTCCCTGGCAAACCTCAACAAGCTCGCGCGCACGCTGCGGGCCCTTCAGGGCGAATACACCTTCACCCAGGCGGTCGAACTGGTGAGCGCGATGGACGAAGAGGGTCTGGCAGAAAGCGAAAGCCGGATCATGGAGGAACGCAGCGACGCGGTGCGCGTCATGTCCATTCACAAGGCCAAAGGTCTCGATTTCCCTATCGTTTTTGTCGCCTCTCTCGGGATGAAGAGAAAGAGCCGCGGCAGAAACTTCCTCGCCGACTTCCATGTCCAGAAAGTTTTCGGACTCCGCGTCGGCCCGAAGGATTCGGGCTTTGAGACGCCCGGTTGGGATAAGCTGTCGGAATGGGAAAACAATCGGGAAAACGCCGAACTGGTCCGCCTGCTCTACGTGGCCTTAACCCGGGCCCGTGATCATCTTATCCTGTCCACGCACACGAAGGACTGGAGAGAAAACGGACCCGCCGGTCGGCCGGTTCCGGACATGCAGGGCACCCGCCTGACTCCTCTAAGCTCTTTTCTGGAAAAGTGCCGGTCTGAAGATACCGGCCTGGTCCAATGGATCGACGTGGACGCTCTCGATGCCGCCCCGGCTGCTCCAAAGGAAGCCTTGCCGCCGCCCGAAAGAGATTGGCGGGCCGCCCTGGAGCGGGATTGCTCGCAGCTGGCGGCGATTATGGATCGGGCGCTTGGGGAGGCGGGCGCGCCGGGAGGCGTCAAAGCCGCCGTCGCCGGCGCGGCGGATGAAGAGCTCGCTCCCGAGGAGAGATCTCCGGATTCCGCCGAGGGGCGCGCGATCCGTCTTGGAGTGGCTTTTCACGAGGCCATGGAGAGAGTGGATCTTGCTCAGGAAGCCGGTCCGGTCGAGTTCCTCTCCTCTCTGGGCGTCAGACACAGACTGGATGCCGAAGGCGCCCTGCAACTCGAAGATATGGTGCGCACGGCCCTTTCCTCCGAATTGCTCGGGCGTGTTCGTGCCGCGGTCCGTTTGGGAAAAAGGGCGATCCGCGAACTCCCCTTCGTTCGCCCTGAGGGCCCCTCGGATCATAAGGAGGGCAAAATGGATCTCCTGTTCGAGGAGGAGGGAGCCTGGGTTCTTGTCGATTACAAGACCGACAGGATTCCGCAAGACGTGAGGAATGCCGCGGAATTCTTTCGGGAGAAGTATGCCTCTCAGATCGGGGACTATGTCCAGGCGCTGCGCTTGCTTTCTGTTCCCGTTCAATCCGCATACCTGCTTCTGGCCCGAACGGGCGAATCCATCCGGATGATTTGACGCCGCGACCCGGGATTGGGGCGTTTAGGCCGCTGCCGTCCCGGCGGGATTTCCGGCGCTTCTCCGCAGGATTTATCTTTTTCGCTCGAGCGCTTTGCGTCGGCTTCGGAGAAAAACGCAAAAAAACATTGACCGTCAGGGCGCCGATCCGTAAAATTCGCGTTTTTTGGCTGGATGCACTCATGCAGAAAGGAGGAGGTTTGTAATGGCTGAAAAGATATCCAAAACGGCGCGCGCCAGCCTTGGCGACAAGGGTCAGACGCACGAGCACGCTTGTCCTCAGTGCGGCACGGCGATGGTGGCGACGAAAGTCATCCGATATCGCGACATGCCCGGCGGCATGTACTGGATCTGCCCCAAAGACGATCAGCGCATCAAGATTTAGGCCGCGCTTCTATATGGCGGGCGGAGCGTATCGAACCGTCCGCCTTCCCGCCCTGAATGATTTCCATTTGATTTCATTATTTCAAGCGGCCGCCTCCGGCGGCGCGGCTTGAAAAGGCTGCGCCGTTGCAGGCGCATTTCGGACTCGGGTTGCCCCGGAAGGGGCTTCGTCGTAAAGCCCGGGGTTGAGCGTCGCTCGATGCCGCTCAACCCTGAACGGGTTGCATCGCGAGTCCGCCTCTTTGGCGTCCAATCATTGCGTCGGTCTCCGGGGTGGCTGCAGAAAGCGCGGATTCGGGAGAGGTGCGCGCGGGCTGGGATCCCGGGCCTTGAGTTGCTATATTTATTTCGAAATGACGGAATCCCAATCCGGAGATCTGCATCCTGAGTCTCAGGTCGGCGATCGCCGCTATAATCCCTACAGCCGCTTTTTAAGGGCGAAATTCGGCTGCCGGGTCCATAAGGTCAGCGTCGACGGCGGGTTTACCTGCCCGAACCGCGATGGGACGGTGGGCCGGGGGGGCTGCATCTACTGCAACAACGACTCTTTTCGTCCCCCGACATCCCAGCGTCTGAAGCCGGTATCCGAGCAGGTGAGGCAGGGAATAGACCACCTGAAGAGGAGATACGGCGCCTGCAAATTCATCGTTTATTTTCAGCCGTTCACCAACACTCACGCTCCCCTGGAAACTCTTATCCCAATATATGAGGCGGCGATCGACCATCCGGATGTCGTCGGACTGTCTCTGGGGACGCGTCCGGACTGCGTGGATGAATCCAAAATCGCCTGGCTGGAGAGACTGGCGCGAACGCATTTCGTGACCGTGGAATACGGACTGCAATCCGTGCACGATGCGACCCTTCGCCGGATCAACCGCGGCCATGATTTCCAGTGCTGGGTGGATGCGATGCGCCGCACGCGCGGCCGGGGGATATGGCTTGGCGCGCATGTCATCCTGGGGTTCCCCTGGGAAACAAGGGAGGAGATGCTGCACACCGCCGCCGTCCTTTCGGACCAGGGGCTCGATTTTCTCAAAATCCATCATCTGCACGTCGTGCGCAACAGCGCAATGGCCGAGGAGTTTCTGCAAAGACCCTTCCCGCTGCTTGGGTTCGAGGAGTACACCGAACTGGTCGTCGATTTTCTCGAGAGGCTGAGTCCGGCCGTTTATATTGAGCGCCTGTTCGGGTACGCGCCCGAGGATCAATTGATCGCGCCCCTGTGGGGAAGAAGC
This sequence comes from uncultured Acidobacteriota bacterium, assembly GCA_964481255.1. Taxonomy (GTDB): domain Bacteria; phylum Acidobacteriota; class UBA6911; order UBA6911; family UBA6911; genus UBA6911. The sequence goes on along the minus strand of CAYZTZ010000213.1, from coordinate 296 downwards.
GCTGCGGAAATCCGCCGGCGCATCGAACGAAGGCTTGTCGAGCGCGACACCTACCAGGGCCGCGAATGGGGACAGCCACCAGTGTCCCCACATAAACGCTGGGGAAAGGGGTCTTATTAATGGGGACACGGGTGACTGTCCCCATTCATGAGAGCCTTGAAGCCCGCATTGTAAAACACTCGCTGCAAATATGGTTAGGGGAAATTTGCGGCAAAGCCCGGATACACCGGACGTCTGTTGTCCGCTTGCCGGGGATCTGATCCGTGTCTCGCTCGAGTATAGGAACAACCTTTTCC
>CAYZTZ010000212.1:0-4242 GCA_964481255.1 uncultured Acidobacteriota bacterium | reverse complement strand
TTAAAGCGACCTTTTTAATTTCCCAGTTATGAGACAGCCTCTGGAGAGCCGTGCTAACGAAAATTATCGTAGTACAAATCCGGCAACCGCGGAATCCATGGAGGCCTTCAGGATGTGCTACAATTTTCAATTTGAAACAGGAACGCGAAAAACGCATGCTGCCGATTGAACAAGGACCCATCCGGCCCCCCAGCGAAGCGCAAAGCCTGCTCCTGCGCGTGACGCGCAACTGCTCCTGGAACCGGTGCGAATTCTGCCACATCTATAAAGGACAGCGCTTCAGCCCGCGCACCGTGGAGGAAGTCAAGAAGGATATCGACGCCGTCCGGCAGATCGTGTCGGACCTCACGGCACTTTCCTGGCGCGAGGGACTGGGCGGCAGAATTACCCCGCAGCTGGCACGCGCCGTTCTGGGCCGTCCCCACGAATACCCGGAGGGGTACCGCAGCGTGCTCCTCTGGCTGTATTCCGGCGGGAAAAACGTCTTCCTCCAGGATGCAAACAACCTGATCCTCAGGACGCAAAACCTTGTCGAAATTCTCCGGTATCTCAAAAAGACATTCCCTTCTATCGAGAGGATCACGACCTATTCGCGGGCCCGAACCGTCGCCAGGAAAAGCGTCGCCGAGCTCCGCGAACTGCGCGACGCCGGTCTTTCGCGGGTCCACATAGGACTGGAGTCGGGATACGACCCGCTTTTGGAATACGTCCGGAAAGGAGTGACGGCGCGCGAGCAGATCGAGGCCGGCAGAAGAGTCAAAGAGGCGGGACTGTCCCTGTCGGAGTACATCATGCCCGGGCTCGGGGGCAAATCCATGTGGCGGGAGCATGCCGTGGAGACCGCCCGCGTGCTCAACGAGATCGACCCGGACTTCATCCGCGTGCGCACCCTGAAGGTCCTGAGGATCATGCCACTGTACGGCAAGATCGAGAAAGGAGAATTCGTGCTCCTGAGCGACGACGAAATCGTCGCCGAACTGAGACTTCTCATCGAAAACCTCGAAGGGATCGCGAGCCGTTTCACCAGCGATCACATTCTTAACCTCCTGGAGGAACTGGACGGGAAACTCCCGGAAGCGAAAGACGCGATGCTGGCCGTCATCGACCGGTATCTCGCGCTGCCCGATTCCGAACGCGCGAATTTCCGGCTGGGAAGAAGAACCGGATATTACCGGACCCTGGACGACCTGGCCGATCCCGACCTCCGGATACGTGTAAACCAGATCCAGAACAGGATCGAAACGGAACGGCCCGGGTCTCTGGATCAGGTCATTTCGGACCTGATGGAATCATTCATCTGAAACAGCCCTGCGGCTTCGAAGCCATGCGGAAATTCCAAAAACCGATAGAGATCCAGCATTTCCTGAGCAGCCTGAAATACCGGGAGGAGGGAGGGGCGGTTTCGCCCGCAGTCGTGGAGCGGACGGGAGCCGCCAACTGCTTTGACGGCGCGGTTTACGCCGCCGCCGCTCTGGAAACACTCGGGTATCCTCCGCGGATCGTGGACCTTCAGGCGGAAAATGACGACGACCACGTGATCGCCGTCTACCGCGCGGAAGGCTGGGGGGCCCTGGCAAAATCCAACACCACCATGCTCCGCTCGCGCGAGCCCTTGTACCGGAGCCTGCGCGAACTTGTGATGTCCTACTTCGACGGCTATTTCAATATCGACGGTTACAAGAGCCTGCGCAGTTATTCGGCGCCCGTCGATCTGCGCCGGTTTGACGAGCTCTCGTGGCGCACGACGGAGGAACCTCTCTGCCCCATCGAGAGCCACCTCGCAAAAGCCCGCCGTTACAAGCTGCTGACCCGGCGTATGGAGCGCGCCCTGTCGCCGGCCGAGCCGCTTGTCATGCGCGCCTGCTTCCTCGGTTCCAATCCGCGCGGTCTTTACAAGCCGAGGAAATCCGGACGCTGAGAACCGCTGAGATTGCTTAGAACCACGAAGATTCCGAAGACCGCAAAAAGCGGAAATTCTTCGCGGTCCTGGCAGTCTTGGTGGTCATTTAAAAAACAATTTAAACGCTAAAGACCGATTTCGGCAAGGCCCCGCCGCCATGGAAACGCCCGAACCGAGCCGATTTGTTTTGCTATCGGATCCATCGATAAAACGTATGCTTCGGAACCTGGAATGTCGGCTGAAAAGCGGCGCAGTGATTTTGTATCACGCTCCTCTATGCGCTGCTTGGACTTGATTTCGACCAGCGCCGTCGCAGCGCCGGGACGATCCACGACAAGGTCGATCTCCGCGTCATCCTTGGTGCGCAAATAGGAAAAGCGGAAATCCTTATGCCCGTATTCGTTGAGGCGGACGGCCTCGGCGATCACCAGGTGTTCAAACGCCTTCCCATAGGCGTAAGTTCCGGGTTGCAAGTCCACGTTAAGCGTTCTGTCCAGGGCTCTCTTCACGCCCGTGTCGAATAGATAAAACTTGGGCGCATTCCGTTGCCGTTTACGAACGGATCGATGGTAGGGCTCCAGAAAAAAGCCCAGCAGCGTATCCTCCAGGATTTGAAAATAGGACTGAACGGTCTTGATATCCACGCCCACATCCCTGGCGATATTCGCGAAATTAATGATCTCTCCATTGACTTGCGCCGCTATCTCCATAAATTTCCTGAACGGATCCAGCTTGCGCACGACATGCTCCCCCCAGATCTCCTCTTTCATGTAGGTCAAAGCATAGGCTCGAAGAAAGGCAGCTTTTTCCTCGCGCGTTTGAAGCTTCAGCAAGCCGGGCAGGCCGCCGTACGTCAACGCAAAATCCAGATCGAACTCGGCCGCCAGCTCCCGATGCGTCAGCGGAAACAGGTTATACACAAAGGCCCTTCCCGCCAGAAGGTTGGTTTCCTGCCTCTTCAGCTTCCTCGCGCTGGATCCCGTCATGGCGAATCTGGTTTCGGCCGACTCGATCCTGCCGTGCACCACATCGAGCAACCTGGGGACCTTCTGGATCTCGTCCAAAACGACCCACTGAATTCTTCCACGATACAAATCCAACTGCGCGGCAAGCTCCAAAGGATTCCTGCTGTAACGATCCTCTTCTTCCGGGCTTAAAAGATCTATCCACAACACCGTCTCATCTTGCGGGAAGAAACTCTTGAGAAAGGTGGATTTGCCGGTTCCGCGCGGACCGAAGAGAAAAAAGCTGTTTGTTTTCAGTGGATTAATTAGACGCTGGATCATACTCCATATATGTACGCCATAAATGGATCATAGTCAACAAGAAAGGTCTCAAAAAACCGACTGTCGGTCATGCGCCGATTCCTTTGCGGTCCTGCCGGCCTTTGTGCTCAAGGATCATTAAGGGATGACGCGCAAACGTTCGGCCTTGGCCAGTTTCCTTTGGCGCTCGTCAAAGGTGAAAAAAGCTTCAGGTTTCAGAAGCAGCGCCGTCGCCACATGCAGAATATCCAGGGACCGCGTTCCGAGCCTCGCCGTGTAGCGTTGAGCCAATCTCTCGGCGCGGGCAAACGACTCCGGAGGGATTTCCGTAACGGCGTATATCCCGCCCCAATCATGCTCAAAGTCGCGCCATACCAGTCTTGCCTCTTTTCGGCGGATGATTTTACGAAAAATCGCCAACTCCAGCGCGTTGGCGAATTCAAGTTGATGCAGCGCAGTAAGATAAAGGCAGGGCCGCGACTTCATCGCGGACCACGCCATGGGCGAGTGGCGATCGGGGAGATACAGAGACACGAGAAAACCGGTGTCGGCATAGCCGATCATTCGCTTCTTCCCAGGGACACGAGTTCCGAGGCGTCAGCGGTTAAGACCCTGTCGCCGAAAATCCTGTGGGCTCGAGCCGCAAAATCGGGATACTCGGAGCTTTTCGGACGCACCGGAATCAAACGCGCAATAACCCTTTTTCGTTTCCGGATCTCCACAGTCTCCCCCTGACGCAATCGCGCCTCGATCTCCGGGAAGCGATACCGCAGGTTGCGCACCGTCGTGCTTTTCATATGTGATGCATTATAGCATCACATTCCGCTTCCGTCAAAATATGCCGCCGGCTCCATTCTATAAGACCCTGCGATACGTGAGGACGAAAAGAGATGACGGACGCCTTGGGAGGGCCGCAGGCACGGGCTCATGTTGCCTTCTTCCTCTCGACGAGCTCGATCAGCAGCCCCTCGGCAGAGCGCGGGTGGATGAAGACGAGCCGCGTGGCGTCGTCGATCCGCAAAGGCTCCTCGCCGACAAACTGCGCTCCCCGGGACCGCAGGCGCGCCATCTCTTCGT
>CAYZTZ010000211.1:0-4243 GCA_964481255.1 uncultured Acidobacteriota bacterium | reverse complement strand
CCCGTCCGTCTGTCTGAACAATAAGCAGGCGCACGGCTCTGGAGAGCCGTGCTCACGAAGAATAATGGAGAGCCGTGCTCACGAAAGACCTTTTATACCGCTCACGAAAAACTTTTACGCGTCCGGCTCAGGAAGGCCGGCCGTTCCAGCAGTAGGTGCAGATCCTGTCGACAGGCAAGCCGATGGCGGACGCCATGTCGTCCAGGCGCTGATAGACCAGCGAATGAGCCCCCAGCTCCCGCCGGATGGTCTCGACCATCTCGCGGTACTTGGGGGAATCCGCGTCAAGGTAGGGCTCTATATCCTGGATTTCCTCTCCTTCAAGAAGCCGTATCGCTTTGCGGGCGGCAAGTTCCTTCGGCGTGCGCGTCGACTGGTTGTAAATGCAGGGGAACATCAGCGGAGGGCAGGCGATCCTTAGATGCACTTCCTTCGCGCCGTTCGCGAGCAGTTTCTCCTTGACCAGGTTTTTGAGCTGGGTCCCGCGCACGATGGAGTCGTCGCAGATCACGATCCGTTTATCCCGGATCAGTTCGGGGATGGCGATGAGTTTCATGGACGCGATCAGGTCGCGCATCGATTGCTCGGAAGGCATGTAGCTCCGCGCCCATGAAGGGGTGTACTTGACCATCGGCCGCGCGTAGGGGATGCCGGATTCGTTGGAGTAGCCGATCGCGTGACCCACGCCGCTGTCCGGCACGCCGGCCACGATGTCTGCGGTAAAGCCGGCCTCCCTGTCGCGCTTCGCCAGGAGGGTTCCGCTGCGGTAGCGGGCGTTTTCGACGTTGATCCCTTCAATCGAGGTCGATGGAAAACTGGTGTATATCCACAGGAAAGCGCAGGGGTGGCTCACGTCGTGTCCGCCGTCCGTTCTCTTTTCGATCCCCTTGTCGGTCAGCTTGACGATTTCCCCGGGCTTCAGTTCCGCCACGACCGAATACCCCAGGTTGGGGAAGGCTGTGGTTTCGGTGGTGACCGCGAAACCCTCTTCGCTCTCCCCGATCACGAGCGCGGAATGTCCGTTGCGGTCGCGCGCCGCGTAAATCCCGTCGCGGGAAAGCACCAGAAGGGACGCGGAGCCCTGGATGGCGTTGAAAACGGAACGGATGCCGGTCTCGAGGTCCGGCGCCCTGGTGATCATTTCGGCGAGAACCTCGGCCGGGCTGATGCTTGAATCGGGCTGAACTTCCGCGAAACTTGTTCCCTGATTCTGCAGATCCCCGACGATCTGTTCCAGGTTGGCGATGTTTCCGTTCATGACGATGGAAAAAACGCCGTGACGGCAGGACAGGATTACCGGCTGGATATCGTATCCGATGACGCCGATGCCGTATTTCCCGCTCATTCGGGCATAGTCCTGCTGAAATTTGGGCCGGAAATTCTCATCCCTTATGTCGTGAATCTTCCGCTCGATGCCCCTGTCTCCGTAAACGGCCATCCCGGCATAGTCCGTTCCAAGATGGGAGTGATAGTCGATCCCGTAATAGAGCGACCTGGAACAATTTCCCTTTTTGGAAACCGCGCCGAATATTCCAGCCATGCACCTGCTCCTTTTTTTGGTTCAAAACAATGAATACGGACGGGCAATATATCAGAAAACGCGGCGGCGCGGGAATTCAGACTTGAGGGACTCCATTATGGCCGCGGACCCGAAGCGCACGATACGCCGCGCGGAATCAATATGTTCCCTTGATTCGGGCGCCTGTCCGCCCGCGGCTGCCGGGCGCATAAGTACCTAAACTTTCCGTGGATTCGGCCGATTTTTTCCTTTGAGGAGTGTTGTCCGAAATGCCTGCACAAAGGCCGGATAACGGAAAACAGCGTGGAGAATCTCTTCAACTGGAAGGGCGGCTTTAGGAGGAAAGCCAAGGAGTACGCAGGCCCCAACACAAGGAGGTGGCCCCGCTACAATATATTGGAGATCCCGGCCCTGAAAAGCGTCAGCTCCAACACGGGGGCGGAGATGCAGGTTATCAATATATCCCGCGGAGGCGCTCTTCTGGAAAGCGAGATGCGCATGACGCCCGGCACCAGGGTCATCCTCAAGGTGGTGACCATCGAGGGCGTGATTCAGATCGCCGGCCGCGTCCTCCGGTCGTCCGTCTGCTCGCTCAAGGGAATCCCGCGATATCAGTCCGCGGTTGCTTTTGAAACCCCGCTGCATATTTTGGATGACTTATTGGAGAAAAAGGCTGATGCTTCCCGGCCCGCCTGCTCCCCATCTTCTTCATCCGGCATGTCGCAAAGGGACAGCGCCCAGTCGTTATCCATACCTGTCTCCGAAGGGAGCATGGGCGGGAGCGGAAGCATCCTTGGAGTCAGCGCCAGTGAAGCCCGGGATGAGGCGCTGAGGGAAATGCTCAAATTGAACGACTGGTGATTGGAAGCACATCGCCTGCCCTACGGCTCGCCCAAGCGCGAACGGACGCATAACTGGACAAGGAGCACCAGCCTCGGTAATGTTAATGGTTCAGGGTCGCAGTGATCGTATAAACAACAGACTATGCATTGATCCATCCAGCCAGAATGAACATCATTTTTGTCAGCGATGACCTTCGAGATGCGGACTTTTTCGAACGGGAGCTGAAGCGATTCATCCCGGAGATCCGCATCGACGTCTCCCCCAATACGCGTGACGCTCTCTCTCGGCTGGCCGCCCCGGGACGCTATGATGTGATCCTTCTCGGCTCCTTGGTTCCCGGCGCCGAGGCCGCCTATCTCGCAACCACCGTTCGAAATGAAAGGCTTCCCATCGGCATTGTGGCCATGTTGAGCGCATACGAGACTGAACCCTCGGACGAGGTGTCCAACGCCGGGATCGACGGGTTCGTCCATAAGAAGGTCGATTTCGTGGCTTCTCTTGCCGAGGCCCTGAAACAGGCGAGGGAGCGCCATCGAAAGGCGGCGGCCTCCCGTCAGCCGGAGCAGGTGCCTCTGCTGTTCGCCGGCGACTTTGAACAGATGCAGAGCCGCATTTCCGCGCTGCCCCGGTGGAGACTGGAGCCTGCCGGTTTTTCGAAGGACGGATATCTTGAACTTCCCGACGCCGACGCGTTCCCCTACGGCGTCGTCATCATCGATCTCGCGGCGTCCGGAATCCAGACGCTCGATGCCATCAAAGATGTTCATGAGCGTCGGCCCGAAATCCCCATCATCCTTCTCACAAATCCGGGAGACGAAGTAACGCCCGTCAACGCCTTGAAAATGGGCGCCACGGACTGCATCGCCAAAACGGGAAATTACTTCAACCGGCTGGTCCCGACGATCGAAAGGGAGATCCGGCGGCTCGACCTGATCCGCGAAAAAGCGCTCCTTCAGGCGCGCGAAGAGCGTCTGCGGCAGATTGTGGACAATATGCCCGCGGGAGTGTCCATAATCTCCGCCGACGGAACCTTTCTCGCCGTCAATCTCACCGCGCTCAAACTGATGGGCGGAACGCATCTCGATCAGGTGGTCGGCAAGAGAATCGTGGACCTGGCCCCCCGAGAGGAAAGCAGGAAAATTCTCGATTTTCTGAGAACCGTCTGCGGCGGCGGCGGCGGCACCCTGCATCTGGATTGGAAGGGACTTGATGGAACCGCCCCGGGCATCGAATTGCGGGGGACTTCCATCCGAAGGGATGCCAACGGAACAACGGCGGCCCTGACGGTCATCCAGCATGCCGCCGGCAAGGCGTCCGAGAGTCCCGAAGAACAGGATAAGCAAAAGGGGAAAGGTCTTGTCAAAACTCTTCTGGAGGCGGATGCGCAATACACGGATCCCCTTCAACAGCTCAATATCGATCCATCCCCGTCCGACAAGGATCTGGAACGCGCCGAGGCCAGGATCGCGGAGCTTCAGAATTCGCTCCAGGAAGCGGGCGAAAGGCTCGCCCAGATGGAGCAGGCGCAGATCGCGGAACGAGACGGATGGGAGCAAAAGCGCTGGGAGCTGGAGCAGAACCTTCAGGAAGCGGAAAATCAGAAGATTGAAACCCAAAACGCATTGCTGGATCTGGAGGCCCGTTGCGCCCGTCTCACAGAAGATCATGAGATGGAGCGGGCGGACTGGAGACAGGCCCGCCAGGAACTGGAATGGTCCCTGAAATCGTCTCAAGAACAATGGACGGCGGCCTTGCAGGCGGCGGAAGCCCGGATCTCTCAATTATCCGAGGAATTGAGCAGGGAGCGGTCCGCATGGGATGACGCCCGCGCGGATTGGGAGCGCAGGAGTAAGGGGACGGAGGAAGAGAAAGCCGCGGTTC
>CAYZTZ010000210.1:0-4259 GCA_964481255.1 uncultured Acidobacteriota bacterium | reverse complement strand
GGGTCTTCGCACCTGAAATGACATAATCCGACTCCGGGAGCTCATATTCCAGGAGAGTCGAGGTGCGCAGCGGGTGGACCGCTCCCGCCTTGCGACCCGATCTCAGAATCGACAGATAGGACGGGGGCAAACCCGGCATCCCTTCCCCCTGGACCAGCAGCCCGGGTTCCTGCCGGAAGAACCGCACGTAAAGGCGGTCGTTCTTGCGCAGGTTGTTGATAAGCCTGATGAGATGGCCGAGATCGCGCGGGACCAAAAGGGCGTCCTCCTCCTTATCGTCCATCGCCATCAGCGCGGCGCCGTCGGCGACCAGCATCGTCAGGGGTCCCGGGGACGCATTGGCCGGCATCCTGACCGGATAGGCGTCCCGCAGCAGTTCCCCATCGGCCTTCCTATAGGAAATTTCAAGCTGCTGGGTTTCCCCTGCACGGATTTCGGCGCTGCCGAGACGGATGGAGTCCAGGAGGGCCGCCCTGTCCGTTTCCGCCACCGAAACATCCACTTCGATGCCTTCCAGGTCGAGATTGCGGTAGCCCCCGGCCATGAGATAATCGACGGGCACTGCGACGGAGAGGGACGCGTCGCTTGCGGCCTGGCTGTCGGAAGAGAAGCGGTTTTCAACTTCCACGGGCCGCTCGTTCCTTATTCTGATTCTGCCCTTGACTTTCAGGGTCGCCGATCCCTGGGCGCGTTCGGTCGAGATGATGGTATTGTAGACCGAAAGGTGCACCAGCAGGGGCGTCAGAAGCCGATCGCGCGCCAGTTCATACTTGTATTCCCTCCTGCTTCCCCGGCTTGTCGCGACGCCCACGCTCAGGGGAACCAGGCGGGGGATCTCCCCCGCGACACCGTAAAGCCCCGCGCCTCTGTCCTGCCGGATTGTGCCTGCCAGGGCGCCCGTTTCGAGAATCTTGAAGGAGCTTTCGAGGCTGGGAAACACGGTGATCGCCGTCCCCTCGTGCATCGGCAGTTCCGTGAATCCCAGTTCAAACATGCCGTGGCCGAATGCGTAGACCCTATCGCCGTCCACAAAAGTCACTGTGCCGGCCGCGGAAACATCAAGATCGCCGCGCACCAGCGAAACCACGATGTTGGATCCGGGTTCGAAAACAGGGCCGCCGGCCTTGCGGGACGCCGCCGTTTTGGAACCGGGCGCCGAACCGCCGGCTCCCTGTTGAAGCGACAGGCCCATCCGGCGCAATTGCGGGCCGAACAGCTTCAGGGTCTCGGCATGGACTCCCGCGAGACTGAGAGGCGTGGCGATGGGGATCAGGGAACGCCCGTCGGCGAAAGCCGCCTCCGTTTGCCCGCCGATGCGCCGCGAGGCGATTTCCGGCCCGGGTGCGGCGGGATGTCCTCCGTCCTGCGGGATCGGGTTTCCCGCGAGACCGCTCTTTTTGAAAATGACCTTGGTTCCCGGGATAGGCAGATCCGTCTCCTCGAACGCCCGTATCATTTCCGCGATCGGCGTGATGCCCCCGATCGCCTCCTTGGCAAACGGGTAGGTGAAGGCGACTGCTCCCAGAAGCTTCCCGTCGATGAAAACAGGGCTGCCGCTCATGCCCTCGAATAACCCCGTCTTGTCCAGGACGCCTCCGCTGAGCCGCGCGATCACCGCGCTCGACCCGGGATTCACCCCGTGCAGGATTCCCAGAACCTCGACCTGAAACTCCTCCGGTTTTGTCCCCTGGTAGCACGTCTTCCCGATTCCCTTCATCCCGGCGCGCAGATCCTCGATCCGGAAGAATTCCTCCTTGGCCCGGCCATCCCGGGCGAAAAACAGCGTCAGCGCGCACGCGGCCAGCCATAAACTCCTTCTCATCGTTCCATCCAGCCTTTCAAGGAAGCAAAGTATATCAGAATGACGGACCCGAGCGGCGGGATATAGAAAGCCGGGAGCAGGGATTTGGAGTGCAGGAACCTGCCTCCGCCCTGTCCTGCGACAGGCTGGGGCCGCGGATGATTCCGGGCCGAAGGCGAAGGCAATCCTCCTCGCTCCAAAGCCTTCGCTTTTGATATTCAGAATGCCGGCCTTCAAGAGCATGGCGACAGAAAGCATTTAGAATCCTCCGGCATAAACGGGAGCTTTGCGGTTTCCGATCCCTCGAAGCGCACGGATCGCGACTGGTCCCGGCGCAATATATCCCCGCAGACTTCCTGGCCGCAGAATGTCGAAGGACGAACGAGGGATCTCAATGCAAGGCGGCGGCTTCTGCGGTTCGATCTTCGAAATTTGAAATTCCGGATTTGCGGTCCCTGTAATCTTGATGGGCGCCAGGACATGCTGTGAATGGAACGCTTCAAGAACTGTCGAGCCTTTTACAGTGCCGCCGGCGGATCTCCCGGCTGATCGGCGCCGCCGCCGGCGCTTCTTAACGCAAGCCCATTATCCTGCGGGTCGAACCGGCTGAGGGGCGGATTAAGGGTCTCGAGCCCGCTAACCTTAATTCTGCAAATAATTTGCTGGATTCCGGACTCTGAAACGCCCCTGAACTCCTTTAAACTCTATATGTAGTAGTTATTTTCAAACAGGCCCCGATATATTGTGATTTTGCTTGGATCTCCCGAAAAGGCTATGCTATAGTGAGCATCGTGCTTCGGGGGCGGCCGAAAGATCCATGCGGGTCTTGACCCGAGCCGTTTCCCTTCCGACGCGATCTGCGTTATCTTTGGCTCTTTTATTCTATGGCCTTTTAATACAGGTACCGATCCAAATGAATCAAATCAAGAAACTGGAGCTCGTCGGATTCAAATCCTTCTGCGACCGCACGCATATCCCTTTCAAGGAAGGGATAACCGCGATTGTGGGGCCTAACGGCTGCGGAAAGAGCAATATTGCGGATGCCATCAGCTGGGTGGTCGGAGAACAGAGCGCCAAGTCCCTGCGCACCGACAAGATGGAGGGCGTGATCTTCAACGGGACTCAGAAGCGCAAGGCCATGGGTTTCGCCGAGGTCGTCCTCACGATGTCCCTGGCGGATAAAATAGAGATTCCCCAGGGGCTTGATTTAAATCCCGGGGAATTCACCATCGGACGCCGCCTTTACCGCTCCGGCGAAAGCGAGTACTACCTGGACGGCCGCCGCTGCCGTTTGAAGGATATTCAGGCGCTGCTCGAGGGGACGGGGCTCGGCCCGAATTCCTACGCGATTCTCGAACAGGGCCGCATCGGACAGATCCTCAGCTCCAAGCCCGCCGAGAGGAGAAGCCTGATCGAGGAGGCGGCCCGAATAACCCTCTTCAAGAGCCACCGCTACGCCGCCGAAATGAAGCTCGAAATGGCGCAGCAGAACCTCCTGCGCGCGCAGGACATCATCGGCGAAATCGTCCGGCAGCTCAACTCGCTCCGCAGGCAGGCGGCCAAGGCCCGGCGCTACAGCCGCCTGCGCGAAGAACTGCGTTCCGTCCAGCGGCTCAAGCTCGGGATGGAGGAGCGTCGGCTGCGGGACAAGCTGTCCGCCTGCACCGCGCGCTTCGCCGCGGCGCAGGAAAGCGAACAGGAGATTCTTTCCGATTTGGAGAAGGCCGAGGCATCGCGCGAAGCCGCGGGAAAAGCCTGTTATGCCCAGGAGGAGCTCGTCACTCAGACGAGGGAGCGGCTGGCGAGCCTGAAACTGGAGGCCGGGAACGCGCAGAGCACCCTGGAAAATCAGGAGACCCAGAAGATCGGGCTTGTCTCCCGCGTCCAGGAACTGGAACGGGAGCAAAAGGCCATCGAAGAGAGACGGCAGCTTGTCCAGCGCGAGACCGAGCGTCTCGAGGGTTCCGTCCGTTCCCTCTCGGACGAGATAGCGCGCGATGAGGACGCCCTGGAAAGCCGGCAGGCCCAAAGCGAACTCCTGCAGGACGCGATCCGCCGGACTGAAGCTAAAATCGACGATCTGCGCTCCTCCCTTCTGGAGGGGGCCGGACGGCTTTCGGACCTCCGCAACACGCAGGCCCGCTGTCAGGAAAGCCTGAACCGGATATCCGCACGGACCGCGCGCCTGGAAAGCGAGCGGCAAAAGACGTCGCAGGAGCGCGCCGCGCGCACGGCCGAACTCGCGAAGGTGCGCGAGGAGGCGTCGAAGAAGGCCGAGCGGCAGAAGGAAGTGGCCGCGGCCTGCGCGAGTCTGGAGGCAAGCGCCGCCGGCCTCGCCGCCCGCGTCGAGGAAGTGTCGGCCGAGCTAAACGCCCGTCTGAACGAACACGGCCTGATGCAGCAGCGTCTGTCGTCCCTCGAGGAAGTCGAGAGAAGAAGGAGCAACTACTCCGAAGGC
>CAYZTZ010000209.1:0-4352 GCA_964481255.1 uncultured Acidobacteriota bacterium | reverse complement strand
AGCCCATGGGGGTGCATTCGCGGAAGATCACGTCGCCGGCGAACACCACCCTTTCTTTCGGCACGTGAACGATCGTGTCGCCGATCTGGTGGCACGGTCCCACGTAGATGAGGTGCACCTCGGTGCCGTCGAGGTCCAGCACGTGCCGCTCTTCGAACACCGTCGTTGGCAGCACCAGCCTGATGCCGTCGAAGTCGTAGTCCTGCTGCAGCTGCCGGGCGATGGCCAGCGCGCCCGGGTGCACGGCCTTGAGCAGCATGCGCGAGAGGAAGCGATCGGCGCCCTTGAGCAGCTGCCGGGTCTCCTTCGGATCGGCAACTTTGGGCATGAGCTCCTTGACCGTCCGGTGCGCGATGATCTCGGCCCCCTCGAAGAGCTGGTTGCCCCACACGTGGTCGCCGTCCTCGTGCGTATTGACGACGCGCTTGGGCATGCCGCGCCAGACCTTGCCGAACAGCTCGATCATCTTCCGCCCGTGGGGCAGGTCCGACTGCGTGTCGATGACCACGCCGCCGCCCAGGTTGACGAGCCCGGAGTTGGCGTCGCACACGCGATTCTTCTCGTTCAGAACCGCAAAGCAGTTCTCGCTGACCTGCTGGAGTTTCATGAAGACGCCCGCGGCCCGGGAGAGCGCACCGCGCGGATGGGCTTGGGAAGCACGTGCATGCCCGGCTTCGCGGCGAGCGTCTGCATGCTCATTTCGGCGTGATCGGCTGCGCGTCCCGGCCCATGGTCACTTCACCCGCCGGATGTCGTCGGGCCGCCAGGTCTTGTTGAACCAGGGCTCGAGCGGGCCGTAGAGGCGCAGGACCCGGTACAGGCCTGCGGCCGTGCGATCCGGATCATCCGACGGGCCGATCAGCGGCGCACCGATCGCCGAGCGACGCCGCCGACGTTGCCGGCGACGCCGGGCTGGTTCAGGCCCGGGTCCACGACGCCGACGCCGGGCGCGCCGACACCGACGCCGGGTGCCACGCCGACGCCCGGCGCGCCCACGCCTACCCCCGGCGCACCGACACCGACATTGCCTGCCGCGCCGGGTTGGTTGATGCCGGGGTCCCTGACGCCGACGCCGGGCGCGCCGACGCCCACGCCCGGTGCCACGCCGACGCCCGGCGCCCCCACGCCGACGCCCGGGTCGCGCGCCGGCGTCGGGCCGGCCAGTCCAACGACCATCAAGGCGCCCAGCGCAACCGCGCGCGCCCACTGCCGAGATTCGTACTTCATCGTGTTCTCCTGCTGGATGCGGGACTGCCTGGATCGGGGCTACTGCACCACGTAGACGAGGTTGTTGCCCTGGAAGGCCGCGCGGTAGTAGACGCCGCCACAGTTCTGGTACTCGACGCCGCTCCGGGTCTCCGGCTTGCAGCCGGCGGGCAGGGCATTGACGACGGTGCCGACCGCCGGTGCGCCTGGGGGCCGCGCGGCGGCGGCCTGCTGCTGTTGGGCGATGGCTGCCTGCTGCTGCGCGGTGGCCGCCTGTTGCTGGGCCGTGGCCTGCTGCTGTTGCGCGGTGGCGGCCTGCTGCTGCGCCGTCGCGCTGGTCGCGGCTCCGACCGCCGCCGTCTCGGCGACGACGACACGCCGGGTGGTGCGCCGCGCCACGCCGGCCGCCGACACCGGCGTCGCGGGCGCGCCCACGATGGCGTGGGCTTCGCGCATCAGCGTCAAACCCGCAGGTGCGTCGGGCGCGACGTCCGCCAGGTGCAGCAGCGGGAACGCGGTCGCGACAGCGAATGCCTTCAGGATCCTGGTTCGCTTCATGCCGGTCTCCCTGGATTCAGCGCGGAAGGAACTCGACCCGCTTCGCGCCGGCCGGCGGCGTGAAGGAGAAGGTCTGTGGGCCGAAGGTCGGCTTCAGGTTCCACTTGGTCACCGTCACCGCGAACTGCGGCGCGTTGTCCAGGTCGCGCGTGGTGATCACGAACCTGCGCGGCAGGGGCTGGGCCCCCTCCTGGAGCCAGACCTGCAAGTCGACGTGCGGGGCGCGGAACGCGAGATGGTCGCAGCGCACGCCCTCGATCACCGCCTTGCCGACCACGAAGCCGTCGGTGACCCCGTCCAACAGGATGTCGTAGGCGTCCTTGAGAGCAGGTCGCTCGCCGGCGCGACGATGTCGAGCTTCGTGCGCGCGAATTCGAGCATGCCCTCCAGCGTGTCGGGTGCGGCCACCTGGGCATAGACCTTCTCCTGCGGGTTGTGCAGCGTCAGCGACTTGCCGTCGTAGACGAACACCTGGTGGACCAGGTCGCCGGTGCGCTCGGCGCGCAGCTTGTTCGGCCTTTGCACCGATTGCCGGGCGGTGTGGTTGAACTCGATCTTCTGCCCGGACTTCAGCACGATCTCGAGCGTGATGCGCGTGTCGGCACTGAACTGCTGCTGCCTTGCGAGGAAGTCGGTCGAGGCCTTCAGCAGCCGCTGGGCCTCGGGAGCGATGCCCGCGGGCTGGGCCTGCGCGGCGAGCGGGAGGGCCGCCACGGCAGCGATGGCGCAGCACCGCGCCAGGGTCGCCGTCAGGCGCTTGGGGAAAGTCGATTGCATGGTGTGTTTCTCCTGTAACTTGCGATGCCGACCGGGATCGCGAGCTCGACTACTTCACCTGCACCGTCAGCTTCGGGATCCGCCCGGTGAAGCGCGATTTCGCCTCGGCGCCGATCGCCTCGACCACCGGCGTGCCGAGGTCGATGCCGACGTCGGCCGTCTCGTCGGCCGAGAAGAGGCCGGCCTGCGTCTGCTCGATGCGACCCGCGGCGACCTTCTGGCCGTTGACGAGCAGCGTGCCCTGGCCGCCCTTGCCCGGACCGCCGCCGTCGTAGTCGAAGACGAACTGCAGCGTGGCCTTGCCCGGCGGCAGCCTGCTCGTGCCGGCGATCGACGTGCGCTCTAGGCCGAGGAAGTTGTAGTCGTAGGCCGGCACGCCGTCCTTGACGTACAGCGACCAGCCGCCGAAGCGGCCGCCCTGCGCGACGAGGGTACCGTTGGCGGCGCCTTCGGGCACCACGATCTCGGCGGTGATCGTCTTGGAGCGGTTCTTCACGTTGATGAACACGCCCTCGAGCATCCCGGTCATGCCCTCGGCCAGCGCGAGCGAGGTGCGCCCGGCCATCAGGTCGGGTCGGCCGACGGCCGCCGGGTCCAGCCGCTCGAAGACGCGGTCGTCCATCGGCAGCACGCCGTACTTGCCGGCCTCCTTCAGGAACAGCGCCTGCATCTCGGCGAGCCTCTTCGGGTTCTGCTTCGCGAGATCGTTGGCCAGGCTGAAGTCCGCGCGCACGTCGTACAGTTCCCAGGCCGAGTCGTCCTGCAGCGGCCGGCGCGGCTTGGCCTCCCACGGCGCCCGGTGGATCGTGCGCGCCAGCCAGCCGTCGTGGTAGATGGCGCGGTTGCCGGCGATCTCGAAGTACTGCGTGGTGTGGCGATCCTTCGCCTTCGCGTCGTCGAAGGCATAGGCGATGCTGGTGCCGGCCATCGGAATCTGCGCGACGCCGTTGACCATCTTCGGCTGCGGCAGCCCGGCGGCCTGCAGCACGGTGGGCGCGACGTCGATCACGTGGCCGAACTGGGGGCGCAGTCCGTTCTTCGCCTTGATGCCCTTCGGCCAGCTGACCACCATGCCGTTGCGCGTGCCGCCGAAGTCCGAAGGCACCTGCTTCATCCAGCCGAACGGTGCGTTGAAGGCCACCGCCCAGCCGGCCGCCATGTGCGGGTAGGTCTCCGGCCCGCCCCACTTGTCGAGGAGCTTCAGCATGTCCTCGACCTTCTCCTGCACGCCGTTGAAGTAGGTGTACTCGTTGAACATGCCGTTCTGGCCGCCCTCGCCGCTGGTGCCGTTGTCGCCGGCGATGTAGAAGACGAGCGTGTTGTCGGCCTGGCCCACTTCCTCGAAGGCCTGCAGCATGCGGCCGATCTCGTGGTCGGTGTACTCGACGAAGGCCGCGAACACCTCGGCCTGGCGCGCGAACAGGCGCTTCTCGTCGGCGCCGAGCTTGTCCCAGTCCCGGATCGCCGGCGGCTTGGCCGCGAGCTTCGTGCCCGCCGGCACCACGCCCATCGCGATCTGCCGCGCGAGCGTCTCCTCGCGGAGCTTGTCCCAGCCGTGGTCGAACTTGCCCTTCCACTTGTCGATCCAGACCCTGGGCACGTGGTGCGGGGCGTGCGTGGCGCCGGGCGCGAAGTAGACGAAGGACGGCTTGTCCGGCGTCAGCGCTTTCTGGTACTTGATCCAGGCCCGCGCCTTCTCCGTCATGTCGGTCATGAAGTGGTAGTTCGGATCGTTCGGCAGCTCGACCACGGCGGTGCCGTCGTACAGGAACGGTGCCCACTGGTTGGTCTCGCCGCCGAGGAAGCCGTAG
>CAYZTZ010000208.1:0-4393 GCA_964481255.1 uncultured Acidobacteriota bacterium | reverse complement strand
CAGCCTGCTGAAGCCATTGAGATTAGATGCAATCAGTTTTTATGCAACGTTTAGGTTTATGCCTCAAAACATAGCCGGTACCTGGTTATACGGTCCCGGAGAAAGAGACAGTGCAACCAGGCATAAGTTATAGGACCTATTTCAACAGGTGATCCTGGATGAACTGTACGGTTGCGTAGAAAAGGAAATCCTGGTTCCTTTTCTTGGAGAAGCCGTGGCCTTCGTCGCGGGCCATCAGATACCAGACCGGCAAGCCGTTGGCGCGCACCGTGGCAACCATCTGCTCCGACTCCGTTCGGGGCACACGCGGGTCGTTGTAGCCCTGGACGACGAAAAGCGGTTTGGTGATTTTCCCGGCATTGTTGAGCGGTGCCGTCCTTTCAAGAAAGGCCCGTATTTCGGGATCGCGTTCGTCGCCGTATTCGGCGCGGCGCAGGTCGCGGCGGTAGCTCTCGGTGTTCTCAAGGAAGGTGACGAAGTTCGAGATCCCGACGACGTCGAGGGCGCAGCGGATGCGATCGCTGTATTCGACGGCCACGGCGAGCGTCATGAAGCCTCCATAGCTTCCGCCGCTCACCATGATGCGGCCGGCGTCGAGATCGGGCCGGGTTTTAATCCAGTCGAGCAGCGCGCCGATATCGCGCACCGAATCCATGCGTTTCAAGCCGTTGTCCAGCTTGACGAAGGATTTACCGAAGCCCGTGGAACCCCGCACGTTGGGAAAAACGAGCGCCACGCCGAATTCGTTCAGGTACAGGTTATTGCGGCCGAGGAACGCGGGCCTGAACTGGCTTTCCGGGCCGCCGTGAATGTTGATGATGACCGGCCGCTTTCCCGTGAACCGGGCCGGCGGGCTGTAAAGAAATCCTGACAGCGTCCTGCCATCGAAACTCGTCCAGCGAATGAGCTCGGGCTCGGCGAACGATCCGGTATTGATGCCGCCGGTCTCGCTGAAGGTCCAGCGGTCGACCTTGCCCGTCCGGACGTCCAACGAGTAGACGTCCTGAGGCGTGCCGGCAGACGCGAGCTGGAAGGCGAGATCGCGGTTGTTCCGGTGCCAGCGGATGCCGCTGACGGATCCGGCGGGCAGCCGGGGCGCCGGCTTCTCCTTCCGGGAGGCCGTGTCCAGAAGATGCAGCACGCCGATGCCGTCTTCGTTTGTGACGAAAGCGATTGTCTTTCCGTCGCGAGAAAGGTCAAACTCATCCACGTCCCAGTTTATATGGCTGGTCAGGCAGGTATGCGCCCCGGTAAGCGGATCGACGCGCGCCAGCCGTTTAAATTCGGAATCCCTGTCGGTCGTGACGTACAGGCTCCTGCCATTCTTGCCGAAGACCGCGCCGCCATAGGCTACTTTCTCTGCGCCGCCCTTGGGCATGAGCGATTTCTTCGCGCCGGTGGCGACATCCACCAGCCAGAGGTAAATCTCGTTGATCGAAATGTATTCGCCGACGACGAGCTGCTTGTCGTCGGGCGACCAGTCCAGAGCGATCCATCCGCCACCCTCCAGCTCAAGGAGAAGGCGGTCGTCCTTTGGATCTGACGGATTCATGATCCAGATATCGCGGTCTCTGCCGTTGCGCCGCGTCGAACCGTAGGCAACGCGGCCGCCGCCGTGGGACCATAAGCCCAGGCTGTTCTGCGAGCGCCCGCCGTCGGTGAGGAGCGTTACGGAGCCCGTCGAAAAGTCGAAGCGGTAGTTCTGAAACCATTCTCCGCCGCCGACGTCCTTGCCGAATATGAAATAGTCTCCGCTGCGGGGCGAGTAGCGCGCCCCGGCGACGCGGTCGGGAAAGAAAGTGAGCTGGTAGCGGGCGCCGCCCGGATCGCTGACGCGATGTATCTGGACGGTATCGGCAAAGCGCGTGGCGATAAGCATCTCGCGCTTCTCAGGATGCCAGTCAAGGAAGCCGGCTTCACGGAAGTCTGTATATCGGGCTGCAGTGACCGCCAGCGATGCAGGAATCGGCGGTACGCCCTCGGCAACCAGATTCTCGTCGGGATGGATGATGTCGTCCCGGGTTGCGGCCGGCGGACCGGTCAACAGACATAAAACAAAGGCACGGATCAGGAATCTCATGATAAGACCTCCGGGAAAACATGGTGTAACATTCGCAAATGCTAGCGCGAACGAATGCTCGCCGTAAAGCTGCCGCTTGAGCTTTTTCGTTCGCTATGATTTCGATAGAGGCTTTCTGGAAAACTTCAGGCAGAAGCCAAAATATCATCCCTGGCATTGTCCGCCCGCTGTAAATCGGTAGTATGATATACAAATGCAGACCTGGGTGGATGGCCGGAGGCCGGCAGTGAGACGGACCGCTTCCAAAGAGCGTACGCTCGGCGCGATTGTCGGCCAAATCGGCCGCCTGGAGGCGGTTCGCAAGGCGGATCTGGCACTGGGAGACCAGGTGCTGGTAACCACACGGAACTCGATTTACTCCATCCGTGTGCTTCAGGAGAACCTCTATTCGGTCTCCGGAGGGTGGTTCGATCGCAATGGCGCATCGCCGTCGAATGTGGCAATCAACGGCTGCACGTGGGGCGGCCGGGCAATCAAGTGGGATATCGTGGCTGCACCCGGTCTGCATCTGGAATTCGGCAACCAGGTGGTTACGAGCAGAATCATGGAATGCCAGGTCATTCGCTGCCGCGAAGACGTAGTCGGCTGAGCTGTTTTCTCCTCCCGCAAGCCGGCAAGCCTCAGACCCGTTCGTTGAACCTCAGGTTGAGGTGGAGACATGCGTCTGGCGGGCGGTCGTCCGGAGGCTGCGATGCCCGACCAGCATTTGGATGACTCGGACGTTGGCGCCGGCTTCCAAGAGATGGGTGGCGAAACAATGCCGGAGCGCTCGAACCGTGACTTTTTTATTCAACCCCGCGGCTTTAGCCGCAGCCCTGCTGCCGCTGCGGGATGGGTGCTTCGATTAGAGATTAAACCGGTCGTCGGTATTGCAGAATGGAGCCAACGACGCACCCTCCAGCCTTTTATACAAGCCGGGCTGACATCACCCTATGCTTGGGCGTTTCATTGACAAGAAGCCCCGTGTTTCATTTACCAGCTTTTTCCTTTTTCATCGTGTAACTGCTTGTAAACATCAGGTTGATGAAAAGTACTGGCTTAGAGGGATCATCTACTCTTTTGAAATTGAGCGGGCAATGCCACAATCCTTTTGTCAGATGAACGACCGTGGGAGATGCAAAGATAAACTTTTCCATATGGTCTGGATCATCACCTAAGGAAAATTCGACCTCACCGCCCAGGTGTAGCAAATTGCCGGCATCTCCACCGATGAACATGAGAAACTCGTCCCAGTCATGCACGTGAGGTTTCGGGGCCATCAAAAAGGGTGTCGTTATCGGCACCCAGGATAACGCAAAGGGAGAATAGGTAGCACCTTCTGTCTTCTCCATCATCCTTAGACCAAGAACCGGTTTTGTAACCTCGGCATGGAAGTCCTTAGGATACGACCTATGCCACAAATCCCTTACAATGTACTTTTCGAATTTTGATTGTCCCGCCTGCGTCCCTCCTTCTTTCTCATTCTGCCCGCTATCGGTGTAGTGTAAGGATAGCCGCTGGAAAACCGCCGCCAGGCTATCTTGAGCGATAACAAGTCCAGCAGCGGGCAGGCTCACTCCTGCCTGCAAAAACGTCCTGCGCGATGATTTAGTCTTCATAAAACCTCCTTATAATTAAAAACGCGTTGTCAAAGCTATTTCGTTAATCAACCGTTGGCTCATGGCCGAATAAGATGACCGCCGTTATCTTTCTCCTGTGCGCCTGCAGAAGATTTCTCATTAACAATACTTCAAACAATACTAAGCCCATTACATCCTTGATTTAAAGTGCAATATACAAGGTTCTTTGTGGCGGCTAACTTCGGATATGAATCAAGTTCAAAAGCGGCGAACTTCCACAAAGAACCTCTTGAACTGAACTGCTATCCTATGCGGATTGTTTCTTATGCAACTGTTCCACCACAAGCTCCTCAAGGCCCGGCTCGCACGGGAAAAGATCTCGCCGCGCCTGGTTGAAATCCTGCAGAATTCGGTCCATCCGGGCTTTTCGGTCTTCCAGGGCGAGGCGATCGCTCCCCAAAATTACCAGGCCCGACAGCGTGCAGCTGGCTACCTGGTTCACCCGGCGATCGCGCTGCAACACCTGCGCTAGCGCCGCGAAACCGGCCAGGTCATCTGCTGCAGCCGCTCACGCGGCCCCTGCGCCGATGCCGAGAATTCGCCGGCGCCGATAGGGAAAATAAGCGGCGGTTCTCGCCAATTGGCTGCCTATCAATCCCTTTCTCGGATTTGTCACTGGATTTTCGGTAAGATCCCGTTGTGCAAAGTCTCAGGAATTCTTTAACTTTTCAGAGGAATCATATCTCAGTCAGGC
>CAYZTZ010000207.1:0-4421 GCA_964481255.1 uncultured Acidobacteriota bacterium | reverse complement strand
CGGCGCAGAATGCGGACAGCCCCATGAGAACGCCGCCTCAGGGAAGACGGAGAAAAAGAGCAGGCAATAGGAAGAAGGGACGCATGGCTCTGGAGAGGCTGTCTCAAAACTCGCATGCCCGATCATTCGGCTGCCGTAAATGACTGATTCTATTAAAGCGATCTCTTTAATTTTCCAGTTATGAGACAGCCTCTGGAGAGCCGTGCTCACAAAAAGCTTATGTGTAGGCGGGTCTATCGACCCATCCGGTAGTCCCGGGAAGAGGAGGACGCACGGCTCTGGAGAGCCGTGCTCACGAAAAGACAGGAAGCGGCAGACGCACGGCTCTGGAGAGCCGTGCTCACGAAAATACTGGAGAGCCGCGCTCACGGAAGGGATGGGTTCGAGGCGGGCTCCAGGATGCCCATGGCGCGGTCCCTTTCGACAAGGGCCTTGGCGTAAACGGCGCGCGCCTGAACCTCCGCATACTGGGCCGAGCGGTAATCCCTCTGCCGCCGGATCACGTCGTACGGTATGGAGAGCCCTTCCAGCAGGCGCGCTTCCTCGGCGGCCAACACCTCCCCGCTCAGCTCCGCCGCCTTGCGGGCCGCCTCCACCCGCGCTTTGGCCTGGACAAGACCGATCAGGGCCTTGCGCACCTCCAGTGCGATATTGTTCCGCGTGCGCTGCAACCCGGTTTCCGCCTGCTGTTTCTCCCGTTTGGCCCGGTACAGATCGGCCTCGGCCGCCCGGTTGCGCAGATTCAGCGAAAACGAAAAGCCCACGGCGTATTCGGGATAGTCCCAGCTCCTCACCTGACGCCATGCCTGGGACATCCCCCCTGGAAGGATGATGGGAGCGCCGCCGGGATTATCAATGACACGGTTCCCGTACAACCCGGAGCTGTTGAAATTCGCAAAAAAGAGAAGCGTGGGCTTCAGGAGATCCCTGGCGTAACGGACGGCGATATCCTGAATCTGGAGGTTCGCGTCCGCCTGGCGGAGTTCCGGCCGGTTGCTCATGGCGATCGCCAGGGCGTCGTCCAGCTTGGGGATGTCCCCGTCCTTCGGTTCAGGCAGGACATCCGTCGCCTCGATTGAAATATCCCCCAGAATCGCCTTCAGGTCCTTGCTGATGAAATTCTTCAGTTCGACCTCGCGCATCTCGACCGCCGCCTGAGCGCTCACGAGGTCCCTCTGCCGGGCGGCCACTTCCGATTCGGCCGTAACAACCTCAAGCCCTGAAACCGTCCCGACCTCCTCCCGGATCCTGTTCTCTTCATAAAAGCGCTGCGCGACGGCGAGCGACTGCTCGGAGACGCGCAGATTTTCCCGGGCGGCGACAAGATCCCAGTAGGCGTTTTCGGCCTGGGCCAAGGTCGTATTGACCTGCAGACGAACGACCTCCTGGACGGCGTCCTTCTCCTTTTTCGCCGCTTCAATAAAGCGCCGCCCGGCGCTGCTGCCGAAACCGCTCAGAAGCTGCTGCGTGAAGCTCACCGAAAGGATGGATACGAAATTGGGATTATAGAGAAGAAACCTCTGCGTCGAACTCTGGCGCATATTATTAAAGGCCACGCTGAGGCTTGAACCGGTCGAAAAGGCCTGGGAATAGCGCGTCTGCACCGCCGTTGAGTGCGTCGTCACCTCCGGCAGGCCGGATACCACGACGGTGTTCAGAGGGCTGCTCGTACTGTCGACGCTGAACCCGAGGGCGAAGGTGGGGTCGTAGCCGCCGCGCGGAAACCCGAAAACCATTCTCGCGCCGCTGGTGACTCCGCCGACCGACCCGAAGCCCCCCAGTCCCGTACCTCCGCCGACTCCGGTTCCGATGGCGCCCGCGAAAAGGCTGCTCGGAATCTGAATACCTGCGCCCCCGCGCGGGGCCCCGCCTCCTTTAGTCCGCAACAGGTCCGTTTGAGCGTAGTGCGCGGCATTATCCGACAAAAGGATATCCAGGTTATTCTCCCTGACCGCCGTCTTCAACCGCTCCATGGAGAGTTGAAGTTTTCCCTCGCGCACCCACTGCCGCAGGCTTTCCGAATTCGTGAGCTTCATCTCCGGGATCGCCTGTTTCAGGTAAGGCATGTAGACGCGCGGAAACCATTCGGGATTTCTGCTGTAATCCATCGGCGGACCCGAAGTCTGCTGAGCCCGGCATGGATTCGTAAGAAAGGCAAGCGCGATTATAAACAGGATGCCGCCGCGCGCGCTGAAGCGCCCGGCCCGTGCACAGCTTGCATTCATATCTCCGGGGGCATTCAACAAAAACATCAGCGGACCTCCTTGGGCTCCCCGACCGAGAATCGGCTGACAGGGGCTCTCGACAGACTGCCGCTCAAGGCGTCGGCGTATTCGATGCCGTTGCGCTCCATCGTGGCGCCAAGCGCCCGATCCATTTCCACCATCGCCTTCGCGTAAGTGATCATGGCGCCGACCTCCGCGTAACGGGCGCCGACGAGGTCCCGCTCGCGCAGGATCACGGCATAGGAGGTGGACGCTCCGGCCTCCAACTTGAGCTTTTCGCCTTCATACATCTCGCGGGCCAGATTGACGGCCTTACGCGCCGCCTCCACCTGCGCCTTGCCCTGAATCAGCCCGATAATGGCCTTGCGCACCTCCAGCGAGATCGTGTTGCGCGACCGCTGCCGGCTGATGAGGAGCTGGTTATTCTCGAGCTGGGAACGGAGATTGTCGGCCTGAGCCGTTCGGTTCCGGATGGGGATGCTCATGCCGAATCCCGCAGCGTACTCAGGATACTCCGCCTTGAAGCTCTGCCCGAGGGCGTCCGCCATGCCCGAGCTCGTCAAAAAGCTTTCGCCCGCCAATCCGGCTCCGGCATAGAAGCCGAAAACCGCCAGGCTGGGCCGAAGGGCACCGGTGGTGTAGCGGACGGATATATCCTGGTTCTTGAGATTGATCTCTGCCTGCTCAAGCTCCGGACGCGTCTTCAAAGCGGTCTCCAGAGCGCCTTCCAGATCGGGGATATCGGCCTCTCTGGGCTCCGGCATCGCATCTTTCAGGACAATGCGGGCCGCGTCCAGTTCGGGGCCTACTTTTTTGACCAGCATGTTTTTCAGAGTGGCTTCCTGAAGCTGGAGATTGGTCGTGGCGACGGTCAGATCCCGCTTTCGAGCCGCCACCTCCGATTCCGCGGAGGTCACGTCGAGGGCCGACATCGTACCCACCTCGAGACGTATCCGGTTGTCCCTGAGAAGCTGTTCGGCGACCTCCAGGGACTGCTCGGCGACACGCACGCTCTGCTGCGAGGACGCCAGGTCCCAATAGGCGTTCTGCACCGCTACGACGGTGTTGATGACCTGGAGCCGGAATACATTTTCCGCGACCTTCGTATTATTCCGGGCGACCATGATGTAGCGTTCATTGGAAAGGCGGCCGAAACCGTTCAAGAGAGGCTGGTTGACTCCCAGCGCGAACCGCGAGACCTTCGCGGGATTGTACAGAAGGTTCTGCGACGTGGAGCTCTGCCACTGGCTGTTCAAGGTCAGCGTGTAGCTGGTGCCCAGCGAAAAAAGCTGGGCGTAGTTGGCCATGAAGGCCGTGTTTTCGCCGGTGACATCGTAAATACCCGACACTACCTTGGTATTCAGGGGCGATTTGACATGGTCCCAGCTGAAGTTAATGTTGAGAACGGGATCGAAGTTGCCCGCAGAGCCGACCTGAACCGCTCCGCCGCCGCCCGTGATTCCGCCGGCGCTGCCGACGCCCGACCCGGCGCTGGTTCCCGTAAGCCCCGCGCCCAGGGCTCCCGCAGTCAGGCCGCCCGGAGTCGTGCCGCCGGCGAATCCGCGCGGCGATTGTCCCGCACGGCTGCGCAGCAGGTCCGTCTGGGCGAAGTCCGGAATATAGCGCTGCACGGCGATGTCGAGATTGTTTTCCAGGGCCAGCGCCACGGCGTCCGCCAGAGAAAGTTCCAGCTTGCCGTCGCGGATCAGGCTTTCAATTCGCGGCGAATTCTCCAGCACCAGCCTCGGGACGGATCTTTCCTGATAGATACCGAAAACACTGGAGAAAAAGCCGGAATTATCTTTCTTATTGTTATTGACCCCAGGCAGGTCATGATTGCCGCCTTGGGCGAAAATGAGTGCCTGAGGGACCAGAGACATGGCATACAGAATGGTCCGCAAGGCGGGTTTGCAGAAGCTATACATCGTTGGAACCTCCCTGCGCCCGGAAAAACCGGGCGTAAATCCCTGTGATTCTACAATGAAAGAAGCAGATTGCCAAAAGCCGTGGCGGAGTTTCCATGATAAGATCGCACGGCTCTGGAGAGCCGTGCTCACGAAAACCCAGGTAGAGGCTGACGCACGGCTCTGGAGAGCCGTGCTCACGAAAAAGAGGAATGTGTGAGGACGGGTCTCCAGACCCGTCCGTAAGCAGTGATAGAGGCTGACGCACGGCTCTGGAGAGCCGTGCTCACGA
>CAYZTZ010000206.1:2952-4447 GCA_964481255.1 uncultured Acidobacteriota bacterium | reverse complement strand
TTCTATTAAAGTGATCTTTTTAATTTCCCAGTTATGAGACAGCCTCTGGAGACCCGTCCGCACACATTCTGCTTTTTCGTGAGCACGGCTCTCCAGAGCCGTGCGTCCTCCTTCCCCCGACGGGCCTGGCGAATCATCCGAACAATGCATCAGGAGGAATCATCGGCTAGAAGTGTTTCAGGGGCGGGCGGCCCAGCGGGTATACGTTGAACCCGATTTCGAAAAGGCGCCCGTGGTCGAGCAGGTTGCGCCCGTCGAAGAGGAACGCCGGCTTCTCCATCGATCTGTAGATCTTCTCCCAATCGAGTACTCGGTACAGGTCCCATTCCGTCATCACCGCGACGGCGTGAGCGCCTCGGGCGGCTTCGTAAGGGTCTTCCACAAAATCGAGGTTTTCGCCCGCTCCGGCAAGGTCCATCCGCGCATTGTCCAGAGCCTTGGGATCGGTGACGGCGACGTTGGCCCTTTCCTCGAGCAGTTTGCGCGCGACGTAGATGGCCGGGGACTCGCGCGTGTCGCTCGTATTGGCCTTGAACGCGAAGCCGAACAGGGCGACGCGCTTCCCGACGATGGTGTTGAACATTTCACGGATCATTCTCCGCACGAAGCGCGCCTCCTGGTACTCGTTCATCTTGAGGACCCACTCCCAGTAGCGCGCTGTTTCCTCGAGCCCGTAGGATTCGCAGATGTAGACCAGGTTCAGGATGTCCTTCTTGAAGCAGGAACCGCCGAAGCCGACGCTCGTCTGGAGGAAACGGCCGCCGACGCGCGAGTCCATGCCGACGGCACGCGCCACTTCCCGGACGTCGGCGTCGGTTTTTTCGCAGAGAGCGGAGATGCTGTTGATGGAGGAGATCCTCTGCGCCAGAAACGCGTTGGCCACGAGCTTGGATAGCTCGGCGCTCCAGATGTTGCTGGTGATAATCCGTTCCCGCGGCACCCAGTTGGCGTAGATGTCGACAATCTCCTGCCGCGCCCGGAGGCCCGAGGGCGTCTCCCGCGACCCGATCAGGACCCGGTCGGGTTCCAGGAGGTCCCTGATCGCGGTGCCTTCCGCGAGGAACTCGGGGTTTGAGACAACTTCGAACCGGATGTTCCTCCCGTTGGCGTTAAGGATATCTTCCATCGTCTGCGCGGTTTTGACGGGCAGGGTGCTTTTCTCGACGACGATTTTCGGGGAGGAGGATTCCCGCAGAATCTCGCGGGCGACTTTTTCCCAGTACTGCAGGTCCGCGGCCTTGCCGGCTCCTTCGCCGAAGGTCTTCGTCGGGGTGTTGACCGATACGAAGATAATTTCGGATTCGCGGATGGCCGCGGCGATGTCGGTGGAGAAAAAGAGGTTTTTACCGCGCGCGGCCTTGACAACCTCAAGCAGGCCGGGTTCGAAGATGGGGAGGTTATCGGACTCCCAGGCTTTGATGCGGGCTTCGTTGACGTCGACGACGCTGACTTTGTACTGGGGGCACTTCATGGCGATGACGGCCATGGTCGGCCC
>CAYZTZ010000206.1:0-2852 GCA_964481255.1 uncultured Acidobacteriota bacterium | reverse complement strand
TTAAACTGAAGGCGCGCCATGCTCAACAAAATCCGATCTTCCCCGGTTCTCGCCCGCGTAACGCCTTTCGCCGTCTTTGCCTTCTTGACTCTATTTCAAGGGCAATTCGGCGAGGCCTCGCAATATTGGGTCTATGCCTTCAAGACCGCCATCGGCGCCTGGCTGCTGTGGGCTGTGAAGCCCTGCGTCCGGGAAATGCAATGGAAGTTCTCATGGGAAGCCGTCGCCGCCGGCATCGCGGTATTTGTGGCATGGGTCGGGCTGGACGGCTTGTACCCGATGCTTGCCGAGCGCTCTGAAAGCTTCAACCCCAATCGGACATACGGCGCCGGCAGCGCTCCGGCCATGACTTTCATCGGGGTGCGCCTGATCGGCTCGTCGCTGGTTGTGCCGATGCTGGAGGAGGTTTTTTACCGCTCTTTCCTCTACCGGTGCATGATCGAGTCCCGGTTTCTTGAAATCCCTCTCGCCCGTTTCGATTTGAGGGCTTTTCTGATTGTGGGCGCGGTTTTCGGCGTCAGCCATTACGAATGGCTCCCCGGCATCCTGTGCGGCTTCATCTATCAGGGCCTGGTCTGCCGCAAGGACCGTCTCGGCGATGCGATCGCCGCCCACGCCTTCACAAACTTCCTTCTGGGGCTTTGGGTCGTGCTGCGTCCCGCCTGGCGATTCTGGTAGAGATAGCCGGGATTCGGAAAATGGCGAGGCAAAAGTTATGGCTGCCTGTAATCTGTTCCGATATAATTTAAGTATGCTGGACAGGATCAAAGTCGACCCCGCAGTCTGTGAAGGGAAGCCAACGATAAGAGGATTGCGTATCACGGTGGATTTTATCCTGAAACTTATCGGCGACGGTTACACGGCTGATGATATTGTCCGCGAATATCCAGAACTGCAAAAGGAGGATATTTTTCAAGCAGCCAGATATGGCTCTTGGCTCGCGGGTGAGAAAACGTCCGTTATTGCATGAAAATCCTTGCGGACCAGCATATATCACCTCGGACGGTAAGGTTCCTGCGCTCTCTCGGCTATAACACCGTTCGTGTGAATGATCTCCTGCGGGCGGACGCCGCCGATGAGGAAATCATCGCAAGGGCCATTGCCGATTCGCGCGTTATCCTGACCCAGGATCTTGATTTTTCGGCTCTAATAGCTCTCAGCGGCAAAGCACTCCCATCGCCTATCTGTTTAAGGCTGTCCTCCTCGCGCATCGAAAACGTCAACAATATTTTGGAGAGGGTTCTGCCTATGATTGAGGAGGATCTTCGGGCAGGAATGATAGTGACAGTAGGGGATCATCACATCCGCCGCCGCAAGCTTCCGCTCGCATAGATGATCTCCTGAGTTTTTAATGCCGCCGTTCCGATATCCTGCTTGCAGGAGCTCCTAACGACATATTCCCGTCTTTTTAAATCAAGTTTTCGCTTCGCGGCCCTTATGGAAGCCGGCTGAATCCTGGCTTTTGTTCCCTCTCTCGCTGGCTTTTCCTTGCAGTATGCAATAAACTAGCTCCAATGCGATCCATGGAGAGAGAACAGATGCCCCGGTCTCTTATCGCAAGGTTTGAAGGTTTGTTGAAGATTCTTCTTGACCGGTCGGCCGCGTTCTATGGCGGGAGGCTTGTTTCTTTCGTTGTCTTCGGATCCGTGGGACGGAAGGCGATGCGTCCGGAGTCCGATATCGATTTTCTGCTGGTCGTGGAAGATCTTCCCCGCGGGCGTTTGCGCCGGGTTGCTGAATTTGAGGCCGTGGAAAGCGAAATGAGGCCGTATCTGGAAGAGGCGCGCGGCGACGGAATTGACGCGGCTTTGTCCCCTGTGTTCAAGACTCCGTCCGAGGTTCGAGCGGGCAGCCCTCTTTTTTTGGACATGGTCGAGGACTCCCGGATTCTTTTCGATAAGGATGATTTTTTCAAAAAGGAATTGGAGCGCCTCCGCGCCCGACTCGAGAGCCTGGGGGCGAAGAGAATCTGGAAAGGCAACGCATGGTACTGGGACCTGAAGCCCGACTACAAATACGGCGACGAATTCGAGATTTAGCGCCTCGACGCGCTATAGGCTGGAGCCCATATGACAAACAGGACCCTGGCGCAGAGCTAGCGGATAAAAGCTGAGAAGCGGCTCAAAATTCTCGACGTCCTGCTCAAGGAAGAGGCGTTTTCGGACGTCATCCGGGAGGCGCAGGAGATCGTGGAACTGGCGCTGAAAGGGATGCTGCGGCAGGTGGGGGTTGAACCGCCCAAATGGCACGACGTGGGAGCGGCCCTTGTTGAGTTTGCGGAACGATTCCCGGAGACGGTGGCCGGCGAGGTGGAGGAACTCGCCCGGATTTCAAGATGGCTGAGGAAGGAGAGGGAATTTTCCTTTTACGGGGATATTGATTTCATACCCACCGAAGAATACGGCAGAGAGGACGCGCTTCGGGCGATCAAAGACGCGGCCTATGTGTGCGAAGCGGCCGCCAAGGTTGTCCCCCTTTCGTGAAACTCGCGCAATTCGCAACCACCTGAAAATCCGCTGCTCGCGCAATAACGTACGGGATCCGTTGAACGGATCTCCTTATGTCCGTTCCGCCCGGCTCAGCTCCCGTTATAATGGCTGTGTGATTTGTCCGATATGCGGCAAAAAACATGGCATTGAGATAGCATAAAAACAATCATCGACAAATCAGGCCGCGCGGTCATACCCGCGGCGGCTGATCGCGAAGCCGGTCGCCAGGCGCGAAGATTTTCCCCGGATCGGTCTCGCGTCCATGATCGAAGAGGAACGGAAACGTTGGCCCAGGAGACGCCCGTCGTGTGTGCGGACGGGTCTCCAGACCCGTCCGGTAGCCTGAGAAAGAGGAAGGCGCAC
>CAYZTZ010000205.1:0-4494 GCA_964481255.1 uncultured Acidobacteriota bacterium | reverse complement strand
ACAAGCATAGCATAGATCATAGTCTTATGTCAACATACTTATGAACTGATTAGTAATCAAGCTGATCAGCATATTGGATACTATTCAAAACAAAGGATCTCAGAGCGCATTGTTCTAATGCTGTTTGGAAGCAAGATTCTCTATTGTTCTGTCGAGGGCAGTCAGGTTAGTCGCCCAGTTGAAATAATTCGCCAAATGAAGGCGGCATCTTTCCACTACATCACTTTTGAGGGGAGCCTGCATAATCATATCAACAACTTGTTTGGCGAACAAATCGGCATTAGCAGCTACCTTCAAAGGCAGGTCTTTGATGCCTGCAAGCCCCTCGGCGGCTCGGGGCGTGGCAACCACCGGAATTCCCATGGCAAGCGCTTCCAGAATCTTGTTCTGAATTCCCTGCGCGATTCGCAGCGGCACCACGGCCACCTGACATTGCGCAAGAAAGGGTCGAACATCTTCCACCGATCCGGTCACTATCACCCCCGGAAGATCCGCGAGCTTCCTTACCTTTGTGGACGGGTTGCTCCCGACAATGTAAAACCTCGCTTCGGGATAGATGGACCGGATTCTGGGAAATATGTCGCGTGCGAAATATAAGGCCCCGTCGGCATTGGGGAAGTAGTCCATGGCGCCCGTGAAGGCGACGGCCGGTGCCCCCCCCGTATGCCCGGACGGTTTGAAAAACTCAAGATCGATGCCGTTTTGGATAAAGATCGTTTTCTGGAAAAGGACTGGATCGGTCTGGTCTGAGACCTCGCGTTTGGAGACAAAGATCGAACAGTCAAATTCATCGATCATTCGGCGTTCCAGTTCCGAGAGCTTTCGCGCTTCATAGCCGAAAAGCCAGCGGATGGGCGCGCGCCTGACTTCGGAATATTGCCGCCATTTGAGGG
Source organism: uncultured Acidobacteriota bacterium (assembly GCA_964481255.1). Taxonomy (GTDB): domain Bacteria; phylum Acidobacteriota; class UBA6911; order UBA6911; family UBA6911; genus UBA6911. Next base: position 3,601 of record CAYZTZ010000205.1, on the reverse strand, counting down.
CGTCGGAGTCCACGAAGTCCAGTATCCTGGGAATTCCCGGAGTCTGAAGCGCATAAGGAGCCATGGAGGAACAAAAAACGAAGATTAAATCAAATCGCAACGCCGCAAGCTTCTCTGTGAATGCTTGCTTCATGGCCGGATCGGAAAAATATCCGACGGACCAGGGGCGGCCGCGAAGCATCGCGAGGCCCGCGCGAAGAAACCGTCCGCTGCGAAGGAGGGGGACCAGTGTAACGGTGCGGCAATACTCCTGAAGATCTTTTGAATACTCAGATTCCTCGGGATGGTCATAAAAGGCCAGCAGATGCAGTTCATGTCTGGATGAAAGATGCCGTATTTCATTAAAGGAACGGATTTTGTCGCCTTTGTTTGGAGGGAAGGGGACTCGGTGCGATAGGAAAAGAATCCTGGCCATGGAACGCGTTAACCGAGATCAGATCAGGTTGTTGGAGATCAAAGGGCCGATGGCGTTGGCGACCGGGAGAGGGAGTTTCCGCCACAGGCGGATGCCGAGGTCGAATCTGGGATTCAGTGGAGACGTGTCGGGCAGGGATTTTTGGCCCACCAGGTCATACTGGTAGGGAAGATCGGTCATGGTCATGCCCCAGTGCTTTTTGAAATCAAACGATCCGGTGCCCTTCTTGCTGCGGCCGAAATCATAAATCCCGTATCCGTTTTTGCACCCATATTGGATCAGCATCCAGTACATGAAATTATTCACTCCGAGACGGTTGTACTGCCGGACGGAACCGCCGTAATACGGGATGACCTCATCTCTATAGAAAAGCGTCCAGACCGCCGCGACCGCCTTGCCCTTCCAGTGAACCGAAAATATCCTGCATTCCCGGCCGAAGACGCGCGGCCCGTTGGCGAAAAGTCTCTTGGAAAAAACCGGCGTGCCCAGATCGCGGACATTCCTTGAGTAAATGGCGTAAAACCCATCAACCCCGATCTCATCGACTTTGAATTCCAGGCCGTTGCGTATCCCTTCGCGGCATTCCGCCCGGGTTTTGCGGGGGATCGAAAGGAAGACCTTTTCGGAATCCTCGGAAAGCTCCCGGCGGAAGGTTACGTAGAGATCCTTGGTCGGAAGATCGGGGCAGCCCTGATGCGGGTGAAAGTTTCTCAGCTCGAGAAACCGGACTTTCTCCTCCCGCGAGATTTCGCGGGCGCGCGCCAGCAGGGCACCGGAGTCGGATTCACTGTCCGCGAGAATGCCGCCGTAAGCGGCCTGGGGCGTCGAAACCAGCATCCGGCCGAAAATGCGGCTGCGAACCAGAAATAACGGCAGGACGCCGGTGATTCGGCTGCTCTCGTTCCGGACAAGAAGGTGCAAAGGTTGGTGGCCAAAAGAGGATTGAATTAGTTTTTGCCACTTGCTGGTGTGGAAGATCGTGCCGTGCGGATGGTTTCCCACATAGGAATCCCAGTCCCGCCAATCGGCCGGAGACAGCTTCGCCCCTTCAGTTACAGTTGGAAAAGTCGACAAACAAATAAAAATAAAGCGTTTATTCCGCTTTATCGCCCGGTTGTGCTATTGAGAAACAGGCACATTCGGATAAGCACGCCTGACTTATCGGCGAGGGATAAGTTATTGTGTAGCAATCGCAGGAGGAGCGTCAAGGGTCGGCTGAGGATTGCGCCATGGATTTAATCGCGCAGCATAGCGATAATCGGGTCCGGATGAGTCCGCGATCGGGCCAAGTCAATCGCGCGCGGCTTTGGAGAGCCGTACTCACATTGGCGATGGTGGATCTCCGTAATTTCGGAAGGCTGCGAAGAGGGCTTTGTCATAGAGCTCAGGGCTGAGTGCTATTTCAATTCTATAAGGTTTGCATCCGGGCTCAACCCTTTCAAGGTTGGCTGAATCATTGCACCCGTTCCCAGGGTAGGCCGCAAAAGGCGCGGCCAATCCTGGCTTTTGATTGCACCCCTGTCGGGCGCTGCGCCCATCGCGGGGGCTGGATGAAACCACACGCCCTGCGGGTGGAAGGTTCATTTTTCAAGAACAACAAAAACTGTTTATTGGTAATAAGGACGGAGTCGAATAGATTGGTTGACCTTGGGGAGGCGGCGCGGTAGCATGAAGCATCCTCACCGAAATCATTGGAGATAAGATTCTTCATTTTTGTCGCTGTCCCGCCGATAGATATTTTGACATGAGGAAGATGAAATGAAATTTTACCTGTTGGCTTTGGTCCTGATCTTATCCGGCGGCTTCAATATTCGGGCCGAGCAGCAAGCGGCTCCCGCTTCGGTGCCGGAGGACTTTGTTATCGGCTTGGAGGATATCCTGTCCGTCAACGTCTGGCGGGAACCGGATTTGTCGGTCAAGGAGGTTATTGTCCGACCGGACGGGAAAATCAGCCTCCCGTTGATCGGCGATGTCCAGGCGAGCGGGCTGACGGCCAGGCAGTTGCAGGAAAAGATCACAGAGCGGTTGAAGGAATTCGTCGCCGCCCCCACGGTGGCGGTAGTGGTGCTGAAAATCGCCAGCCAGTCCGTATCCATAGTCGGGCAGGTGGCGAAACCGGGAGTGTATTATCTGGGCTCTCCCATGACCGTGCTGGAACTTCTGGCCAAGGCGGGCGGGTTGAGCGAATATGCCAACAAGAAGAAGATCGCCATCGTCAGAAAGGAAGGGGACCGGACGTTGCATTTCCGGTTTAATTATAAGGAAGTATCCAAGGGCGAAAATCTTCAGCAGAATATAACCCTCAAGAACGGAGACGTGGTCATTGTTCCCTAAAACAAAAGATTTCCCCAGAAGGTCTTTTTTGGTCGCGGCTATACTGATACTTGCTGCGGGGGGAATGGCGCAGGAGGCGGAGCAGGAACAGGTGCCTATTCCCGTGCCTGTCAGGACAGAAGAAGAAAACCGATCCCTGGGAGGGCAGACCTTTGCCGACGACGTTTTCCAAAGCCGTCGCAATCCTTGGGGGTTTTTGCTCTCCGCTTACCAAGCCTACACGACGGATGTGGCCTTCGGCGAGGAGCCGCGCGAAGGATCGGGCATTACGGCGTTTATTCCGCGTCTTTTTTTCAATGCCGGGAGACATAAATCCCAATTTCACTTCGATGTAGGAGCCGGCTACCGGATGTACAACCGGGACAGCGACCTGAACAGCTGGGATTACTACGGGGACGCCCAGTATTCATACCAGTTTTCCAAACGCACGTCCTTCCAGCTCGCCGATCAATTCACCTCTTCCTATAACGACGCGTGGTCCTTCCTTTCGCTCTATTCCCCGCTTCGCTATAATTTATCCAACACTAACGAAGTCCTTTTCAACAGGCAGCGCATCAATCGGAACGCGCTCAGGGCTCAACTGGACCATCAGGCCACCCGCAAGGCCAGGTTCGGAGTTTTCGGCGAATATCATTTGTATGATTATCCGGAAGACCAATTGAGGGACTCCGATGCCGTCGAAGTGGGCGGGAATTTCTATTACCAGCTGGCCAGGTGGCTTTATTTTGACAGCGGCTTTTCAACATACTTCAATATCAGCGGGGCGGAGTATCCCGACGCCAGAATCTACCGGATAAACGCGGGCGGACTTGATTTTCACCTCAGCGAATCCTGGCGAATATGGGCAAGCGG
>CAYZTZ010000204.1:0-4562 GCA_964481255.1 uncultured Acidobacteriota bacterium | reverse complement strand
GACCCGTCCTCACACATTCCCTTTTTTCGTGAGCACGGCTCTCCAGAGCCGTGCGCCAGCTTATTGTTCAGATAGACAGCGGGGGCAGGCCGCAGAGGCCGGCAATGCGGCGGGCGGCGATGATATCGCCTCCATGCGGCAACGCCTCGCGCGGCTCCGGGGCGTCCCATATCTTTTCCAGGCTGTCCCCCAACTCTCCCCGGTACAGTTCCGCCGCCGGGATATGGACGTGCCGGAGATACTTGCGCACCGCCTCCTCCAGCACAGGGTATTCCAGAAAATCCCGCCGCTCCGCGTAAACCAGGGGCTTGCGGTTGACCACGCAGTCGGAGAGGATCCCGAAGCCCGGCTTGGAAACCACGACATCCATGGAAGCGACGATGTCCGAAAAGGGTATCCGCGCGCCGTCCAATGGGCGGACATTTCGCCCGCGCCATTGGAGCGGGAGAACGGTGAAAAACTCCCAGCCGCGGATCCGCCCGATGTTCTGCAGGGCCTCCGCGCCGAGATCGAGAGTCGTGAAAGACAGCAGAGCCCATTTGCTGTCGGAATCGCATCCGGCGAGCGACGCAATTTCGCCCCGGCGGCTATTCCCGGGCGAAGCCACCAGAGGTATATCCTCGACGCGCGGGAAGGCCGGCATCGGCCCGCAGAACGGGAGCCGCAGCAGCAGACCCGCCCGCGAATATCCTTCCCGGAAAAAGTCCGCCATCCGGCGCCAGCGTTTGTTCCTTTCAACGTAGGCCGAATAGATCCAGTCCCAGGAAAAGTTGGCGACCGCGAGGCTCGGAATTCCAGCGCGCGACGCGGCCTCGAGGGGAAGCGCCGGGATATCGGCCACGACCGCTCGGATTCCCTGCTCCCGGAGCCATTGGCATTCACCGGCTGTCAGTTCCCCGCGACGCGCGTGCAGATGCTCCACACGCTCCAGCGTTGCGTCGATGTCGATGCGGATGGAGTCGAGCTGAACCATGCCGACGTCAAAGGAACCCGGCCGCCTCGCCACCCGCGCCGGGCCGAGACGGCCTGACAGAAACATTTCGGGCAGGTCGGTGACGACATGAATATTGATTTGCGGATAAAGACGGCGCACGGCGCGGATGATGTCGCAGGAGCGGACCCCGTGACCATAGCCGTGGGCGCTGACGTAATAGGCGATGGAAACCGTGCCGGAGCTGCCCACTATTCCTCTGCGCCGCGCATTTCCAGCCAGCGCTCCGCCTTGAGCGCGGCCATGCAGCCGAAGCCTGCGGCGGTGACGGCCTGGCGGAAGTTCTTGTCATGGACGTCGCCGGCTGCGAAGACACCGTCTATGCTGGTCTCGACGCCGTTTCGCACAACGATATAACCCTGTTCGTCCAGCTCGATGACGCCCCTGAGAAATTCCGTGTTGGGGTGATGGCCGATGGCCATGAAGACCCCCGACACGGGCTCCGTCCATTCCCTGCCGGTCAAGACATCCTTGAGAACGACGGCCTGCAGAACGTCCCCGCCCTGGTATCCCGTCACCACGGTGTTCCATTGAAAACGGATCTTGGGGTTTTCCATCGCGCGCTTCTGCATGATCTTGCTGGCCCGCAGGGCGTCTCGCCGGTGCACGACCGTGACCCTGGACGCATGGCGCGCCAGCGTCAGGGCTTCCTCCAGGGCGGAATCCCCGCCGCCGATGACCATCACTTCCTGGTTGCGGAAGAAGAACCCGTCGCAGACGGCGCAGGCCGACAGTCCGCGGTTGCGGAACCTGGACTCCCCGGGCAGGCCCAGCCACCTGGCCGTGGCGCCGGTGGCGACGATGACCGAGCGCGTTTCGTGCCACCCGGAGGCGGACCGGACGCGGAACGGCCCCCCGGGCTTGAAGTCGACTTCAATGGCGTCCTCTTCAAGCATTTCCGTCCCAAACCGCGCCGCCTGCAGTCTCATGCGCTCCATGAGATCCGGGCCGAGGATGCCCTCTGGAAATCCCGGAAAATTCTCAACTTCGGTCGTGAGCATAAGCTGCCCGCCGGGCATCTCCTGGCCTTTGGGCTCGCAGGTCAGAAGCAGCGGCTGAAGATTGGCGCGCGCCGTGTAAATCGCCGCCGTATAGCCTGCGGGTCCCGATCCGATAATGATCACGTTTCGCATAGGAATTTCCGTAAATATTCTAAAATTCAAGCATCTCAGATTATAGGAATTCCATGTTCATTGGAAGCGGAATAACGCATACCGCACGGCTCTGGAGAGCCGTGCTCACACTAAAACTCTACAACAGGCTGACGCACGGCTCTGGAGAGCCGTGCTCACTATTATTAAGAGCACCTATCGCTCAAGCGCATGAGCCGGTTTTCGGACGGTTTTCGCATTAAGAATCGACATAGGAGATGACGCATGAACGCTGAATCGATGCATGTCCGAGAATACGGCGGATTTCTTGAAGTTCCGGAAAAGAAAGTTCTTCACTGGCTTGCGCGGCACACGCCGCGCTGGATCAACTCCGATCACCTGACTCTGCTGGGCCTCGCAGGCATGCTGGTCGCGGGCGCCGCCTACTGGGCGGCCGGCAGAAACCGGTTCGCCCTGATTCTTGTCGTGGCCGCCCTGGCCGTCAACTGGCTTGGGGACAGTCTCGACGGAACCCTGGCAAGATATCGCAACTGCCAAAGGCCCCTTTACGGTTATTATGTCGACCACGTCATCGACCTCGTCGGGACGGCGGCTCTATTAAGCGGGCTGGCGTTTTCAGGCTACATGAACCCCATGATCGCATTCGCCCTTCTGGCGACCTTCGCCCTCGTCGAAGCCGAGGTCTTCCTGGCCACTCATGTGCGGCGCGTTTTCCGGCTGTCCCGTTTCAGAATCGGCCCCACGGAATTGCGCGTCATTCTCGCCGCAGGAACTCTGTATCTTCTCCACGACCCGTGGGTTCATATTCCCGGCAAAGGTTCTTTCCTGCTCTTTGACGCCGCGGCCGTCGTTTCCATCGCCGGCCTCACGGCGGCCATGCTGTTCTCGGCGGTCCGCAACGCGCGCGCTCTATATAAGGCCGAGACGCCGGGGCACAGGCAAGCCAGGGCATGAAAGGATGGACGGACCTATGCGACCCACACAGGAAAAGCGAACATGCCTGAAGCGCTGGCTCATATTCAACTCGGTCGGCGCGATGGGCATCCTTGTCCAGTTGAGCACGCTGCTGGCGCTGACACAAGGGGCCCGGCTCCATTATCTCCCTGCCAGCGGATTGGCCGTGGAGGCGGCCGTCCTGCACAACTTTCTCTGGCACGAGCGCTGGACCTGGGCCGACCGCCTGAAGAACGCGAAAAGGGGTTTCTGGAAAAGGCTCCTGGGATTTCACGGCGCGAACGGCGTTCTTTCCCTTGCCGGCAACCTTCTCCTGATGCGACTGTTCGTGGAGCACCTGAACATGCCCTATCTGCCGGCCAACGCCCTGGCCATAGCACTGTGCTCCATTCTCACTTTTCTGGCCGGCGACCTCGTCGTCTTCCGCACGTCCGGCCCCGCACGGCGCGATAAATCGCGGGACGCGAACGGGAATATCCAAAGGAAGCGCCTATTGATCCCTTGGGCCGTCCTGCCTCTCTTCGCCGTGCCGCCCAGCTTTCCATCGGCGAGCGCGGCGGATCTGAGTCCCGGGACGATGAAGGCCTGGCGGGACTCGGTGGACGCCGTGGAAAGGCGCATTGCTAATGAAATATACTCGCCCAAGGGGTTCCTGGCCATGGACTTCCTGGACGCGACCCGTGCTTCGCGCGAGCGGGAGGCGGCGCTTTCGGGCGAAATCCTCGTCGTGCGCATCAAGACAAGAGATGAAGAAGGTCGCCCGATACCCGTCCCTGGTGGCGAGATCCATCACTGGCGCGGCGCCGTTTTTATTCCCGGAATTACCCTGGAAAATCTGCTCGCCCGGCTCGAGAATCCTTCTCCCTCGGACTCAAGGCAGGAGGATGTACTGGAATCCGCGGTTCTGGAGAAGGGGCCGGGACGGCTCAAGCTCTATTTCAAGCTGCAGCGCTCGAAAATCGTCACGGTCCGTTACAATACGGAACATCTGGTCCAGTACAGGCGTCACAGCAAAACCAGGGCCTCCAGCAGCAGCGTCGCCGTCAAAATCGCCGAGATCGAGCGTCTCGGCGACAACACCGAGCGGGAAAAGCCCGAGGGGCACGACCGCGGCTTTCTCTGGCGCATGAACTCCTATTGGCGTTACGAGCAGGCAAACGGGGGCGTGATGGTAGAATGCGAATCGATGACGCTGAGCCGCTCCGTCCCGCCCGTCGTGGAGTACCTGGCGCGCCCCATCATCAACCGCGTGGCGCGGGAATCTATGCGCCGGACGCTCGAGTGCATGCGCTCGCGCATGACGCCGGCCCAGGATCGCTCATTGGCCAAGATTTGAAACGCGTGTGAAGGAGACGCACGGCTCTGGAGAGCCGTGCTCACGAAAAATTGCCGTGAGGGGGGGTCTCCAGACCCGTCCGTCTGTCTGAACATATCCTCCGTGGACCGGGCGGACGCACGGCTCTGGAGAGCCGTGCTCACGAAAAATTGCCGTGAGGGGGGGTCTC
>CAYZTZ010000203.1:3253-4713 GCA_964481255.1 uncultured Acidobacteriota bacterium | reverse complement strand
CCGTGCCCGAAGTCTGCGCAAGCTCGCCGAGTTGATGAATACGCGGCACAAAAGGCCCTTCCCGGTAACGGAGCCGCTTCTTCAATGCTTCGACGTCGCGCTGACAGCCGAAGAAGCGGATTTTCTCATAAAGCTTGGGACAGAACCCTGCACTTTGGACACCGCTGCCCCGCTGAGCACGCTGCCTAAAACCCGGTTCCGCGCGTTTTTCGAAGGTCTCGTACGGAAAGGTTTCCTATGGCCCCAGGAAACCCGCGAAGGCCGCGAGGAGTTTGCGCTCGCGGGAATCATGCTGGGGTGGTTCGAAATCTATCTCTGGGATGGGCTTGAGACTCCAGAAAAGCAGGAGTTCGCCCGCCGGCTGGATGATTTGTTCAAGTCCTATAAAAAATTGAACGCCTTCCCCTGGCGGAGCCTGATCAATTATCGCGCCCGCCGAGGCGAGCCCCATCAAAGCATCCTCACTGCCGCACCGCCGCCAGAGGGCGGCCACGGCCGCACAATTCCGGTTGGAAAAACAATCGATGCCGGCTCAATGAAAGTCTACCCCGCGAGAACGGTGGAAGAACTCATCGAGAAACACGGTGACGGCAACCGCATCGCCGTGGGACACTGTTTTTGCCGGCAATACCACAAAATGATCGGAGAATCCTGCCGATTCAAGCATATGCCTCAATCCTGCATCAGTATCGGCGAACTCAGCCGGTATATGGTGGATTATGGGACGGGCCGCTATCTTTCAAAGCCGGAGGCGATTGCGCTGGTTCGAGAGCTGCAGGCCAAGGGTGCCGTGCACCAGGTTTTTCACAAGGATGAAGACGTCCGCAATCCCGAGATAGCCATCTGCAATTGCTGCTGGGACTGTTGCGGCGTCTTTGGCTCGTACAACCGCGGGATCATTCCGCTCAATCTGCACTCGTATTTTGAAGCCCGGATTCCAGACCTATCGGTCTGCAGCGGCTGCGGGATCTGCGCCGGCTATTGTCCCGTTCAGGCAATTTCCATGACGGGCGACCAATGCCGCATTGACGCCGCAAAATGCATCGGCTGCGGCCAGTGCGAAATCCAGTGCCCGGAGAAGGCTGTCCGGCTGATCGCAAACGAGCGCGCGGTTTTCCTGCCGATGAGAAAGAAATCCGACGCCCGCATTCCTTAGCCCGGATTCCGAAGTTGCGGATTACATTTTTCCCCAGGCATTTACAAAGGACTATATTGGCCGCTGACAACATGGCGCGGCCGGCGGCCGCAACGGTATATTCACTCTGTTGTTCCATAGTATTCAAAGATATCCACAGCCGTAGTGGAAGCATCGCGTTGTGGAAATCCTGGTGTTCTGAAATATCTGGCTTTGCGACTCGGTTTGCTTTACGGTTCTGCGCGCGGCGGGGAGACAGGCCTAGACGCAACTGGTAGAGCGTGATGCTGCCCCTCACTCGGTTCTGCCGGCTCTGCCCGCGCGG
>CAYZTZ010000203.1:0-3153 GCA_964481255.1 uncultured Acidobacteriota bacterium | reverse complement strand
CCGCGCGGATCCGGAGGATCTCCTTTCTGCTGCCCAAAGGAGAGTTTATACGATGAGTCGTCACGTTGGACTGGATGGAACATGCAAAGCTGGGGGGTCAAACGTTTGGAAGAACGCATCGCCAAGCTCTATGACCGCCGGGGTCCCAACCATACTCTCGAGCAGATCCGAGGGATAGGAGGCGTTATCGCCCCCAGTATTGAAGCTCCCGTGGCCAACATCGACCGCTTTCACAACGATCGGCAGTTCCCGGGTTATTGTGGACTCTGACAGCGGAAGAAGCAGTCGGGCATGAGCGACCCGCCGATGCCTGTGACCCAATGCGGGCAGCGGCTTTTGAAGAAATATTTGTATCTAGCCGCCGGCGTCGCCCGGCAATGGGATCCAGAGTTCGCCGCTTACTGCGCGCGACGCAATGCCCGTGGAGATCATCACAACCGAATCATGATAGCCATGGCGCGCACAATGGCACTCCGGGGCTATTCCCTGATGAAACGTCGCGAGAAGGCTCGCCAGGCGAGTGCCGACACCGATGGCGTCGTAACCTACGTCTTGAGGGATCCGGAAGGTGGCACGACCGTGGATCAGAAGCAAGCCAGGGCGCTTGTTCTTGAGAAATACACGCGCGCGGCAGCCAATCCTGAAAGGCACAAGCGCGAGAACGCACGCCGTGCAAAGGCCGAAGGCACCGGGCCTGCAAAAAGAGAGCGGCCTTCCGAGGACGTTACAGGCAAGCACGCAGTGCCGATTCCACAAACACCACTGCCGCCCGAGATGAGCAGGCGGATGCATGAGCAGGTGACGCACGTGGGGTGGTCGTCGATCGGCACCGTGCTGAAGAGATTTCTCGCGAACATGCCTGTGGAGAACCCTGTGGATTCCAAGAGAAAAATCCGTGGAAAAGATTGTTACCATGTTCAAAAAATTACTTGACGCAACTTAGGCGATATCAAAGATTTGGGATGCTGATAAAGCGGCCGCGCGCGCTCCGCCGTCGGCTTTCAGCTCTCAGCACAAAAGGAATGCTTCGGTCATGTGATTGATATCCCATAACTTAAAAACTTCTTTGCATTTTACAGAGAAATCACGGATAAAGAATCTATTCCCACAAAGCGACAATACATAGGATCCGGGTTGTTCAGAATATGAACATATGCATTCTCTTATCGTCTTTCGACTAAAATCCAGCTATGATTTCCAATAACTTGAGCAAGGACGAAAGTATGAAAAACCGCATAAGCGCTTCGACATATTTGCTTCTCTATGTTGTTTTTACATTCCATGCGGCTTTTGCCGGCAGTTACGCTGAAGACCGCGCGGCTATTGTCGATTTACAGGGCCGCTATATGTTCGCCCTGGATTTTCAGGACGCTGCAACGTATGCGTCCACTTTTACAGAAGACGGCGTCATCCACTGGGCGCAGGGAGAAATAAGAGGCCGTAAGGCGATTTATGAATTTATATCTTCGGGCAAATACAATCCGGCACGAAATGCCCCAAAAGGCAAATGGCCCGCAGCCTCGCGCCATTTTATTACCAACCAGGTAATCAAAGTGGAAGGCAACACAGCCAAAGCCTCAGCGTATTGGTTCCAGGCGACGAACAATACCGAGGACCGCCGCACCATGGTCCTGGGACTGTTCGGCCACTATGAAGACGAGTTGGTAAAGATCAACGGTCAATGGTATTTCAAGACACGAACCATCTATAACGAAGGGTTGGAAGGTCGGCACAAGGCAGGGCAGAAAAATCCCGCCTGGTGATCTTATTTGGAGATGGATAGGATCTTTCTTTTTAAGTCTGTAAAATTCAGCCGACCAGGAACAAAACAGTGTCGTTTAATTCAGGAATTCAGGTTGAATGAGGTGAGCCCATAATGACATCCCCCGCTGAGATGGAAAAGTATCAGAATGAGAATGCGCTTCTCAAAAAACAAATCGAAGAACGGACCGGAAAAAGCGTCGAACAGCTTTATGCGGAGAGAGCCCGACGTGTCCGGGACGCCATTGAATTAAGAGTGCCCGACCGGGTTTCATTTATGGTTTTGGTTGAGCCGCATGCCTACTCCGGAATTCCCAATTCGGCCGCCTACTACGACCATATCGCCCTCAAGCGAACGATGCGGAAAATGGCCGTGGACCTGGAGCCCGATATGAGCGAGCCCGGATTCCCGGCCTGCGGGGCCGCGATGACCGAGCTGGACATCAAAAACTGCCTCTGGCCCGGCGGCCCGAAACCCCCGGATTTTAATTACCAGTTCATTGAAGGGGAATACATGAAGGAAGAGGAGTACGACATGTTCCTGAATGACCCCTCCGGCTTTATGATTCGCCGCTACTTTCCCCGCGTTTACGGAGCATTGGCGCCCCTGGCCAAACTGCCTCCCCTGGACAGCATGTTCATGGGACTTGAATATCTGACCCCGCTCCTGGCCGGCCCGGAATTTATAGAAATGGCCAAACACCTTGCTGAAGCCGGAAGGCATGTCCGGGAGTTCCGGGAGAGCATCGGCAATACTTCTGAAGAGCTGGCCCAGCTGGGCTTCCCTCCATTTGCCGGGTTTGGCGCAGGCGGCATCGGCGGAGCGCCCTTCGACACCGTTTCGAGCCTTCTGCGGGGAATGAAAGGGTCCATGCTCGATATGTATCGTCGGCCCGACAAGCTGCTGCGGGCTTGCGAAGTGATCCTGGAAAGGCGTATCGCGCATGCCGTCCCGGCCGACACGACCGCAAGAGACTATCCTCCGAGGGTCGGCTTGCCGCTCTGGAGGGGCGATCCGGTCTTCATGTCCGAGGACCAATTCAAAAAGTTTTACTGGCCGGGGCTTAAAAAGTCCCTGCAGACGCATGTGGACCTCGGCTACGTACCAGTGCCGTTTTTTGAATCCAAATTCGGCGACAGGCTGGAATGCCTGCTGGAGCTGCCCAGGGCGAAGATACTGGCCTCGATAGAAGCAGTGGATGCGGTCCGGGCAAAGGAAATTCTGGGAGGCCACACCTGCCTGTTGGTCCGCACCCCGAATACCAGCAAGCTGTGGTCCCTCGGCCAACTGGAATCTTTCCTTAGGGACCTGGTTGACAAATGCGGCAGGAACGGCGGTCTTATCATCGTTATCAAGATGCCGGATCAAGTCCAGATCAAAGATATGCAGGC
>CAYZTZ010000202.1:0-4779 GCA_964481255.1 uncultured Acidobacteriota bacterium | reverse complement strand
TAGAGCCGTGCTCACTAAAACTCATGTGCGGACGGGTCTCCTGATCCATCCGGCAGCCAGCGGGCCGGGCGGACGCACGGCTCTGGAGAGCCGTGCTCACACAAACAGGTTTAGAAGGCGCGCAGAAGCTCCGCGAGGGCGGCCCCGGGGGATTCCGCCCGCAAAAGGTGCTCCCCCACAAGAAAAGCCCTATAGCCGGCTTCCATCAGCTTTCGCATGTCGGCCTTGCTGTGAATGCCGCTTTCCGCGACGGCCGTCACCCCTTTGGGGATAAGGACCGCAAGTCGCAGCGAGACGTCGAGACGGACATCGAACGTGCGCAGGTCGCGATTGTTGACGCCGATGAGAACGGCGCCGGAATCGAGTGCCCGCTTGAGTTCCGTCTCGTCGTGCACCTCCACCAGGGCGTCCATGCCGCACCGCTCGGCATCGGACCGCAAACCCCTGAGCGCCGCGTCGTCCAGCAGGGCCGCGATCAGCAGCACGGCGTCCGCCCCCGCGTGGCGGGACTCAAGGATCTGATAGGGATCGACGATGAAATCCTTGCGCAGCAGTGGGAGTTTCATGTTCCATCGCAATCGGGCCAGCGTCTCCAGACTCCCTTGAAAGTGTTTCCCTTCGGTGACCGCCGAAACGGCCGCGGCTCCTGCGTCCTGATAGCTGCGCGCGATGACAACCGGGTCGAAACCGTTCCGGAGGACTCCGGCGGACGGCGATGCCCTCTTGATCTCGGCGATGACGGCGGGAGACCGCCGCTCGAGCGCTTTCCGGAAGGGGCGGACATGCGGCGCCCGGTCCAGGACGCTTTCCAGGGATTCAGCCGGCAGCTTCCGTTTGGCCGCCTCCACTTCCCGCAGTTTTACGCTCACGATGTTCTCGAGAATAGTGCCGAGAAGGTTTTCGGGCAGCCGGTAATGGATCGCCGTTTGTGTCATAGTCGTTGTTTTCCTCAATCACTCACAGATTCACGAAATTCGAGAGCAGCCTTTTTCCCGTGTCTGTCAAAATGGATTCCGGGTGAAACTGCACGCCCTCAACGACCATCTCGCGGTGGCGCAGGCCCATGATGACTCCGTCGCCGGTCCTGGCCGATATCTCCAGGCATTCAGGCAGGCTCTCCGGGGCGACCACGAGGGAGTGATAGCGCGTCGCGCGGAAAGGGTTCGGCAGTTCCCTGAAGATGGTGCGGCCGTCGTGGAATATCTCGCTGGTCTTGCCGTGCATGATTTTGGGGGCCGCGACGACGTCCCCGCCGAAGGCGGCGCCGATCGCCTGGTGGCCGAGACACACGCCGAGAATGGGGATCCTACCCGCGAACTTCCGTATCAGCGGGATGATGATGCCCGAATTTTCCGGGCGGCCCGGGCCCGGTGAGATGACGATTTTCTCAGGCTCCAGGGCCTCGATATCCGACAGACGAATGGCGTCGTTGCGGAACACTCTCAGTTCCTTCCCCATCTCGCCGAGGTACTGGACAAGATTGAAAGTAAAGGAATCGTAGTTATCGATGACAAGGATCATAGGGCATCAATATGAGAATTCAAGAGTCGCTTATGCGAAGCCATCCTTTAATATCACGCCATGCGGCCCTGAAATGCCGGCCTAGGTTCGACGCGCCGCTCCCCGGCGGCCTGCGGCAGATTCATTTCGCCGAGTGGCGGCCGTTTGATTGCAGCCGGGTCCTTTGGGGTCCGGCATCCGGTTCGGCCTTTATGCCCGTCGCGTCGGCGACAGCGGAATATAAGCTCAATCCGCCGCACGGCGCAATCCGCCATTCGCCGGTCGTCAATCATTCATAATAAATCATTTCAACCCTTCGTGCGCGAAGCGGACGGCGCGCAGCAGGGCCCCCGCCTTGTTGATCGACTCCTCGTACTCCCGCCTGGGCTGGGAGTCGGCCACGATTCCGCCCCCCGCCTGAATGTAAGCGACGCCGTCCTTGGCCACCAGGGTCCGCAAAGCGATGCAGGTGTCGAGATTCCCCGAAAAATCGACATAGCCGACCGCGCCGCCGTAAACGCCGCGGCGGCAGGGCTCCAGTTCCTCGATGATTTCCATGGCGCGCACCTTGGGCGCGCCCGACACGGTCCCGGCGGGCAGGCAGGCCTCCAGCGCGTGAAAGGAGTCAAGGCCGTCCCGGAGCTCTCCCTCGACGCTGCTGACGAGATGCATGACGTGGCTGTACCTTTCGATGCGCATCAGATCCGTCACTTTTACGGTCCCGAATCGGCACACGCGGCCCAGGTCGTTGCGCCCCAGGTCCACCAGCATGATATGCTCCGCCCTCTCCTTTTCGTCCGCCAGCAGTTCCCGCCCGAGTTTCTGGTCCTCTTCGGGGGTGCTCCCCCTGGGACGCGTCCCGGCGATCGGTCCGTACTCCACCCTGCCGTCGCGCACCTTCACCAGCATTTCCGGCGAGGCGCCCACGAGGTGCACGTTGTCCAGGCGCAGGAAGAACATGTATGGGGAGGGATTGATGAAACGGAGCGCGCGGTAGATATCGAAGGGATCGCATAGGATCTTCACGGCGAACCGCTGGGACAGGACGACCTGGAATATGTCGCCGGCGCGGATATAGGATTTTGCCTTCTCCGTGTTCGACCGGTAGTCCGCCTCGCTCAGGTTCGATACCGGTTCCGGAAGGACCTCGTGAGCGGAGGGCGAAGGGAGGGAAATGGGGACCGTGAGCCTTTTTTCGACCTGTTCGATGCGCAACAGCGCGTCCTGATACCTGGCCTCCAGGTCGCGCCCTCCCCGGTCATTGAAAATGTTGGCGACGATGTGAATCCGGTGCTTCAGGTGATCGAAGGCGAGGATCGTGGAGAAGTACATCACCTGGTAGTCGTCCATGCCCAGGTCGTCGACGGCCCGGCTGGGAATCCTTTCGAACTGGCGGACCAGATCGTAGGCGAAATATCCGACGCCGCCACCCAGAAACGGCGGGAGGTCCGGAAGCACGACCGGCCTGAACCCGGCGGAAATCTCGCGGAGCTTGTCGAAACCGCGGGTCTCCTCGCGCACGATTTCGCCCTGGTGTTCGACCCATACGTCCCTCCCTTTGCCCCGCACGAAAAGGAAAGGGTCCCAGCCGATGAAGGAATACCTGGCCAGGCGCTCTCCTCCCTCGACGCTCTCCAGGAGAAAAACACGGCGCCGCCCATGAGCCGCGCGCAGAAAAGCCGCGGCAGGGGTAAGAAGATCGCCCAGGATGTCCTTGCAGACCGGGATCACTGATCCCCGGCCCGCCATTTCCTTCAACTCTTTCAGTGACGGCCGGATCATGTCGATCTCTCAACGAAACTCGCGCCGGGATCATAATACTACACGGGCCGGAATTCCGGGCCTGTTGTTCGCGAAGCGCGCGGCGCTCTCCGGCGTCTCCTATTTGCCACAACTTCGGAAGGGCCCGGCGCCCAAGGAACAAAACGATACGACCCAAGCATTTAAAAATCAACTATTTATGCAAACGATGCGCCGTTGTACCATCTGGCACATGATTTGCTAAGGGATTATACTTAAGGCTTTTTGCCGTATTGAGTGTTATTTGCGCCATGCGGTCTGCCATGTTGAAGAACCAGAGGACGTTGCGGAAGGCGGTTCATTTCGAGGGCGTAGGCCTTCACACGGGCTATCCCGTGAAGCTCAAGCTCGTTCCGGCCCCCCCGGAGACAGGCATCCGTTTCCGGCGCACGGACCTGAAGAACTTTGAGATCGAGGCCGTACGCGAGCACGTGGCCAAGGTAAGCTACGCCACCACTCTGATGAAAAAGGGTGTGATGATCTCGACGGTCGAGCACATCCTTTCGGCGCTTTACGGCCTGGCAATCGACAATTTATATCTCGATATCGATTCCCTCGAGGTGCCCATTCTGGACGGCAGCGGGAGGGGCTTCGTCGAAGAGATCCGGAAAGCCGGCATCGTCGAGCAGGAGGCCCCCCGGCGCTATTTTGTGATTGAGAAGCCCATCGAGGTGCGTTACGGGAACAAGGTAGCGGGTGTTTACCCGTCGCCGGTCGCTCAGGCGACTTACATCATCGACTTTGAACACGAAGCTATCGGGCACCAGGAAATCCACATGGAGCTGACGCCCGAATCCTACTGCCGCGAGCTCGGGAGCGCCCGCACTTTCGGTTTCGCCTCGGATATCGAATATCTTCAGAGCCTCGGCCTGATCCGCGGGGGGTCCTTCGACAACGCCGTCGTTCTCGATTCCAGCGGAATCGTCAACAACCATCTCCGCTTCCCCAACGAATTCGTCCGGCACAAGCTTCTCGACATGCTCGGGGACATCTCGCTGACCGGCCACCCGATCCTCGGGCACCTTTACGCCGAAAGGGCCGGCCATGCGATTCACACGTCGCTGGCCGAACGGATCGTGCGTCTCAAATCCCACTACACCATCCGGACCGCCGCCGAACTGAATATGTGAGCACGGGTCTCCAGAGCCCTGCGTCCGCCTTCCCTCGCTTTTCGTGAGCACTGCTCTCCAGAGCCGTGCGTCGGTCTATTGTTCAGACAGACGGGTCTGGAGAGGCTGTCTCAAAACTCGCATGCCCGATCATTCGGCCGCCGAAATAACTGATTCTATTAAAGCGACCTTTTCAATTTCCCGGTTATGAGACAGCCTCTGGAGACCCGTCCGCCCACGCAACCGGCTATGGACTCACCAGGATTCCGTTGAGGCTATGCTAGGCCGTGTAATGCGTGGCCTTTATGTTTCACAAAAAGAGCGGGAGTCATTTTGGGGGGACGGGCCTGGAGAAAAACTCTTCTGTGAG
>CAYZTZ010000201.1:0-4837 GCA_964481255.1 uncultured Acidobacteriota bacterium | reverse complement strand
AAACGCGGCGTTGAGCGGCAGAAAAACCAATACTGCGAGACTGACAAAAGCTTTAATCACTGCGCTTTTCCCACGGATCATATTTCCCCCCATGCTTTTCCGATTCACGGGACAATTCGCACCCGAAGATAAAAAGTGTCCGCGGTGGTTTCCTCTCCCTCCCACGGCCTGTAATGGATGAACTTCAGCTCCGAGAGCCCCGCCTTTTTGACCCTGATCAGCCAGGTCTTCAGAACCGGCGCCCCGGTGAAGTCGCCTTGGGGCGGAGGGCCATCGGTTTGAACTTCGGGGCTTTCGAAATGGTCCTCGTCAAGGTTCTGCAGTTTCCACGTGTATCCCGCCGCCCCGAGTTCCTCGAGCTCCACCCGGATCGAGCCCCCGACCCTCACCTTGATCTCCCTCTTGTTGAATGATTTGTTGACGACCACGGTTTCGGAGGCGTGCAGGCAGGCGGCTCCGCAAAGGAGCCACAGCAATAGAAGAGCCGGACTGCTGAACCCGATGAAATCTTTCATGCACGTCCTGATGAACATCCCTACCATAGACGCCATCCGGTATTGGAATCCCGTAATCCCGCGCTGGCTGCTGCACTCCCGGATGTCTTGATTCATCGTCGCCACTGGATCCGCCGATGTGACAAAGATCACGCAACCTGCTGTTTATTTTGATATTTGCGGTAAAATGTGGACGCACGGCTCTGGAGAGCCGTGCTCACGAAAAAGGGAAGTGTGTGCGGACGGGTCTCCAGACCCGTCCGTCTGTCTGAACATATGATCCGCGGGCCGGGTGGACCGGTAGTCCGGGAGCCAGGCAGACGCACGGCTCTGGAGAGCCGTGCTCACATGGGCTACGGGGGATTGCCATAATTCTGCCGAAACGGCAGAAAGCCGTTCCCTGTTAGTAAGAAAAATGCTCTCTCATTCTGATGACGCTGACAAAGTCACAGGCGACCCGATGCCGGCGTTATGCCGGTATGGGTTCTATGGCTCTATCCTGCTGATTTTCTACGGCACGCTTTTCCCGTTCGAGTTTGATCTGTCGGCTCGCTCGCTGTCTCTGGCCTGGTCAAAAATAGGGCTGCTTCCCTATTGGGATATCGAGCGCGGGCGGATTCACAGCCTGCCGGATATGATGGCCAACGGCCTGCTCACCGTCCCCCTGGGCTTCTTCGGGGCCCTGGTCTTCGGGTGGGAAAGGAAAATATGGGGCACGGCCAGATGGTTCGCCCTCGGGTGCGTCCTGGGAGTCCTCTCGGAAACCATCCAACTCGCGATCCCGCCGCGCGTTTCGGATATCACCGACGCCCTCAATAACGGCCTTGGAGCTCTCGCGGGCGCCATCATGGCGGTTCTTTTCGGGAAACCGATTATCGACTTTCTCTCCGGATCCCTTCTGGAAAGAAGGATTACGCTCTACTGGATGCTCACGGGCGTCATCGCCGCCGGCATGCTCCTACCCTTCGACCTCAGCCTCGATGTCGGGCACTTCCGGGCGGGATTAAAAGCCCTTCTGGTCAATCCGTGGGAATCGGGCGTGCCGATCGAAACGGAATGGATTCAAATGGCCGAATTCTGCATTCTGGGGGCTCTGGCGGTCCGAATCACGCGGCGGGGACTGATTCCCGTCACCCTGGCCCTTCCCTTCTTTCTGGAGGCTGCTAAGCTCCTTGTGGATTCCCACGCGCCCTCCCTGAGGGACCTGACGATGAACCTGGCAGGGGCGGCCGCGGGCGTCGCGGCCGGGAAATACGCCCCGTCGCTTGTCCGGCCGGCGACCGGCTTCATCCTGATGAACCTCGCGATTATCGCGCAGGGCTTGAGCCCGTACCGGTTTGTGGACTGGGCGGCGCGCTCGCGGTTCGAGTGGATCCCGCTCGTCGAGTATTACAACCGCACCACGGGAGCGGCGCTGTATGACGCCCTGTCGGGGCTGATGACCTACGCGGTGCTGGCCGCATTGCGGCCGGGGAGGTCGGTCATTCTCTGGGCCGTGCTTCTGGCGGCCGGGATTGAAGCCGCGCAGGTTATTATCCCTAACCGATTCGCGGGAACCACCGATATCCTGATTGCAGGCATAGGCGCCTGGCTGGGCGCTCACCGCCCGGTTCTGGAGGGAGGCTGGAAAGAAAAACTATGAAGATCATGGTGACGGGGGGAGCGGGGTTTATCGGGTCGCACGTCGTCGAGGCATACCTTGCCGCGGAACACGAGGTCTGCGTCGTGGACGATCTTTCCACGGGATTCCGGCGCAACGTGCCCAACGGCGCGCGCTTTTACGAAGTGGACATCCGCAGCGACCGACTGGACGCAGTCTTCGCCGCCGAGAAACCCGAAGTCGTGAGCCACCAGGCCGCCCGGGCCAATGTCCGGGAGTCGTTCGAAAAGCCCCTGCTCTACACCGACGTCAATGTCCTCGGGTCGGTGAATGTGCTCGAATGCTGCAGGAGACACGGAGTGCGAAAGGTCATCTACGCCTCCACCGGAGGGGCCTGCTACGGCGAGCCGCGGTTCCTGCCGGTCACCGAAGAGCATCCGATCAACCCGGTCGACCCCTACGGCGCCTGCAAGCACCATGTCGAGCACTTTCTTGAAATATACAGGTCCGCCTTCGGAGTCGATTTCACGATACTGCGCTACCCCAACGTCTACGGGCCCCGCCAGGACCCCTTCGGCGAAGCGGGAGTCGTGGCCATTTTCGCCGGGAAAATGCTGAGCAAGGCTCAGCCGGTCATCAACGGGACCGGCGATCAGGAAAGGGATTTCGTCTATGTCGGCGACATCGCCAGAGCCAATGTGCTGGCGCTCGACAGGGCCGGCGGCGAAATTCTGAACATCGGGAGCGGCATCCCGACCTCGGTGAACCGTATTTTTGAGGAATTGAACGAGTTGACCGGCTACCGGGGAACGGCTGTGCATGGGCCGGCCAAAAAAGGGGAGGTCTACCGGATCTTCCTCAACGCGGAACGTGCGGCGGAAAAGCTGGGATGGCGGCCCGAGGTCAGCCTGCGCGACGGGTTGCGCCGGACGGTGGAGTATTTCAGGGAAACGCCAATCAACACGAATTGACACTACAGCCGCAAAGCGGGTGGTTTTAGGTAGGGCCCCCACGATGGGGTCAGCACCCTGAAACGGCACCCTCAAAAGCCCCGTTCGGGGCTTTCCAAGTAAGCAACTTAATAAGCAAACAAGGCATATGGGTCGAGTCGCGCCGCCAGAGCCGGAACATTACACGATAATGTAATTCACAGGATTGTTGCATTTTGGGATATGATATTCCAAAATGAGTCGCATTATGGAAACGATACCCCGTTTTTTTTCAATTCCCGACCAGAGCTTCTTTCTGTTCGGACCCAGGGGAACGGGCAAGTCGACCTGGCTTCAGCATCGGATAAAAGAAGCCTTGTTCGTGGATCTGTTGAAGCCCGAGGTTTATCGGGAAATGGCCGCGCGTCCGGAAAGACTGCGCGCTCTAGTCCTGGGATCGCCCGAGCAAGACACCATAGTCATAGACGAAGTCCAAAGGGTGCCAGAACTTCTGAATGTCGTGCACGAATGCATGGAATCCATCGGCCCGAAACGCTTTGTCTTAACCGGATCCAGTGCGCGCAAGCTTCGGCGAGGCGGGGTCGATCTGCTGGCCGGCCGCGCCCTTCTTCGAACGATGCACCCTTTTATGGCGGCAGAACTCCCTGAGTTTTCGCTGGAATCGGCTATCGTAAGGGGACTCGTGCCTTTGGTCGTGTCGTCGCCGAGACCTGAGGATGCGCTCAAGGCCTACACCGGCATCTATGTCGAGCAGGAAGTCCGCGCCGAGGGGTTGACGAGAAACGTCGGCAATTTCTCGCGGTTCCTGGAAGCTATAAGTTTTTCACACGCGAGCGTCCTGAATATAAGCAATGTGGCGAGGGAATGCCAGATCGAGCGGAAAACGGTTTCCGCGTATATCGAGGCTCTGGGGGATCTGCTGCTGTCCTTCCTTATCCCGGTCTTCACCACCAGGGCCCGCCGCGATACCGTGTCGCATTCCAAGTTTTACTTTTTTGACGCCGGCGTCTATCGATCGCTCCGCCCCCATGGCCCGCTCGACCGGCCGGAGGAGATCGAAGGAGCATCCCTCGAGGGACTAGTTGCCCAGCATTTGCGCGCTTGGATCGCCTATTCCGGATCCGAGGCACGGCTCCATTATTGGCGCACCCGCTCAGGCGTCGAGGTGGACTTTATCGTTTATGGATGCGCAGGATTCTGGGCCATTGAAGTAAAGAATTCCGCAAAAGTTCAGCCTGCGGATCTTCGCCCGCTCAAAGCCTTTTCCAAAGACTATCCGGAATGCATCTGCATTCTTCTCTATCGCGGAAGCGACAGGCTTCAAACGGACGGAATCTGGTGCATACCCGCTGCAGAATTTCTTAAAAATCTTCGCCCGTCGGAAGGAATTATCGACTGGCTTTCAAAGGAATGAGACCTGCGCCTTTCAAGCCACGAATGAACAAGACTTTGCACCGATCTTACAGGGACGGCAAAGGACCACCGGCAGTCGAGCGGATCATGCACCTGCAGGACGCTGAAGCGGGAAACATCCTTGTCTGAGGTGCAGAGAACCGCCCCATACCGAAAGGCTGGAACGCGGGCTGTTGATGTTTGCCCACCTCTAGCAATATTTTCGTGAGCACGGCTCTCCAGAGCCGTGCGTCGGCCTCTTTCTCAGGCTACCGGACGGGGCTGAAGACCCGTCCTCACACGTGTCTTTCGTGAGCACGGCTCTCCAGAGCCGTGCGCCTGCCTCTTTCACTGCTTACGGACGGGTCTGGAGACCCGTCCTCACACAAGTCTTTCGTGAG
>CAYZTZ010000200.1:0-4869 GCA_964481255.1 uncultured Acidobacteriota bacterium | reverse complement strand
AAGCTCGTGTGCGGACGGGTCTCCAGACCCGTCCGTCTGTCTGAACAATAAGCCGACGCACGGCTGCTGGAGAGCCGTGCTCACGAAAGCTCGTGTGCGGACGGGTCTCCAGAGGCTGTCTAATAACTGGGAATTTAAAAGGATCGCTTTAATAGAATCAGTCATTTCCGGCGGCCGAATGATCGGGCATGCGAGTTTTGAGACAGCCTCTCCAGACCCGTCCGTCTGTCTGAACAATAGGCTAACGCACGGCTCTGGAGAGCCGTGCTCACGAAAAGCTCGTGTGGCTGGCGCACGGCTGCTGGAGAGCCGTGCTCCCACGACAAAATGTGTGCCCGGTTTCGCCTATTCGCCGAACTGGTCGAGATGGCCTTCCCTGATGATGCGGTATTCGCCGGTTTCGACGTTCAGGTCGTAGATGCTGAAATTCGTACGGATGTCGAATCCGGGAAGGCGGACCGCCAGATTGATCGAGGCCGATCCTTTTTCAGGGCTGCTCACGATGCGGTGAAAAACTCGCGTCGACCAGGAAAGCATCACCGGCTGATCGTATAAGAGCGTTCCGTCCATTTCGATGCGGTGGGAGCTTAAGCGGAAATGCGCCAGACGGCTGTCCCTGAAGAGATCGATGTCGCGGAATCCGGCCAGCACGACGAGGTTGTCTTCCTGGCTCTCATGCATGTACCAGGGGCGTTCGACGGCCCCGACGGTCCCGGGAGAATACGCGCCGTGGTCGTGAAGGACCCGGTCGATGGCCTTTAGGAGCGACAGTCCTCCCATCGGGACTGCGTCAAAGGTCACGCCCGCTGTCTTGCGATACAGCTTCAGCGCTGTGATTTTGAAGAACCCCTCCTCCTGCCTGAGAATGATATCCTGTGACATCGGCGTCCTTTCCTTAATCCGGGAAATGCAACAACACTTTATCCGACGGGAGATGATTTTTCAATCCGCGCCCGCCGGGCATGGAGCCGCCTGCACAGGGCTATCCCGGGAAGCAGATCAACGGTTGTTCCCGGATATGCTTTTGTTAAGCGGAAAATGCCCGGCGTCCGGCCGTTTTCGCCTACCGATCTATTATCACCGAGGGGCCTGATTCTCCTACTGCAGCCACCACTTCGCGGTGCTTGGAAATCAGGACGGAATAGGAATAGATCCCATTGGCTTCGGGATGAAGATTGAATCTGTCCGCCTCGTTACCGTTTACCGTGACGATCGGACCGTCCATCAAAAGGTTTGGAGGGAAAAAGATGGTCGCAACGTAAGCAGTCAGGTTCCGGATCCCGAGCTGACTCTTTTGCGTGTTATCGATCATGGCCGTGGGCGGCCGCACACGGTATTGCCCGTCTTTCTCATAGATGTAGATATCGTATAGGCCCGACATAATGCCTCCTTTATCGGTTGTACTGTTTGTTGTTGTTCTGGACTGCGGGCTTCGTCTTCCCGAGGCCCGGATAGCGCGGGTCGGATCGCAGTTCGGCGAGAAACGGATTGCTTTCTATTTCGTCGCGCGAATACCCCTCCTTCAGTGCCTTGTCGAGATATCGAAGCGCGGCGTCCCGCTCGCCGAGCGTTTCGTGGATCCCCACCGCCATTTGAGTGACATAGCTGTTGCCCGGCTCAAGTTTCAGGGCGTCCGCAAGCAAGGCCCGCGCGCGGCCGGATTCCCCCAGGAGGGCCAGGCAGTCCGCCAGCTCAGCGAGCAGCGGCGCGTCACTGGGATCCAGCTGCCTTTCCTTTTCCGCCAGGTCGGCCGCGGTGCGGAACGCGCCGGCGGCGCGGCCCCGCTCGCCCGGGGCCCAGAAATACGCCGTTCCAAGGTTGCGCCAGATGCGGTAGTCGCGTTCGGCGAGCCCTGCGGCCCGCTCGAACCCGCGGGCGGCTTCCGCATACTGTCCCTGGTAGAACCTGCGGGTCGCGAGGTTGGACAGCGCCGAAGCTGTGGGGTGAAAATCGACGGATTTCTTCCATGCCGCTTCCGCTTCGCTGTATCGCTCCATACGGTATAGGACCGCTCCCAGGTTCGACCAGGCGCGGGCGTTGTCGGGAGCCAGCTCCAAAGCCTGGCGGAAGGCCTGCTCCGCCTCCCGGTTGCGTCCCCTGCTGAAGAGAAAGGCCCCCAGATAATTGCGCGCCGCCCATGAATCCGGGCGCCGGGCGACCGCCTCGCGGTAGCTCTTCTCAGCCTCTTCAAATCTTCCGAGGCGCTCCAGGGCGAGGCCGCGCTCGCGAAGAACGTCCCCGCTTCCGGGAGCTCGGGCGAGCGCAAGCTCAAAATCGCGGAGCGCTTCATCGGATTTTCCCGTCTGCGAGTGCAGCATACCAAGAGTGACCCAGACCGGCGCCACCAGGCTGTCGAGGTCCCTGGCGCGCAGGCAGTGTTCTTCCGCCAGGCGTGCGTACTCCGCATCCTTCGTGAGCGTCCAAAGACGCAGATAGACCTCCCCCAAGCCGGCTTCGGCCAGGGCGTAGCGCGGGTCCTTGGCCAGAGCGGCATTGAGCAGATTCACGGCCTTTTCCAGATTCTGCCGCTGCTCATAGCGTTCCAGCATGGTTCGCGCCTGCTCATAAGGCTGATAGGCCAGGGCCTGGGCATAGAGCGTGGACGCTTCCGCGACGCTCGTTGTGCCGGCGCGAAGCGCGGCGCGCGCTTTCTCCCCGATTTCCAGATCCAGCATGCCGATTATGGCCTCAACCGTCCGGTCAAGGATCGAGACTCCGGGCGGCATATTCTTTGTCGTGGAGCGCAGCACCCGTTTCTGCTCGGTATCGCGGAGGATCGCGCTCATGAGGGTGCGCTCGCCGGACCGCTGGACCGTGATATCCAGGGCCAGCGTCACGCCCAGCCCGCGGCGGACATCGCTGTCGGAAGCTGCGCCCTGGCGCCGCACCTCGGCGGCGGGCACGACCCAGAAGGCCTGCTGGAACCTTTCGATCTCGCTGAGGCGGGCGACGACGTAGTCCATTAGACCCTCGCACAGGGCGCCGTCCTGGGCCGTCCCTCCGGGATTGCGCACCGGCAGGACGGCGATTCGTTTCTGTTCCGGCAGAGGCAGCAGGTGCAGCTTTTGGCGCAACGTGTCCAGCACGGACGGTAGAAGCACCAGTCCCGTCAGGACTGCCAGCACCGCCGCCAGCTTGTGCCACAGACGCAGGCGCGGCCGGCGCGACGCGCCCTCGGCGGGCATTACTCCCGGACCCGATACGTCCCAGAGATGCCCGCGCACACTGCGGAGTTCGCGCGCCAGATCCAGGGTCGACGCGTACCGGGCCGCAGGGTCCTTTTCAAGACACCGTTCAACAATCCAGCGGACGGGCGCGGGAAACCCGGGATTCAGTTCGGGAATCGGCCGGGGTTCTTTTTCGATGATGGACGCGAGCGTCTGCGCCGCGCTCGGACCCCAGAAAGCACGGCAGCCGGTCGCCATTTCATAGAAGATGGCGCCCAGAGAAAACTGGTCGGAACGGAAATCGGCGGAGCGGCCCGCCGCCTGCTCGGGAGACATATATCCGGCCGTGCCCAGAATTGTATTGTGCGCGGTATCGGGGGGCAGAAGGGGATTGGTGACGGTTATGGCTTCGGATCCCCCCTCGCGCTCCACGGGCCAGAGCTTGGCCAGCCCGAAATCGAGGACCTTCACGAAACCGTCGCGCGTCACCATGATGTTCTCGGGCTTGAGGTCCCGGTGCACAATTCCGGCTCCATGGGCTTTGGCGAGTCCTTCGGCCATCTGGGCGGCGAGATCAAGCAGGCGGCGGACGGGCACCCGTTCCCGCGCCATCATCGATCGCAGAGTCTCCCCGTCGACGAGCTCCATCACGATGTAAGGCAGCCCTGAGGTTTCCCCGATTTCATGAATCGTGACGATGTTGGGGTGATTGAGACTCGACGCCGCCCGGGCCTCCTGCGCGAAGCGCGCCATGCGTTCGGGGTCCGCGGTGAACCGGGCGGGCAGAAACTTGATCGCGACGGGTCGTTGCAGGTCCTCGTCGATCGCCTGATAGACCTCGCCCATACCCCCGGCTCCGATGCGCGAAAGGAGCTTGTAGCGGCCGAAGCGCATGCCGACAAAGGGAGCCTGCGGAGCGCTTCCGCCGGAATCGACACGGGGATCCGGGGGACTGTCATTGTCGCTGTTCATCATGCCGAATTGCCGACGGCTGCTGTCTATCTGTTGTTGCCGTCAGCATACCACGAATGGACGCGAAAGGAATAGAATAGATTAAATTTAAGGATTTCGATTTCAGGGGAAAGCGGCGCGCTCGGGCGCCCCCATCCTAAAGCTGCTGAGAAAATAGGAGAATTCCTTAATCTATGGAGTCTGTGGTGGTTCTTGTAGCGACGGGTGGAATCGAACCACCGACCTTGGGGTCATGAGTCCGGATACCGCATCTACAGCAACTTATAAAAATCCGCAAATCGGCCAAAACTGGCGGGCTGGCGAATTTTCGCGCAACCGCACCTGACTAATTTAACCCGAATAACTTCCTGATTCTGGCACAAAACCGACACGGCATTTTGCAGAGATATCGGCCGCGTAACTGCTGAAACCTGCTTTCAGCTTGCTGAGAGCCTCAGGGATGGCGACAGGGTGAATCGCGGATACACGCTGATTTGGCGAAAGCTCCGGGCCAATCCAGCACTCTTCGAGCCAGGCAAAAAGCTCTCCCGGCTCAAGGCCCGGCTCCACCTGACGAACGTACTGGCTGCCGGAATAAACGGCGAAGCCGCCGGAATAAAACGCGGTGAGTTTATCGCGAGCATCCGGTTTCTCGCCAAGACCTTCAAGGCGGATCCCTTGTTGTGCCCGTGCGGCGGCCGCATGCGCATCGTATCTCTTATTACGGAACCCCGCGTGGTCGACCGCATCC
>CAYZTZ010000199.1:0-5129 GCA_964481255.1 uncultured Acidobacteriota bacterium | reverse complement strand
GTTAAGGGGGACAGTCACCAGTGTCCCCCAATGAACGGCTGGGAAGAGGATCCTATTGACGGGGACACCGGTGACTGTCCCCCTTTTATAATCAACGGATGCTCTGTATCTCCTCCGACATCCCCTGTTCATAGGTGCTCCACCCGGAGTTCATCCCGTAAGGGCAGCGGTGAAACACCGCTTCGATGCGGCGGATATTCTCCCCCTCGATCTTAAACAACTCGGCCAGCTGCCAGGTCCAATTGATCGGCAGATGATCGAAGAATGCGAAAGTGAAGACGATGCCCCTTTCCCGGTCCACAGCGACAAAGCGCCGGTCGCGGATTCGCGTGACGATCCCTTTAAGCCCCTCCTCGAACTGCCTCTTGCAGGCTTTCGGGATCAATTTACCCTCGCGGTCAAGGCCGCATGCCGGCATCCCGTTCTCATAGCGCACCGCGTCATCGGTAAAGGGGTAGTAGCCCTTGCCGTCGTTGCGCTGCAATCCCGCAAAATAGTAGTTTCCGATACGGACCAGCTCCTCGCGGGAGTGCCGTTGTGCTTCCGGTATAACCTCGGTGAAAATCGGGTGCGGGGCGCCCATCTTTTCGACGGCTTCTCCCGTCGGCGGGAACTTGGAGGCGGGCGCGTCTCCGAACAGGCTCTGCTCCGGCCTGATGACGAGCTGTTCCGCCTCGGTAATCAAGCCTCCCACTATCTTCAAACGGATGGCCACGGCGGCCGTGGTGGCCGAGGCGGGCTTGGCCCCAGGGGCGGTCTTTGCGCCCGGGACCGGTCCGCCCTCCTTGACCGTTCCGATATAGGCGATCTGTTGCGTCTCGACATCCGGAACGTAAAACTTATACGTCCCCCTTCCGGACATGCTGTACCACAATCCCTCTCCGCCCAAAGGCAGTTCGACTCCGTTTTCCGTGAACCGGCAATTCCTGGCAAAAAGCTCCGGCTTCACCTTGTGCTCGAGCATCGCGTCCAGGTACCGGTCGATATAGCTCTCAAGGCACTGGCGATCGCACGTAATCTTGGGCGCCGGCTGGGCAAATGCCGCCGGCAGCAAAGCCAAACAGATGGCCGCAGCGAATAATTTCCTCTGCATGGTTTCTCCTCCTTAACCTAGGCTGCAACGACGCAAGGGTATACCCAAAAGCCCTGCCGCGCGACGGGATTTTGTCGTCCCATCAACCCGTAACCGCCTCCGATGCATCGAAGGCGGCTTTTGACATCTTCACGGCGCTCCAGGGATGGAGTCGGGAAAGACACATCTGCGGCCGGATGGTAAAGTCCGAGGCAAAACGGCAATCCATGCGTCCCTTCTCGGCAAGCATCAGCCCGTGATCGACTTCTCCCTGCCTGACCCTGTGTTCCAATATCCTAATACGGATGCAAAGCAGAATGGACGGGCACTTGGTCCGGCAAAAGATCTGTCTGCCCGACAGCGGGTATTATCATGGGTTCCAGCGATAAAAAACCACGGGAAAATCACTTTTCCCCGCTGGAGAGAAGACCCGAAGATTCACGCACGCTACCCGCCGAAATCGTCACGAGCCGTATTCCCAATAAAACGCACGGATCCGTCACGGGGGACATGAGATGCCGTAAAGCGGTAGTAATCTCATTCCTGCTTCATCAAGTACTTCTCATAGTCGGCAACCTGGCATCTCTTGCCCCGTGCTATGAACCTGAAGTTTTCTTTCTCGAGAAGCCTCCTATGAGCCTCCTGTCCGCCCGGATATTTTTCGTTCAGAAAACCTCCCGATTTAAGAGTGCGCCAATAGGGAATGTCCAATGATTTTCCCTCCATGGCCGCCTCTTCCGCGGCATTGGCCGCCGTCATGATGAAAATTCCGGTGGTTAGCGAACAGCAGCCTTTCACTTTATGCCGCGCCGCTATTTCCTGGCATATTTCCACAATCGTCATGAGCTTGCCCTTCGGCACCTTCTTCATGATTTTCACGACTTCCGACGGATTTGCCAGGACAATGGCGTCGCCCGCGTCGGCGCCCATCTTATGCACGGCATTGTAACAGGGGAGGTTCTTCTCCAAATGGAGCACCTTGGGCAGCGAGGCCTTATCTTTCAGTTTCTCCCGCCAGGATTTCCTCATTGCTCCTCCTTTCAGCGGTATATATTATCTCAGCCGGGCTTATGAGGCCTGCTTTGCATCCTGCAAAGAAGTCATGGATAAAGGATCTACCGGCTGGAGACGCGCCCACCGGCAGGATATCAAGCGAAGGGCCGGGGCGGATCCCGGGCAAGCCGCGTCGCCAGGCTCCCGTTAGGACGCTGCCCGCGCCGGAGCGTTTTTTCTTTGGACTGCCGGAAGGGACACATATAATGAATCCGCTTTTCACGAAGTTTTGCCGTCGGGAGGGATTCGTTTATGTCTAGCGCAATTGAAGGTCTGAAACCGGAACTTGTCTGGAAGTATTTTGCGGAAATATCGCGCATCCCCCGCTGTTCGAAGAACGAAGCGGCCATGACAAGGTACGTTTTGAACAGGGCCAAAAAGCTGGGCCTGCAGGCGAAAGCCGACGCGTTCGGCAACGTGGTGGTTCGGAAACCGGCTTCCCCGGGCCGCGGCCATGTGCCGCCCATCGTGCTGCAGGGGCACCTCGACATGGTGTGTGAGAAAAACAAGGACAAAGTCCATGATTTTACGAAAGACCCGATCGAGCTTGTCCGCAAAGGCAACCTGATGACGGCCGACGGCACGACTCTCGGCGCGGACAACGGCATCGCCGTGGCGACCAACCTGGCCATCATGGAGGACCGCTCGCTCGAACACGGTCCCCTGGAGTTTCTGTTCACCGTCGACGAGGAAACCGGGCTGACGGGCGCAGGCAACCTTGATGCAAGCCTTCTGGAAGGCCGCATCCTGTTGAACCTCGATTCGGAAGAGGAGGGCGCCTTCTATGTCGGCTGCGCCGGCGGCAGGGACACCACCGGCACATGGAGCGTGCATCTGGAGCCGATGTCGGGCCCCATGCGGGCGGCCCGGGTCGTCGTCACCGGCCTGAAGGGAGGTCATTCCGGGCTGGAAATCGATAAGGGAAGGGGCAACGCCATCAAGATCATGGGCCGAGTGCTCCGGGCGCTTCAGGGCCTCGGCGCACGCCTGGCGTCGATCAACGGCGGCAACAAGCACAACGCCATCCCGCGCGAGTGCGAGGCCGCGCTGATGATCCCGGCACAGAAGCTGGAGGCCGCCCAAGAGAAGGTCGGCGCATTGAACGCCGCGATCAAGGCGGAACTCGCCGCCGCGGACCCGGACCTCTCCATCGGCCTGAATGAAACAAACGCGCGGAAGAAGCTGAAGGTCATGAAGAGAGCGGAGCAGCGCAGGATCCTGCAGACGATTTCGGCGCTTCCCCACGGCGTGACCAAGATGAGCGCCGAGATCCCCGGGCTTGTGGAAACCTCGACCAATGTGGCCGTCATCCGCACAACCAAGGGATTCGTGAAGATCGTGACCAGCCAGCGGAGCTCGGTCGCTTCCGAAATCGAGGAAATCGTGGACACTGTTTCTTCCGTCTTCCAGTTGGGCCGCGCCCAGGTCCAGCACAGCGACGGTTACCCCGGCTGGAAACCGAACATGGATTCGCCGATACTGAAGCTCGCCACAGCCACCTATCGGTCTCTCTACGGCAAGGATCCTGAAGTCAAGGCCGTCCACGCGGGATTGGAGTGCGGCATTATCGGGGAGCGCATCCCCGGAATGGACATGATATCGTTCGGGCCGACTCTGGAGGCGGTGCACTCGCCCGAAGAAAGAATCTATATCGACACGGTCGAAAAATTCTGGAATCTGCTGCTGGAAATTCTTAAAAGGGCCGCTTGACGCCGAGCTCCGTCCGGGATTCAGCGGCCGGACTTTGGCCGCAGAACGCTGCGACGGCAGCAAGGTCAGGAGGATGGAAAACGCTTCGAGGGACGGGATGGGACGGGGGAACCGCCGTCCCCCGCGCCCCGGGCTAAGTCCTACATCAGGTTGCTGTAAAAATCGTTGCCCTTGTCGTCGACCAGGATAAAAGCCGGGAAATCCTCCACCTCAATCTTCCATACGGCTTCCATACCCAGTTCGGGATAATCGATGCATTCCACCTTTTTGATGTTTTCTTCCGCCAGCAGGGCGGCCGGCCCCCCGATGGAGCCGAGGTAGAACCCTCCGTATTTCTTGCAGGACTCTGTCACCTGAGGAGAACGATTGCCTTTGGCGATCATGATCATGGACCCGCCGTTCTTCTGCAGCAGTTCGACGTAGGAATCCATGCGGCCGGCCGTCGTGGGGCCGAAAGAACCGGAAGGTTTCCCCGGAGGGGTCTTCGCCGGTCCGGCGTAATAGATCGGGTGATTCTTCAGGTAATCCGGCAGGGGCTTGCCCGCGTCCAGCAGCTCCTTGAACTTGGCGTGGGCCATGTCCCGGCCTACGATGATCGTGCCGTTCAGGGACAGCTGCGTGGCCACCGGGTATTTGCTTAACTCAGCCAGGATCTGCTTCATCGGCTGATTGAGGTTGATGGTGACGACGCCGTGTTTATGCCGGCCGCGGTATTTTTCGGGGATCAGCCGGCCCGGGTTGTCGTCCAGCTGTTCCAGCCAGATGCCGTCCTTGTTGATCTTGGCCTTGATATTGCGATCGGCGGAGCAGGAGACTCCCATGCCGACGGGGCAGGAAGCTCCGTGGCGCGGCAGGCGGATGACGCGCACGTCATGGGCGAAATATTTGCCTCCGAACTGCGCCCCGATGCCGCATTGCCGGGCCGCCTTGAGAAGCTTGGCTTCCAGCTCCGGGTCGCGGAAGGCCTGTCCCCCCTTATTCCCCGCCGTCGGCAGGTTGTCCAGATAGCCGGCCGATGCCAGTTTGACCGTCTTAAGAGTGCTTTCCGCGCTGGTGCCGCCGATGACGAAGACCAGGTGATACGGGGGACAGGCCGCGGTGCCGATGGTTTTCATTTTTTCCACCAGGAACTTCTCCAGGCTTTCGGGGTTGAGCAGAGCTTTGGTTTCCTGGAAAAGATACGTCTTGTTGGCGCTGCCGCCGCCCTTGGCGATGAATAAAAACGTGTATTCGTCCCCTTCGGTCGCGTAGATATCGATCTGGGCGGGCAGGTTGTTGCCCGAATTGACCTCCC
>CAYZTZ010000198.1:0-5205 GCA_964481255.1 uncultured Acidobacteriota bacterium | reverse complement strand
TCATGGCCATCCACAACGCGATCGGTGTGTGGGTCGAATCCCCGGCCACGCCGGACCGGGTTCTGAAAGCTTTAGGGAAGGCGTAAGAAAGGTTCGGTTCTTCGCTTTCCCGCGCTCCGCAAAGGAGATTTGCGTCTCGAAAGGCCTGCAGGCGGCCAGGCTTTGCGCTGGAGTCTGGGAGCTTGCCCGTCCCCTTTGCACGTCCGCCGTATCGGCCTCCCTCCGGAATTGATCCATGCGATTTCAGAAGTTCCCGCCGCCTTCGCTTCCCGGCATAGAAGAACTTCGCCACCGGTCTTGGTTTCCAGGCCGCGCTGGATGTGCAGCCCGCGCGCGCCGGCGCCCGGGCCGAGATGCCATCGAGTCCGTAACGGCCGGACCGCCCCGCCGGAGCGCCTCGAAAGCTCCATGCGCCGGGCAAGGCCTGGAAGACGGTTCACCGCCGCCTGCGGATGCTCGCCCTGACCCGGCGTAAGAGGTTGTTTATCGCGCGGGTCTGATTCCAAAGGGATGATCGGCGCTCATGGACGCAGCGCCGTCCGGCCGCCATTCGAACGGGCGCTCCCGTTTATTGCAGCCTTTCAACCTTCTTTAAGCGCCTTCACAAGTTCCGTGACCACCTTCTTGGCGTCGCCGAAGACCATCATAGTCCTGTCGTCGTAAAAAAGTTCATTGTCCTCGCCGGCGAAACCGCTGGCGAGACTTCGCTTGACGATCATCATCGTGCGGGCCTGATCGACGTTCAGGATCGGCATCCCGTAAAGAGGGCTCTCCTTTCGATAACGCGCCGCCGGATTGATCACGTCATTGGCGCCGATGACGAGCGCGACGTCCGTCGTCTGAAACTCCTGGTTGATTTCGTCCATTTCAACAAGCAGATCGTAGGGGACGTTCGCTTCGGCCAGGAGAACGTTCATGTGTCCGGGCATACGTCCGGCGACGGGGTGGATGGCGTATCGGACTTTGACGCCGCGGTCCATCAGTATCCGGGCCGCTTCCTGCAGGACATGCTGGGCCTGGGCCACGGCAAGGCCGTAGCCCGGAACGATGATAACCGATTGGGCGTTGTTCAGCATGATCGCCGCGTCGACCGCGGTATAGGCCGTGACGGATTTCCTCTCGGCGCCCCCGCCGATGACGGCCCCGTCGGAGCCGACCGCGGCGAAGAGCACGTTTGTCAGCGAGCGGTTCATGGCCTTGCACATGATGTTGGTGAGGATCAGGCCGGAGGCCCCGACCAGCGCGCCCGCGATGATGAGCATGTTGTTGTTCAGCACGAAACCGGTCATGGCCGCGGCGATCCCCGAGTAGGAGTTCAGCAGAGAGATCACGACAGGCATGTCCGCCCCTCCGATGGGAATAACCGACGTGATGCCGAGGACCAATGCGAGGGCGAGAATGACGATCATGAGGGGCGACAATGCAGGATCCAGGCACAGGAATACGCCCGCAACCGCGACTCCGGCAAGCAGAACGGCGTTCAGGATCTGCTGTCCCCTGTAAACGATCGGCGCACCCCGCAGGATGCCCTGCAGTTTGGCGAATGCGACCAGACTACCTAAGAAGGTGACGGCGCCGACCAGAACACTCAGCACGATTGTGATCGCGACATTCCGCCCGGGTGTCAATCCTGCCACAAGATAATATTCGTATTCGGAGTACGCGACCAGGGTCGAGGCGCCGCCGCCGAAGCCGTTGAAAAGCGCGACCATCTGCGGCATCTGCGTCATCCGGACTCTTTTCGCCGCGACGGCGCCGACGGCCGAGCCGATCACGAGGCCCGCAAGGATCCATGTGTAGTCGAGGATCTGCTTCTCGACGAGGGTGATCGCCATGGCGAGCGCCATGCCGAGCAAAGCCAGGCCGTTCCCCCTGCGGGCTGTCGTGGGAGAACTCAGCAGCTTCAAGCCGAAGATGAAGAGGGCCCCGGAGAGCAGGTAGAGAAGATGGACGTGGGCCATGGTCTACCTCCCCTTTCTATCCTTCTTGAACATCTCCAACATGCGGTCGGTGACCATGAACCCGCCGACGACGTTGATCATCGCAAGGATCACGGCCGCGAAACCGAGGATCGTGCTGACGCGGTTGCGGCCGGCTCCCGCGGCGATCAGCGCGCCGACGATGGTGATGCCCGAGATGGCGTTGGAACCGGACATCAGCGGCGTGTGGAGCAGAGGGGGGACCTTCGTGATGACTTCAAAACCGACGAAGATCGCCAATACGAAGACATAGATGGAAACGAGTATGTCGCCCATGGTCACTCCTTTGCCCCTTCGATGGTTTTCCGGATCGATTCGTTGATCACGGCGCCGGCGTGGGTGATGCACGCCCCTGACGTGATTTCATCCTCGAAATCGAGCATGCCGTCGCCCCTGGAGTAGAGATGCAAAAAGAGATTGCTCACGTTCTTCGCGTACATCTGGCTGGCATGGACGGGCACGGTCGCCGGGAGGTTGACCGCGCCGTAAATCGTCACGCCGTGAGCCCGGATGAGTCGGTTCGTCGAGGTGAGGGCGCAGTTGCCGCCCTGTTCCGCGGCCAGATCGACGATGACCGAACCGGGGCGCATGCAACGGACCATATCCTCGGTGATGAGGACCGGCGCTTTTTTTCCGAAAATCTGCGCGGTCGAAACGACCACATCGACTTTCGGGAGGCGCGCCGCGATGGCTTCCTGTTCCTTGCGAAGGAAGGCATCGCTTTGCTCCTTTGCGTAACCCCCGGCCGTTTCCACGTCCTCCTTCGGGAGTTCCATTTCGACAAACGAGGCCCCGAGGCTCTCGACCTGCTCCTTCACGGCCGGCCTTGGATCGAACGCTTCGACTTTCGCTCCGAGCCGCCTGGCTGTCGCGATCGCCTGAAGCCCCGCGACGCCCGCGCCCAGCACGAAAACCGTGGCGGGCTGAATCGAGCCCGCCGCGGTCATGAGCAGGGGAAAAATCTTCGGCAGCTGCCGGGCCGCGATCAGGACGGCTTTGTAACCGGCGATGGTGGCCTGCGAGCTCAAAGCGTCCATGCTCTGCGCGCGTGAAATGCGCGGGATATACTCCATCGCGAAGGCCGTAACACCGTTTCGGGCGAAAATGCGGACGACTTCATGGTTTGTGAGCGGTGCCAGAAGCCCGATGTATGCGGCGCCCCGGCGGATCGCCCCGGCTTCCGACGGCGTCGGCGGCTGCACTTTGCATACCACGTCCGACGCCTGATACACCGCGTCGGCATGCGGGATAAGGGTTGCGCCGGCCTTTCTGTATTCGTCGTCGCTGAAGAACGAGCCGAGTCCCGCTCCGCTTTCGACGAGCACCTGATGGCCTTTCCTTTCCAGTGCCGCGATCAACGGCGGTGTCATGGCGACCCGGGTTTCGCCTTCAAGACTCTCCTTGGGAATACCGAGAATCATTCCTTGAACCTCCATGCATCAAAATCCAGGGGGACGATCCGGGCGGATCCAGGCATCGAACCCGTTGACGGCGCTTCAGAAGGATGAGTCGGTGGCGCCGCACCCCGATGTTGAGACCCGGTTTTCAAATACGCCTCTCCTTGAGATTGTACCGTACCGGTGCGGAATGGAAATGAAAATGTGTCAAAATCGACGGCGCAGGCGGGCGGCTCTCGGCTGTTTTAGCAGGATCCCGGCCAGGGGGATTCGCCTATTGGAATCCCCGCGCGCGGGGATTCGAGAAGCCGGGAGTCAGAAGTCAGAATGAAAGTTTCCTGCGGTCCGGAGGATTCTTCCCGATTTCCCGTTAACGCAGAAACGGTCCGATAATCCTGAATGGGCCTGTATTCAGAAAGGTCTGAAACCTGCAGGATAAAACCCATGGGTAAACCTCGCGCCGTACGCCCTTCGACATTCTGCCGTTCAAAATCACTTTGCTTGATGCCGATCGGTATGCGACTTTGCATGCAAGTATCCAAGGCTTCCATCCTTCATGCGAGCACGGTTCTACAGAACGTGCTTTCTTCCTTGTTGTTGAAATTCATTGAGCTTTCAGTTTCGCGTACCTGGCATCGAATCCTGCACAGAAAGGAATCTTCGCCTCATGGGAAGAGTTGCGAATGACGTAAACATGTACGCAGTGCTGGAGGAGAAATACGACGGGCCCGCGGCGGCGCCTGCCAATGGAAACGGAGGGAATAATGCAATCAGCAGCCTGGATCTTGACTGCGAGCCCGGCGGCACTTCATCCCTAAGAACAAGCCGCGGAGATCTTATCTATCGGCCCCGGCAATGAGCACGAATGTCCGCGTTGCAGGGACACCGGCTGGCGGGTCGCTCAAATCCCGGCAACCGTTGTCCGAGTATGCCGTTGCCGGATAAAAATCCAGGTCTTCTTGGATGCAAGAGAAAAAACGGTGAGCATGGATCCCGATAATCGGGTTAATTACCAAGATCAAGAATGGGCAGAATAAATGGGATTTTTCAAACAAACACCTGGGAGATAAGGGAAACGAACTCGCGCGCATCTGCAATGCGCCCCTGAGCCGTCTCCCGATCGGCATGCCAAAAAACGTCGTGGTCTGCCTTTTGCCGCCACTCAAAATCCTCGATAAGCATATGGTGGTACCAAGGCTCGATTTTGCCTTTCTTTGCATACTCGCGGCCGAATGCGGAAACAACAGCGGAGTGTTTGGATCCTGCACGAACTCCGTCTCGAATTAGAAGGGCTTTGGCGGCATAGAACATTGCGTAATATGCGCACGATATCGCATCGTCAAACAGCTCCTTGGAAGCCAGAGCTTCCGATGCACTTAAGGCATTGCGTGCACGCGCTAGCCGATATTTGCCTTCGTCTCGCCTATCGGCCACAGCGGTATGCCCTCGCGTAAGATGTTCCCCAGATAGCTGGAACCTGCTTCCCTTAAAAGCTGATAATGCTCCTGGTCGATGATGTTTAGAGAAATTAACGGATCGAACTCGCAATCCCACATCAGCTTGTATGCAATTCGGTGAATTGTTTCTCTCAAACTTCGGCCGGATTTTCGCAACACGACCAGTACATCCAGATCTGAATCCGGCTCTTCATCTCCACGGACTCGAGAACCATAAACAACGACCTGTTCGAGATTGCTTCCCAAGGCTGATCCGAGTTCATCCCGGAATCTCTCAAGCAGGTCTTCGATGTTCCTTTGCATCGCTTTGGTCCCATTTTGGATTCATTGTAGCATGCACATGTCCGACTTATTCGCCAAATTCGGAGGGTT
>CAYZTZ010000197.1:0-5330 GCA_964481255.1 uncultured Acidobacteriota bacterium | reverse complement strand
CGGAATTGCACGCCCGGCAGCAGCTCCAGGGCTTCCCCGAGGTGGGTGACGTTCCGGTTCTGGATCTGCTCGGCGGTGACTTCCGCAATGGTGGTCGGGCTTTCCGGCCTTTCGGCCTCGGCGGTCACCACGACGATTTCAAACAGTTCGACGGCCGGTTTTTTCTTTTCCTCTTCCGCGGGCTGCTGCGCATAGGTCCGCGCGCCGCAGGCAATGATCGACGCGAACAGAACGTGAAGCGCGATTGTTTTCTTCATAGGGACTCCTTGGCGATGGCCTGGATCAGTACACTTCAATTCTCTTAATGCGCTTGACGGAGCGCCCGCCGGTGCTGTCCTCTTCGACGATGGACATGGCGAAGCCGTCGGACGGCGTCAAAGGCTTGCCGTCCTTCATGGTGGCGATGACGACCTGATCCCCCAGACGGGAATTGAAAAGCTCCCCGAAGGAGAAGGTCGCCGCATAGCCGTCCTCGCTCGTGATCAGCACGTAACGGTTGTAGGGCGCGGGATCGGGGATGGTCAGGAATTGTTTCAGCAGCACCGACAGGGGCACTCCATCCAGGGAATGGATACCGTGGAAGCCTTCGCAGTCGCCGATCAGAACAGCCGCGGGAATATGAACCGCACGGAACTTTTTGAGATCGGCGGGCTTGACGACGCGCGTCTTTGAGCCGGCCCGGTCGGCGATCGTGAATTCGGTGCTGGGCGGGCGCACCCTGTTTTGGGCCTTGTCCTCATAGGCGAGAAGCTCGACATCCACGCGGGCGACCCGTATCTCGGAAGGATCGGCCATCATTCGGCCGTCGTGAATGTCCGTCGCCGCGACCAGCGTCAGGGGGCAGGGTTTCCCGTCCCGCTCGTAGGCGAGCAGAACACTCCGTCCAATGCTGGAGTAAAAAATCTCTCCGAACGAAAAAACGACATCCCGCCCGGCTCGATTGAAAACCCGGATCAGCACCCCCGGTTCCCATTTCCTCTTGTGTTTCATTCCGGCCCTGTACAGCACGTCCCGCAACAGGACTCCGCGGAAGGTCGTCTGCGTGACGCGTTCCTCGTCCTTGCGGTCGCGCACCCGTTCCGGAATCACCGGAACGTCGCGGACGGAGAAGGGCGGCATCGCCTGGAGGCTCGCCATGGACAGCGACAGCTCATTCACGACCTCGCCCCGGACCGTGAGAGACGTTTCCTGAGCCGCGGCCTCCATGGACAGACGGGTCGACATCAAAAGAAGGAAGGCGCAAAAGCACATCGCGCGGGCCTTAAGGGCCTGGATCAAATGCGGGTTAAAAGAAGACATGGGACGCTCCCTTGGAGAATGCGGCAGCCGCGCCGGCGCCGCCTCCAGGGAGGTCTAAGAGCGGGAAGGAATCTCTTGCGGAAAAACTCCCGGGCGTGGGTGCAGGGGCGCGGTCTTGCCGGTGTTCATCTTTTGCACGCCGTGCAACCGACGCCGGGTTCAGGTCTTTCGTCTGTATTTCAGCATGTTTCCCTCAAAGGCGTCACTCTACCACAAGTCCGCGGAATGGGGAAGCCGTTAATGCGGGCCGGGTGCGCGATGAAATCAGGAATCCTGCCCGGGGTGCCACGAATGTGCGCATTTCGGGCATCGGACCGGATTGCAGGCCCGGCAAGATTCCCTGCCGCAGGAAGGGCAGGCGGAAAGACAGGCCGGGCAAACGAGATGCAGTCTTTCATCGCAGACGAGATATACGCTCGGCAGATCCCGGCAGGATTCGCATAGAAGACGGTCCAGCCTTTTGGCGATCGGATTCCAGTCGAGGTGGACCTGCCGTGATTCTTTCCGCCGCAACACCGCAATTTCCACCCTGCGGACCGGCATGGCGGCCCGCAGGGCCTGGAGGAAGCGAACCTCGATATCCATGGCGTATTTGCGCTTCAGGTCGGCAACTTTGGCGTGATAGTCCCGCCTGATTGTTTCCAGCCGCATCGCGTAGACTCCAGCCTCGTCCTCGCCTCCGCCTTTTCGACTTCTCTCGGCCAGGCGCTTCCAGGCTTCCTGCTGCAAATCACCGTGATAGGCATGCAGTCGTTCCAGATCGCGCGCCATCCGACGTTCCATCCCTGCCAGAAAGGGCGAGAGCTGAGACTCGATGCGGCGCTTCAGCAAGCCCTCCGCCGCTTTCCCGATCTGCCGGAGCCTCTGCATTCCAGCCGCCGGATCGTCCTCCATCCATTGTTCCTCGGGAATATTCCGCGATCTCAGATAGGCGAGCAGCGTGCGGGCAAGATCATCGGCGAAGGCTCCGTTGGATTCGTTGAGGCAGATATGGACGAGGTCCTCCCGTTTCTCGTCGGAGGAGGCGGTGACGCGAAAAACCGTCAGCAGGTAAGATGCCCGCGTCTCCTCGGCCTGAATCACCCGCAGGGTTGCATTTTGCAGCGCCAGATCGCGCCGGACGATTCTTTCCATATCATCGTGAGACGCAGGGTAGGGCCGCTCCTGGAGAACGACGCCCGCAAATCTGCCGCGGTCTCCAAGGAGCCGTTCGAGACGCTCGGCCCAGTCCGATTCGAAGGTAATGGGCAAAGCTCCTTCCGGGAGGTCCGGTCCGAAGCCTACGCGGCACCATTCCGGCAGGCTGAGAGCCCGCTGCACGTGGGGCGGGGACAGGATTTCCAGGCCGTTGGGTTCAACGGGCTCAACCAAAGCTCCTTCGGTCGCCAGCGTGCGGGTCAGAAGGTCCCTCAGATCGCTCATACCGCTTCGAACTCCTCTCCGAAGATCTCATCATCGAGCGCTTTGGCCGTTTGATAGCTCTGTTTCGCGGCCAGCAATTGCTCGGTCAGCCGATCGAACGCCTCCTGGCGGCTTTCCTCCGTCTGAGCGATCCATGCGGAGAAGACCAGCCCGGCAAATTCCCGGTCTTCCTCCAGCTCTCCCAGAATCGACTGGATTTCCCCGACGACAAGCTCAAACATGTTTATCTTTTCGTCAAGGATGCGCAGAAGACGCTCCTCAACCGTATTTCGCATCGCCAGATTGAAGATAAAAACCTCGCGGTTCTGGCCGATCCGGTGAATGCGGCCGATGCGTTGCTCGATCCGCTGCGGGTTCCATGGAAGATCGAAATTGATCATCGTGTTGCAGAATTGTAGATTGCGCCCCTCCCCGCCGGACTCGGTGCTGAGAAGAAGCGGGATGCTGTCGCGAAAGCTGTCGATCGCGGCGTCCTTCTCCGAAGCGCTCATCCCGCCCTCGAAGGTTGCGAAAGGAATCCCGCGGCTGCGGCACGCGTCGCCCAGCAGATGAAGCGTCTCGCGAAAGCGCACGAACACGATTTTCTTGTCCGAGGGGTTTCTTTCGAGAAGCAGAAGCAGCGTCTCGGTCTTGGCGCCTCGATCCAGTGCCGCGTAACGACGGGCCAGTTCATGCCATGCCTTTGGAGGGTCGTTCCTGAGGAAATGAATCAGCGCCGCGTGCGCCGCGCGGGGCGAAGAACCCGCGCTTTCCAGAATGTGATGCAGGGCCAGACGGTGATGGACCGTCCATTCCGGCGGCAGATCCCGCAGGAGCCGGCTGAGCGCCTCGTAGCAATCCCTTTCCTCCGGCGACGGGTCGACTTTTATGGTGGCGGCATGCCTCGCGGGCAGCCGGACGTCGACCACCGAGCGCGTGTTGCGGATCATGACATCGCGCATCAAAGATTGCAGTTTCTCGCGATTGGCCGGCCGGCGCGGTTTTCCCGGAGTCATGTAGATCGAGCGGAATTCCATTTCGGTCTTAAAGATGCCCGGCTTCAGAAGCGTCAGGAGGTTGTAAATCTCAATGAGGTTGTTCTGCACCGGGGTCGCAGAAAGCAGCAGCAGGAACCTCTTGTTCAGTTCGTCCACGAGCTTGTAGTTTTTCGAACCCCTGTTCTTCAGATGATGCGCCTCATCGATGATCACGAGGTCGAAATTCTGTTGCGAGAGAGCTTCACGGTGGGGCTCGCGCCGGGCGGCGGCTATGGAAGCGATGATTCTCGGGCGAGCCCAAAAATCATCGGCATTGCGGCTTATCAGGGGATCGTGACTGGTGACGAACTCGATGCCGAACTTGGTTGCCATCTCCTCGCGCCATTGTTGGACCAGCGAGGCGGGCGTCAGGATAAGCACGCGCCGGACCATTCCGCGCAGGATGTACTCCTTGAGGATCATTCCGGCTTCAATCGTCTTCCCCAGGCCGACCTCGTCGGCGAGCAGCACGCGCCCGCGGAACTGCTTGAAAACCTTGCGCGCCGTTTCCACCTGGTACCAGTAGTGGTCCACGCCGTGCAGGTGCGGCAGACAAAGCAGTTCGTCGTAGCTCTTCAGGAGGGACGCGTGAGCAAAGTCCAGCTTAAGAATGAAATCCGCAGCCGTGTCGCCCGGAGCTCGGCTCAGGACTTCGTATTGGGAGGAGTCCGGCATTTCGTAACGGATGGGGATCTGAGCGGGAAACAGGGGCAGCGGCGAAACAGGGGGCAGGGAGGAGGCCGCAGCCAAAAATTCGCCGGATTCGATCCGTTCAACCGGCCTTACGGCCGGCGATTTGTTTTTTTCGGCGTGAAAGGAATCGCGCGCGCGCCGGGATTCCGCCTGGGGCCGCCAATGCCGGATGGCGCTAAGCCATTTCTCGATCCATCTTCGATCCAGACCCGGCGGAAACAGCGCCGCATAGTTCCACCCGGCGAGCTTTTCCAAAACAGATTGCGCGATCGGCCATTTCCCCTGTTGAGCCAGGGCCAGGGCCTGACAGGCATGCGAGCCCGGCATGGGG
The DNA here is from genome assembly GCA_964481255.1 of uncultured Acidobacteriota bacterium. Taxonomy (GTDB): domain Bacteria; phylum Acidobacteriota; class UBA6911; order UBA6911; family UBA6911; genus UBA6911. The sequence goes on along the minus strand of CAYZTZ010000197.1, from coordinate 569 downwards.
AAATAACTCTTGGAAAGCCTTTTGATATAGAGGAGGCTGAGATCCGGGCGACCCTCGACCAGGGCCGCGAAAGCCGCGTACTCGAGCAGTGCGCCGTCGCTTGGGAAAAACTCCATGGCCTTGAGAGCGCACTCCAGCGGCTTTCCCTGCGGGCCGTACAACCGTGAGTCGATTTCATCCAGCCAATCGTCGAGGGTCATGTCTTCGAGTCGAATTTCCATCGGGCTTCTCTCTCGTATATCTCAGGCAATAGGATTCTGCCCGCGAACGCAGGCGGCGCTCCCCTGCAAAGGTTTCGCGCCGGGACTGCGATGACTTCGCCATCGGAATTTTACATTGGATTGATTCGGCAATGCTGGAAAAACAAATCGGCGAATGTTGGCGTTCGGTGACGGACAACTGGGACGTTATCACACGTTGCGAACGTATGCTCCCGCCGGAAGAGCAGCGGGCGCGTTACACCAACCGAACCATCAGTTATCAGGAACAAAAACAAATCGCGCGCCTTTTGAAGATCGCACTTATTCTTCTCATCGGCCTTGGGGCGCTTCTTTTTATGTGGTCGGGCG
>CAYZTZ010000196.1:5198-5334 GCA_964481255.1 uncultured Acidobacteriota bacterium | reverse complement strand
TAGGAGGAGACACATGCACAGGCTGAAATCGTTCCTCATCATCGCAGTAATCCTCGTGCTTGCTCTTGCGGGATTTGCTCGCTCTGTAAGCGCCGCGCAGTCCGACACGGTCAACATCACGGTGACCATCACCCAA
>CAYZTZ010000196.1:2984-5188 GCA_964481255.1 uncultured Acidobacteriota bacterium | reverse complement strand
AACTGTCGGAGTGGAAATCACTGAGACCTCGTACAACTTCGGTCTCTTGTCCACAGGCGCTACCGCCACTTCGTCCACATCGCTAACCGTAACCAACACCGGGAGCGGCGCCAACGAAACCTATTCGCTGAGCTGCTCCAACACCGCCAACTGGACTGCCGGAACTACACCCGGCGCCAATGTGTTCGTCCTCAGGGCGCGGTTCAATTCGACCCAGCCAACGACCTTCGACACCGATGACACCCTGAGCATCACTCCAGTGGCTGCCGATGCTTCTCGTTTCGCGGGAACCGAAACCGGTTATAACATCCCATATGGCGCGGTCAGGCATCTCTGGCTTCAACTGAGGACGCCAACATCCACAAGTGCGACTTCTCAACAGACAATCGTTCTGACTGTTACTGCTTCTATCACTTAGAGGGATAAATTAGAAATTGGGCGAAACGCACAGCCATGGACTGTGACAAGATGAAGCGCGTTCGCCTGCGGAAGGCCGTAGTCACCTCTTTTCTGGTATCTCTCGTATTCCAGTGGGTGGTCCCCGCCTTCGCAATCGGGCTGAGAACCCGCTTCGGTGATGTGACCGTGGAGAATCTGTGTATCGGAAACAGCTATAGCATGAGAAAGCTGGTGAAACTGCCGCTCAGAGTCTTCAATGACAGCGATCGAGCGGTGGAGTTGCGGATCGATCCTGTGTTTCCCGGGCCATTAGAACTGAAGGCAGATTATACCCCGATACCGGAACTATCCTGGATCAGCCTCGAACGTGAGAGCTTCAAAATCGGTCCTCGCATGTACGGCGAAACCGATGTATCAATCAACATCCCCGACGACGAGCAATATCTGGGCAGGAAGTACCAGGTCTTCATCTGGTCGCGGACCGTCGGCAATTCCATAGGACTCGGACTCAAGAGCAGACTCCTGTTCACAATAGCGCCTGAGGAATGTGATACTAGTCCCGACGTAGAAGGGCATGGCGATTTCGAGTTCACCGTGTCCCCGTCCAAGATCATCATCCATGGCGTGCAACCGGGCGAGGTGTTTGACATACAGAAAGAAATCGGCGCCACACTCAAGGTCTGCAATACGGGGAAGGAAACAAAGAGGTTCAAGGTCGAGTCCGTCGCCGCGGAAGACGACCTTGTTGACGCGGGCGAAGGATACCAGCCATGTCCACTTCCCGCATTCCTCACTCTCGAGGCCGCTCCGGAATTCGAACTGAAACCGGGCGAAACCTCGGAAATTAAGATGTACCTGAATCTCCCCAATGATGACAGGTATGTAAACAAGAACTACCTTTTTCTGGTAAGAACCTCGCAAGAGGGCGCATCCTTCTTGACACACGTCTATGTTTCGACCGAAAGATAGCGGAAGGCTTGGAATAATGCCATCACCGGCAATCATCCGAAGGATATCTATTTTCTTGGCGCCACTAATGGCGCTGGCTTTATGCGCGGCGGGAGTGTCCACAGCGTTCGCCGCCACCACCGATTCCGTCTCCATCTATGTGCGTATCTGCGACGATCCCGACGCCGACGGCGTGTGCTCCTACGCTGACAATTGTCCTAATAATTACAATCCCTCGCAGCTCGACACCGACGGTGACGGTGACGGCGACGCCTGCGACCTCGACGACGATAACGACGGAATGCTCGATGACTGGGAATTATTGTATCCAGGATGTCTTAGTCCCCTGATTGCCGATGCGCAAGCGGATTGCGACGAGGACGGCTTCACAAATCTTGAAGAATATGAAGGCGAGACTGACCCCATTGACCGCCTCTCCATTCCGCTGGACACCATCTACGTTGACGACGATAATCTGTCGGGTCCCTGGTACGGAACAGCAGCGTTTCCCTTCAATACTATTGCCGACGCCATGTCGGCCGCAACACATGGGGATACGGTTCTCGTCCGTGACGGCGTATACGCGGGAGAAGAAAACAAGAATCTCGACTTCCTTGGAAAGGCGATAACACTTCGCTCGGAGGGCGGACCGGAAAACTGCGTCATCGACTGCGAAGGCGCCGGACGGGCCTTCTACTTTCACAGCGGCGAGACATCGGATTCCATCGTAAAGGGGTTCACCATCCTCAATTGCAGTGTCGCGGATGACGGAGGAGCAATCCTTTGCACCCTCTCCTCACCCTCCATAGTGGACTGCATCATTACGGGCAACAGGGCGGGCCGGGGCGGAGGGCTTT
>CAYZTZ010000196.1:0-2884 GCA_964481255.1 uncultured Acidobacteriota bacterium | reverse complement strand
GGAGTGTGGACCCCCGGCGACAATCACCTCACATCGGATTCGCCATGCGTCGAGGCGGGTCCGGAAACAATCATCCTTACGCAAGATATAGACGGCGACCCGCGACCGCGCTGGAACAGGCCGGATATCGGCGCTGATGAATACTATGAAGTGTCATTGAGACTTGTTCCGGATAGCCTCGAAATCTCTCAAGGCGATGTTCTTGGATACACCGTGACCGCGATCAATCACACTAGCGACGTATGGCCCCTTCTCTTCTTCACGACCGTCACTTTGCCGAGTGGGAAAACCTATCCCCCCGCCGGTTTCCTCGAGGGGCCTCTTGCCTTGACAATAGACCCCTTCGACACGATGTCACAGTATGTGGAACACCATATCCCATCTCAAGCTCCCTTGGGTTCGTACAGGTACAACGCCTTCATACATCTCTATTATCCTGACAGCATCAACGAACAGTACTTCAATTTCGAAGTGCTTCCTTCTCCTTAGAAAGTTCGTTTCCCTCTCGTGTCGGGTCCACCTTCTATGAATTCCGCCGCAAACGGAAGACAGACATGACAACATCCGAATCAACAGATAACCTTCAGGCTCCCGTTAGGCGTACGCGTGTCATGCTTGCAACAGCGATTGGCCTGACATTCTTCTGTCTGGCATACTGGACAACATTCGTATGGCTGTGGGAACGAGCCTCCGCGACCGACTCGTACTACTCTCACGCGTTCCTGGTCCCATTCGTATCGGGGTATCTCATCTGGCGCAAGAGGCAAATATTCTTGCGGTCGCCATTTGAATCATCCCGGTGGGGTTTGGTCTTGATTATATCCGCGCTTCTCTTGCACCTGCTAAGTACCCTGTTATATGTTTATTTCACTTCAGGCTTTTCGATATTCTTGCTCGCGTTCGGGATTTCCCTCTACCTGTTTGGACGAGCGATCACACGGGAACTTCTCTTTCCCCTGGCCTTTCTATTCTTCATGTTTCCGCTGCCGATGGCGGTCCTGGACACAATCGCCATGCCCATGAAACTATTTGCCGCCAGCGCTGGAGCGGCGATCGTAACTCTACTGGGAATGCCGCTGGTGCAGGAAGGATTCCAACTCCACTTTCCGACCACCTCTCTTGTCATTGACGACCCATGTAGCGGCCTCAGATCGCTCATCTCCCTGGCCGCTCTCGGTGCCCTCTGCGCATATTTCTTTCAAGCTCCTACATGGAAACGGATGGCCTTATTCATCGCCGCGATCCCGATCGCGCTCATCTCCAATATACTCCGCGTAACTTTCCTGGCGTCACTCGCGTTTCATGGAAAGAACGCAGCAAGCGGTTTTTATCACGATCTGTCCGGAATCATGGTCTTCCTGTTGGCTTTGGCGATGCTGTTTGGAACCAGAAGGGTGCTTGAATGGCGTCAATGAGTTCCAGATGCCGAACCATCGCAGTCCTCCTCGGGATCACGGCGATCTGTGTTACGGCCCTCAATCTCTCGTTTACATCGCGGTCACCCGCGGTACCTCTTGCCGAAGTCCCTATGATGGTCGACGAATATGCCGGACAGGAGCTTCCGGTTGAGGATTGGGTCAAAGAACTTCTCGAAACTCCAAACGTGCTGATGCGGCAATATAGGAGCCCAAGCGGAGCAATCGTCTCGCTCGTGGTTGTCTATTATGACCAGTATCGAGTGTATTTTCATATGCCGGAAGGCTGCATGGTGGGACGAGGAACGATCATCACAGCCACGGAAACGGAAACGATCGAAACAGAGAATGGGGAGACCCCGAAAATGGCCGTCAACAAGCTCATTCTGAATCGGCCCAACCACGAGGAGCACGTCCTCTACTATTTTTCGGCTGGAGGTCTCGTGACCCCGAGTTATCCAAGGATGCGATTTCATTTGATGAAAGAGCATCTGCTGAGAAAAAGAACCGGCGCGGCTTTGATCCGTTTCTCCGCCGTCGTGAACCAAAACAGTTCAAACACAAACCCGGACGAACTCAGACGATTCGTCGCGCGGATGACGCCGATTTTGCAAGAAGTCTTGAATTGAAAAAAGGATGGAGCAAGAGATACGAATGGAGTGGTTGTATGACAAAGAGGGTTGCCGGCACACTGCTCAATGATTTTCTGGAACTCAGCGCTCAAGAACGTCCCGATAAGACGGCCTTGAAATGCGAAGGGCGGCACTATACTTATGCGAGTCTGAACTTCGCCGCAAATCGGCTCGCCAATTTCTTCCTCAGCCGGAAAGTGAATAAGGGGGATCGCATCGCGATCTTTCTCGATAATTCCCCTGAAACCGCAATCTCCCTCTTTGCCATAATCAAGGCAGGCGCTGCCTTCGTTGTGATAAATCCTCAAACAAAACCTGATAAGTTGGCCTTTATATTGAATAACTGTCGGGCCGCTGGCCTTGTCACACACGTCAAATACCAGGCCCATCTGAGGGATGTTGAACGCACAGTGCCCTCTCTTGGTTTTACAGTCGTCTCCGGTGGGCCGGACAAATTGGAGCGCGGCGATACCCGTATTCCAATAGCGGAAATCATCGAAACATGTTCCATTGACACTCCGGACTCGAAACTCATCGATCTGGACCTTGCCTCAATCATCTATACATCCGGCACTACCGGATTCCCCAAAGGAGCGTGTTTCACCCACCGCGCGATGGTCGCTGCGTCTTCCTCGATCACAACATATCTTGAGAACACCGAAGATGACATAATCCTGAACGCGCTCCCTTTGTCGTTTGACTACGGATTGTATCAACTCTTGATGTCCGCCCAGAAAGGCGCCACGCTCATCCTGGAGAAATCGTTCGTCTTCCCGCACACAATCGTCCAGGCCATCGAACGCGAGCGAGTTACCGGATTTCCCGGCGTCCCAACGA
>CAYZTZ010000195.1:0-5347 GCA_964481255.1 uncultured Acidobacteriota bacterium | reverse complement strand
CCGCACACGAGCTTTTCGTGAGCACGGCTCTCCAGAGGCTGTCTCATAACCAGGAAACTTAAAAGATCATTCTAATGGAATCAGTAACTGCCGCTCACCAAAGGAGGAGAGACGCCAGTTTTGAGACAGCCTCTCCAGAGCCGTGCGACAGGACGCCTGGCGGCATAAATTCATGACGGAATCGCCCGATATCTCCAACCAGGTCCGGGTGCGCTTCGCCCCAAGCCCGACGGGGTATTTGCACGTGGGGAATGTCCGTACGGCGCTCTTCAACTGGCTTTTCGCCCGGCATCATAACGGAACGTTCATTCTGCGCATCGAGGACACGGACGCCGAGCGCAGCGCGGCGAAATACGAAAGGCAGCTTCTCGACGATCTGGAGTGGCTCGGTCTCGACTGGGATGAAGGGGTCGGCCGCGACGGCTCTTGCGGGCCCTACAGGCAAAGCGACCGGTATGCGGTCTATCAGCAATACGCCCGGCGCCTTCTGGATGAGGACAAGGCGTTCCGGTGCTTCTGTTCCGAGGAGGAACTGGAGAAGGTCCGCCGCGAGCAGCTGGCGCGCAAGGAGACGCCGCGTTATTCGGGCAAATGCCGGAATCTCGCTCCCGCCGAAGTGGAAGCCCGCATTCGATCCGGCGCGCCCTTCACCCTCCGGTTGAGGGTAAGGCCGGGCACCGTGGGATTTTCCGACCTGGTGTTCGGCAGAATCGAGATCGAGGCCGCGCAGATCAGCGACCCGGTTCTCCTTCGCAGCGACAAGAGCCCGACCTACAATTTCTGCTGCGTGGTTGACGACCTCATGATGAAGATATCCCACGTCATCCGGGGGGACGGCCACCTGTCGAACACCCACCGCCAGATCCTCATTTACGAGGCTTTGGGTGCGCGCGCTCCCCAGTTCGCGCATCTTTCGACGATCCTCGGCCCGGACGGGCAGAAATTGAGCAAGCGCCACGGGGCGACTTCGGTCGAGGAATTCCGGCGCCAGGGATATCTCCCGGAGGCCCTGGTCAACTACCTCGCGCTCCTGGGCTGGTCGCCTCCGGCCGAAGGACAGGAGATTCTGTCTGCGGAGGAAATAATCCGCCTTTTCGACCTCGAGCGGGTTCAAAAGAACCCGGCCATCTTCGACAACGCCAAACTGGACTGGATGAACCGCACTTACATCAACAAGACTCCCGGGCGGGCGCTTGTCGATCGGGCCCGGGGGTTTTTTATCGGCGCGGGGCTGATACCCGACAGCCCGGACCCCGCCATCGACGACTGGCTCGCGCGTGTCATCGACCTGGTCAAAACTCATGTCGACCACCTGGACCAGCTCCCCGGGGAGGCGGACATCGTTTATGGTTTTGAGTCCGATCCGCCCCAAATCGGAGCCGAGGCACTGGAGATACTTCAAGAGCCCGAAGCGCAGGCGGTGGCGCGTGAGTTCGCGCGTCTGGTGGAAGAGAAAGGGAATTTGAGTCCGGAGACCTACCGGGAACTGGCGGCGCAGGTCAAGGAGGCTACGGGGCGGAAGGGGCGCAACCTGTTTCACCCGATTCGAGCGGCGCTCACCGGGCGAGGGTCCGGCCCCGAGCTGGAAAAGCTGATTCCCCTCTATGAAGAGGGGAGCCGTCTGAATCTGCCCCGCAAGGTCATGTCCTGCCGCGAACGCCTGCGTGCCGTGCTCGGTTTGCTCTGAGGTCTCTCGTCCCTTCGCCCCGGATTTCACGGAAGGTCCTATGGCCATACTTTACGGCATACACGCAGTCCTTGAGGCGTTGAAGGCCCATCCGGAAAGAATCGAGAGGGTCTGCATCGAGCGCGGCCGGAAAGACGCCCGCGTCCGGGAGATTCTGGACCTGGCCCGCCTCGGGCGCATCCCGGTCTCCATGGAAGAAACCTCATGGCTGGACCGCAGGGCGGGAGGACGCCGCCATCAGGGGGTTCTCTGTTACGCCGCCGAAATGTCGACATTCGGCGTCGATGAGATACTTCAGCAGGCGAAATCCCCCGGGCTTCTCGTCGTTCTGGACGGGATCGAAGACCCGCAGAATGTCGGCGCGATTCTCCGTTCGGCGGAGGCCGCCGGCGCCGACGGCGTTTTCATGCCGCAGAGACGGAGTTCGGGCCTGGGCGCCGCCGTCGTCAAGGCCAGCGCCGGCGCCGCCTCCCACGTCAAAGTGGCCCGCGTCCCCAACCTCGCGCGCCTTTTCGACTCGCTGAAGGCCGCGGGTTTCTGGGTGGCGGGCCTCGACGCGGCCGCCGACCGCCGCATTTGGGAGATCGATCTCACGGAGCCCCTGGCGCTCGTCCTGGGCGGCGAAGGCAGCGGGCTGGGCCGCCTGGTCAAGGAAAAGTGTGATTTTCTGGCCTCCCTGCCGATACGTGGAAACGTGGGTTCGTATAATGTCAGCGCGGCGGCCGGCATGGCCTTGTACGAGGTTCTTCGCCAGCGCTCGTCTCGCGCGAGACAATGATTCATCAGGGATGTATCGCGTTGGACCGCCCCGCGCCGGCGGGCGGGATTTGAGACCATGCCTGTAGTCGAAATCGACAATCTGACCAAGGATTTTTTCGTCGGCTTCTGGAAGAAGCGCCCGGTCCGCGCCCTGGATCATCTGTCGCTCGAGGTGCACAGGGGTGAAATCTTCGGTTTTCTCGGCCCCAACGGGGCGGGCAAGAGCACGACCCTGAAGATCCTCATGCACCTTCTCCACCCGACCTCGGGGGAAGCCCGGATTCTGGGGAAGCCCGTGGATTCCGTGACGATGCGCCGGAGCATCGGCTACCTGCCGGAGAACCCTTATTTCTACGACTATCTCACCCCGGCGGAACTGCTGACCTACATGGGTCGGCTCTTCGGTTTCCGGCAGCCCGAGCTCGGGAGAAAGGTCGATTCGCTCCTCGATCAAGCGGGCCTGGCGGACGCGCGCCATCTCCAGCTGCGCAAGTTCTCCAAGGGCATGGTGCAGCGCGTCGGCATCGCGCAGGCGATCCTCAACGATCCGGAGGTCGTCTTCCTGGACGAGCCCATGTCGGGGCTCGATCCGCTGGGGCGCATGGATGTCCGCCGGATCATCACGTCTTTGAAGGCGCGCGGCGTGACGGTGTTCTTCAGCTCCCATATCCTGCCCGACGTGGAAGCGATCTGCGACCGCGTGGCGATTTTGAACAGGGGAAGGCTTCAGGAGATCGGGGCGCTGGCGGATATACTGAAAGTCCGGATCGAGGGCCACGAAGTCATTCTGGCGGGCTGGACGCCGGAGATGCTCGAATCCCTGCAGGAATTCTGCGAGGAACTGAGACCGATGGGGGACCGCCTGCATCTCCGGGTCGACGCCCCGGAGCGGCTGGAGAAGCTGCTCGCGTTCGCGTTCGCGCGCAAACTGGAACTGATCTCCGTAAATCCGGTCCGCCCATCCCTGGAGGAATATTTTCACTCCGCCGTAGGCGGCGGGCGGACGGAACCGATTTCGAGGAACTGAGAAACGGATGACGCGCATTCCGGCCGTAGCACGCAACACGTTTCGGGAGAACATAAGGGACAAGGTCCTCTACAACCTCATTCTCTTCGCCCTGATCATGATCGCGAGCTCGCTCGCGCTCGGACAGCTTACCCTGGGGAACGAGGACAAGGTGATCCTGGACCTGGGCCTGTTCTCCATTTCCGTCTTCGGCGTGCTGATCGCCATCTTCATCGGGATCAGCCTGGTTCACAAGGAGATGGAAAAGAGAACGGTCCACGCGCTCCTGTCCAAGCCCCTCCACAGGCACGAGTTTATCCTGGGCAAGTACGCCGGGCTTCTCCTTACCCTCCTGGTGAACGTGGCCGTTATGACAGCGGGCCTGGAGCTGGCCCTCCTGTACGTGGGCCGCGCGGGCTGGGGAGCGCACCTGCGAATTCTCCCCGCGGTTTACCTGATCTTCCTTTCTCTGGCCCTGGTCACCGCCATGGCCCTGTTTTTTTCCACCTTCTCCACTCCCGCGCTTTCGGCTCTTTTTACTATTTTCCTCTGGATCGCCGGGCATTTCGGGAAAGATCTCCTGGGCTTCGGGGAATGGACCCGATCGGCCGCCATGAAGTGGATCTGCGGCGCGGCTTATTATGTCCTGCCCAATTTCTCCAACTTCACGCTGATCGACAGCCGCAACATCATTCCAAACGCGTCCTGTTTCCGGCCGATCGACTACGGCGCAATCGCGGGGGCCACCTTCTATTGCGTCGTGTACTGCGCCCTTGTGCTGTCGCTCGCGATCTGCATTTTCAGGCAGCGGGATTTCAAATGACGCGCGCACGATTTCAGGCGGGATTCCGCCGCAACCGGATTTGCCTGGGCGTGGCTCTGGTCTGCGCGGCGTTGATCAGGCCGGCGCAGGACTGCGTGGGATCGCGCTCCGGGGACGCCGGACAGGACCCCGACCTCCTGTATTTCAGCTCGCCGGCGGCCGTCAAGAGAATGGCTCTGGGCTACGACTGCCTCGCGGCGGACTTCTACTGGATGCGGACCATTCAGTATTACGGGCGCCGCGACGAGGCGGACCGCCGGGCCGTGCGCTATAAGAACCTTTCGACGCTTCTGGACATCACCACGACCCTGAATCCCGATTTGATGGACGCGTACCGCTCCGGCAGCCTGTTCCTCTCCGAGCCGGATCCCATAGGCGCCGGACAGCCTCTGGGAGCGGTCAAACTGCTGGACAAGGGGATCGCGGCCCACCCGAAGGAGTGGCGGCTTCCATACGACAAGGGTTTCATCTATTTCTGGTTTCTCAAAGACTATAAGGCGGCCGGAGAATCGTGGCTCGCGGCGAGCCGTCTCCCGGAAGCGCCGCCCTGGATGGAAGGCCTGGCCGCGATGGCCCTCTCCAGAGGCGGCGCGATGGACGTAGCCATATCCCTCTGGAAGCGCCAGCTGGAGGAATCGGACCGGGCGAACATCCGGGAAAACGCGCGCAACCACCTTCTCAGCATCCGCGTGGCGAGGGATATCTGGACGATGGAAATCCTCCTGGACCAACACAGTCGGCGCTACGGCTCTCTCCCCGCGAGCCTTAAAGAGCTTGCGGGCAGGCTCGGCCGCAGCCTTCCCCTGATCGACCCTCTCGGAACGCCGTACGTCTACAACCCGGAGACCGGCGAGGTCAAGCTCAGCCCTGAAAGCAAGGTGAGATATCTGGAGGTCCCGGAAAGCTTAAAAGAGGAATTGCGAATGACGATGGGCGAGGAATTCAAGCGCCGCTGACGCGACGCCATCCTTCAAGACCCGACGATACCGGCCATAAAAGGCCGGCCTGCATTCAATACGCCGCTCCGCGGCGGAGGCCCGCGGCGCATCCTTCATGCGCCGTCGGCATTGCG
>CAYZTZ010000194.1:0-5359 GCA_964481255.1 uncultured Acidobacteriota bacterium | reverse complement strand
TAAGCAGTGACAGGGGCTGACAATATTTCGTGTGAGGACGGGTCTCCAGACCCGTCCGTAAGCAGTGACAGGGGCTGACAATATTTCGTGTGAGGACGGGTCTCCAGACCCGTGCGTGATCTAGGGAAGAAGAAAAGCTTATGTGAAGGAGGATCTCCGGACCCGCCCGGTAGTCTGCAGAACAGGCTGACAATATTTCGTGTGAGGACGGGTCTCCAGACCTGTCCGTAAGCATTAATGGAGGAGAACGCACGGCTCTGGAGAGCCGTGCTCACGAAAAATAAGAGAGCCGTGCTCACGAAACATAAAAGAGCCGTGCTCACAAAACAATACTTACTCCCCTTCGTATTACATCTATGACGCGATATGCTAATATATTTATCCAAAAACATGAACATGCCGATAATGGATATCGGAATCTTTGAAACCCCGGGGCGGGCAGCCTAAGCCCGGTTTCCCGCTGAAGTTCAGAACACGATGATCCGACTTTTCAAGAAAGATCCCACCTTGCGCCTGCGCGCCACAAGAGCCTATCTTGTGACGCTTCTGACGTGCGTCTTCCTGCTCTTCTCCTTCAACATATACTCCATTTACGATCAGCAGCACGATGCCCGACTGAATTCCTCGTCCGAACTTGAATTCACGGCAAAAGAGATCGCCGCCGACCTGGAACGCCGCCTGAATCTGCTTGCGGCCGAATGTCTCGGCGCGGCGGCTCTTCAAAGCCCTGCCGTCCTATCCGCCCCGGACCAGTCCATAGAGACTCTTGCATCCCTGCGGAGCAGGTTTGAGGGTCTGAAGCGCCAGTACCCCGTCGCGCGGCATTTTTTCGTCACTCAGGGCAAACGGGTTCTTTTCCCGCGGACATCGATGCCCGAACCCCGCCCCATCGAGACCTTTCTGCCTCCCAAACCCGGAAGCGAATACAGGGCTTACGCGGAGTTTTTGAAAAGAGCTGAAAACAGCGAAGCCCGCTTGCATAAACCGGCCGAGGCGGCCGTCATTTACGGGCGGGCGGCGGGTATGAACGTGACCGACCGGCTGAAGGCCTTCGCCCTTTTCCGCCAGGCCCGCGCGCTCGAAAAAGCCGGAGAGCGGGAAGCCGCCGTTCAGGCCTATCGGACGCTTTTAAATCTTTACGCGGACCAGTATGACGAGTCCGACACGCCGTACGCCATCGTCCTGGCGCTCGCGCCGGAGGACCTGGCGGGAGAGGTTTTTGTTTCCAGAAGAGAATCCCTGCATCAGGCGTACCGGGACCTGCTTGCCGGGAAATGGGAGCTTTCGGCCGGGCAGGCCTATCTTTACCTCGGCAAGCTGGAGAAACTGCTTGGCCTGGACTCGAGCCTGCGCGCGGCGTCCGACTTTTTCGAGCATCTCGAGACGGCCGAGGCTCTGGAGCGCTCGCTATCCAAAGAACCGGACCCGAAGCCTCATGAGATAACTCCCCGTGCTTTTGAATACCTGGCGAGGACTCAGCAGACTTTCGGCACCCTGATTCCGGGGGCGGCGGGAAGCGGCGTCGCGGTGCGTTTCTCCGTCTCCATTTCGTGGATTACGGAAGACCTTCTTCCCTCTTATCTCGATGACCCGCGGCATGTCCCGCTGGAGTCGGTTTCTCTTGTTGAAGGAACGCCGGCGGCGGGGGCGGGCGATTCCGGCGCGGATCTTTACGTTGCGCTCCCGACCCTCCTTCCCTCCTGGCAACTGCGGATATCGAACCAGGGGTCGAAACTCGGCGGCATGAACGCCATGCCGAGTCTCTGGTATTTGGGCTTCGTCGCCTTCATGTTCGTGAGCGTCTTCATCATCGTCCTCTATCTTCTGATCCGTGTTTCCGGCGACATCCGATGGTACCGCCAGCGCGGCGAATTCGTCAGCGGCGTTTCCCATGATTTCAAGACGCCGCTGAGCCTGATCCGTCTTTACAGCGAAACGCTTGCCAACGACATGGATGATTTCTCTCCCGAGGAGAGAAAGAACTACATCCGCATCATCGCGCGCGAGAGCGAGCGCATGAGCGGCCTGATAGACAACGTGCTCCAGTTTTCAAAGATCGAGCAGGGGCGCGTGCGTCATGAGATGAAGGAGGGCGACCTGTCGGCGACGGTGTCCCAGACGGTCGCGGATTACGCGGAATACCTGGAGTGGCACGGCTTTACCGTCCGGACATCGGTCTGGCCCAATGTCCCGCCGGTGAGTTTCAACGCCGAGCAGGTCTCCCAGGTGATCCTGAACCTGCTGGACAACGCGAGAAAATACTCGGGCAGGTCGCGGCTGATCCGGGTCAATCTCTGGGTGCAGGGCGACGAGGTGGTCGTCGAGGTGCGCGACCAGGGGCTCGGCATTTCCAGCGAGGAGAAGGCCCGGATATTCGAGCCCTTTTACCGGGCCTCGAAAGGGACGGAGAAGGGCGGATGCGGACTCGGCCTCTACCTGGTTTCCGAAGTGATGAAGGAGCACGGCGGAAGGATCGAGTTGGAAAGCGAAGTGGACAAGGGAAGCAGTTTCCGGCTGTTCTTCCCGGTCAGCGGGGCCCATCGCGCGCGGGCCCGAAAGCACAAAGGTTCGCCGCTGACCGTGATCGACACCGGACGGGGAGCCTAGAATAAGCCATGCAGAAGATTCTTATCGTCGAGGACCAGGCCGACCTGGCGCACGGGCTGGAAATCAATCTGAAGAAGGAAGGCTATAAGGTCTTCAAGACGGCGACCGGGGAGGAAGCTCTGCAGATCGCTTTGCGGGAGTTTCCGGACCTGATCCTCCTGGACATCATGCTGCCGGGGATGAGCGGCCTGGACGTATGCCGCGAGCTGCGCAGCAAATCGGTCGGGATACCGATCATCATGCTGACGGCCAAGAGCGACGAGACCGACCGCGTGGTCGGACTCGAGCTGGGGGCGGACGATTACATCACCAAGCCGTTCAGCCTGCGCGAGCTCCTGGCCCGCGTGCGCGTCTGCCTGCGCCGCCAGCCGAAGCAGGCCGACATCCCGCGCTACCGTTTCGGCCATGTCGAGATCGATTTCGAGAAGTACCGCGTGACGGTGCGCAACAAGCCGGTGGAGCTGACCCAGAAGGAATTCGACCTGATCCGCTACATGATCCGCAACCGGGACACCGTGCTGACGCGCGACCGTCTGCTGGACGAAGTCTGGGGCTACGACTCCTACCCCACGACGCGCACGGTGGACACGCACGTTCTCAAGCTGCGCAAGAAGCTCGAGGACGACCCGAGCGATCCCAAATACATTCTTTCGGTTTACGGCGGAGGTTACAAATTTGTCGGCTGACGTCCATTATTTTCGTGAGCACGCCTCTCCAGAGCCGTGCGTCCGCCTGTTCCGCGGACCACCGGCGGCATCTGGAGACCCGCCCACACACGAGGTTTTCGTGAGCACGCCCCTCCCTTATTTTTTCGTGAGCACGGCTCTCCAGAGCCGTGCGTCCGCCTGTTCCGCGGACCACCGGGCGGCATCTGGAGACCCGCCCGCACACGAGGTTTTCGTGAGCACGGCTCTCCCTTATTCTCGTGAGCACGGCTCTCCAGAGCCGTGCGTTTGCAACATGAACGCACCTCACCTTATGGCCACTATGCCGAGCACCAAAATCCCTGCGATTACCCTCTTTGCCCGGGCGATCGAGGAAAGAAGCCTTGCCGCCGGCGGCTTTCCCGAACACCCGAACGGCTCTTATCGACCGGATTCCACGGCCTGGGCCGTGCTGGCGCTCGCGAAGCTGAATCCCCAGCACCCGCTCCTTGATCCTGCGAGAGCCCGCCTGAAAGCGCAGCAGTCGCCCGACGGCAGGCTGTCCTATTCAGACGCCCCGAGTGTATTCTGGCCGACTCCGCTGGCCGTCCTGGCATGGAATGGAACGGAACGCTATAAGGAGGAGCGCAACCGCGCTGTCTTATTTCTTCTGGCTGTCAAAGGAATACATCCCGCGAAAACCGCCGGTTCACCCGTTGCGCATGATACTTCGCTAAACGGCTGGCAATGGACGGAGGGCACGCACTCTTTTATCGAGCCGAGCTGCATGGCCCTGATGGCGCTCGAAGCAGAGGGACATACGCAACACCCCAGGTTTCAGGAAGGCGTGAGAATGGTCATGGACCGGCAATTGCCGCATGGAGGCTGGAATTACGGGAACACTCTGGTTTACGGCAAGGAACTGCGTCCTTTTATCGACACGACGGGAATGGCGCTTGTGGCGGTCTCGGGTCATGTGCGGGAAGAGAAGGTTGCGAAGAGCCTTCTTTTATTGAGAGAGCAGGTCGGACGCTGCCGCAGCCCGCTTTCTCTCTGCTGGGCGCTTATCGGCTTGGGGAGCTGGGGCGAGTTCCCATCCATGGCGATGGATCGGATTGTCGAATGCTTGGAGCGGCAGGAAAGATTTGGGCCGTATGCGACGAGCATCTTATCGCTCTTGCTGCTCACATCATTGTGTGATGGAAGCCTGAAGAAAGATTTTCAGCGTAAGGCCGGGCTTTGATTTGAAGCCTGCAGCCTGCGGGCATTTTATGGATTCCCTGAAATACTATCTTGCGCATGCCCCTTACGCCAGGCGGGATTTTCTGCGGTTGGCGACGGGATCGGCCCTGTCCGCTTTCTTCGGCTCCCTTGCCGCCTGCGACAGGAATGTTCAAAAGGCGGAGGTTTTCATAGGAAAGGCTGACAGTTACAGCGCCGATTTCCGCTCTGTCCTGCTCGCCGGCTTCCGGGAATTAGGCGTAACAGCAAATGAGATCCGCGGAAAACGGATCCTGCTCAAAGTAAATATGGTCGAGCCGCACAGGGAAGCCCCGCATATTGTAACGCATCCGGCCGTGGCCGTGGGTGCGGCCGAGGCGTTTCTCAGTCTGGGCGCGGAAAGTATCATTATCGGCGAAGGCCCGGGTCACTGCCGGGATACTTATTTAAGCCTGGAAGAAGCGGGCTATGAGCAGGTCCTTCGGAATGGGAAGATCTCGTTTGTCGATCTCAACTATGATGACTGCCTAACCGTCGCCAACGCCGGCCGCGCATCAAAACTTAAGTCGTTTTTTGTTCCCGTGACGCTGAAGAAGGTGGATTGGGTCGTTTCCATGCCCAAGATGAAAACCCACCACTGGGTGGGAGCCACTTTGTCCATGAAAAACATGTTCGGCGTTTTACCCGGCATTTTTTACGGCTGGCCCAAGAACGTTCTTCATATGTCGGGCATAACCGAATCGATCTGCGATCTGAACGCTACTCTCCGGCCGCATTTTGCCATTGTGGACGGAATCGTGGGCATGGAGGGTGACGGCCCTATTATGGGAAATGCCAGGAAAGCGGGCGTTCTCGTCATGGGAAGGAACCTCCCCGCGGTCGACGCG
>CAYZTZ010000193.1:0-5376 GCA_964481255.1 uncultured Acidobacteriota bacterium | reverse complement strand
ATGACACGCATCGCTTTCTCGAGCTGGGCCTGCTGTCTTTCCAGGGCGGCCTGCAGCATTTCAATCTGCCTGCGCTGCGCCGTCAGCTGCTCCCTCATCTCCTCCATCATGCTTGCCGTCGACGCCGCCGGAACGGCATCCGCGCCGGCGGTCGGCGCCTCATTCGAAGCAACGGCTTCAGTCCGCGCCGCCTCCTCGCGCGTTTCTTCGCTTGCGGGGGATGCACACGGCGCTGGGGTCGTTCCGCCGACAAACAGGATCAGGCTAAAGCAAAAACAAACCGCTATGAACTTTCGCATCGGTGACTCCTCTTTTTTTTCCTTTCCTGAATCTGAATAAAAATCCACCCAGAACTTCCTTCTTCGCATTACCAGCCTCCGACCCCACCCCGCATTCACGCGCGTAACGATACACGGCGAACGTTCAAGTCAAGTAAAGCGAGTATGAAAATTCTGTTAAGTTGAGTTGGGAGATATGCGGAGGGGTCGTGGTCGCCGCAGGGCGCCGCGGGCATGAACTGAAACTATCGACTTCGGAAACCGGGCGCTTCACGCCCGGACTTCATTATAATTTCACGCACCCTTCATAAAACCTTAACAATTGCGTTCTCTTCTATGTTCGGAGAGGGCGATGCGACCCGTGGATATCGGCGCGCTGTTGCGGAAAACAGTGCTTCGGCTGAACAAAAAGCATGCGGGCGCGGGTCCGTCTCTTCAGCTTCACGCACCGCCCGGCCTTCCGCCGTTGACGCTGCGGGACGGGACTCTTGAGCGGGCGATTGAAAAAATCATCTATCAGGCCTCCGTGATAGGCCGCCCGTCACGGGCGGTGAAAATCGCGGTTCGTCCAAAGCCCCACTGGCAGGATCTCGAGGATTATTTCGACCTGCATCCTCCCTGCTGGATTCAAATGAGCATCGATATAGGGGCGTCGGGATTCGGCGAACTCGCCCGCGGGATCCTCAAGGATCACGGGTACGGAAGCGGGGACTCTGTGGAAGTGGAAAACACCAGCCAGCGGCTCGATGTTTTTTATCTCGAGGCGGATCGCGCGCCCAAACTCCTGCTCTGGACAAAGGAGCACCGATTCAACACAAAGTGCGCCTTGCTGATCCCGCTTGCGGAACCCCTCCGGGACATGCGCGGACTTCACTGATTCACGGATCCTCCTTTAAATCCGTGGTTGGGATCAGTCCCCCAGGCATGTCCCGACGCGGCGCGCGCTCTCGATCCACGGGTGGTCGATCGGAACCGTCTTGATCTTTCCCACCACCTGCTCCAGAGCCACCGGCTCCGCCTTGTCTCCGCGGGCGGCGAGCATAACCCCGAATACGCCCTCCTGCACCAAGGCCGCGCACGCCGATCCAAGCCGGGTCGCCAGGATACGGTCACTGGCCGAAGGAGTTCCGCCGCGCTGAAGATAGCCCAGGATGGTAACACGCGACTCAAGCCCGGTGATCTTCTCCAGCTTCCTGGCCAGTTTCAACGTGTTTCCTCCGTGCAGGTCCTCCGGCGCATCCGCGTCTTTCGTGGTTCTCTTGCCAGCTTTTCCTTTTTTGCCCTTTTTGCCCTTCTCCAGCGCGGCCGCGTCTTTCTCAGAAACGGCTCCTTCCGCAACCGCCACGATGCTGAAATGCTTTCCGCCGCGGAGCCGGTTCAGGATGGCTCTCCCGATTTTTTCGATGCTGTAAGGGATTTCCGGGATCAAGATCACGTCAGCTCCTCCGGCGACGCCCGCCCCCAATGCCAGCCACCCGGCCCGGTGCCCCATGGTTTCGACAAGGACAATGCGGTGGTGGCTGTGGGCGGTGCTGTGCAAACGGTCGACGGCTTCGGTGGTGATGCCCAGAGCCGTATCGAAGCCGAAGGAGACGTCCGTCATCACCACGTCGTTGTCGATTGTTTTGGGCAGCGTGATGATATTCAGGCCTTTCTGCATCAGACGGTAGGCGTTTTTCTGTGTCCCGCCCCCGCCGATGCAAATCAGCGCATCGAGATGATTCTTGCGGTAGTTTTCAACCATCGCATCGGTCATGTCCAGGTATTTGCCCCCCACCAGCATCCGATGGGGCTTTTCGCGGCTGGTTCCCAGGATGGTCCCCCCCACCGTCAGGATGCCCGACAGCGCCGATTCATCCAGCAGGATCGTCCGGTTTTCCATCAGGCCGCGGAAGCCGTCGCGGAAACCGATGATTTCCATCCCGTAATATTCCTGCGCAGCCTTGCCGACGCCCCGCAGCACGGCGTTCAGGCCCGGGCAGTCTCCACCGGCCGTCAATACCCCGATGTGCATGGTCATGGGTCAACCCTCCAAAATCTTCATAGAGACAGGCTTTTCCCTGCGGGCAAAAAACGCCGCAGGGTGTCCCGAACTCCCCACCCTCGCGAAGTATTGTATCCCATCGGAAAGTGTTTTTGCCGATTAACGATTCCGTCTCTTTTTCCGCAGCCTGAAATAGAAAAGGCGGCAGGAGCCGGTCACGCTGAGTTGCTCCTGCCGCCCGGGTGGAGTTTGGGCTGAACGTTGCGGATCGTAGCGGACGAATGTGAATGCTCCTTGAAGAAAGTGTTAAGAATTCATGATTTTTTCACGCCGCCCTCGCAAGGCGGCTCCCCGGAAGCCGCTGCATCCCGGGCGCCCTCAGCGGGCGCATGAAATAATGCTTCCGCCCAAGCGCGGTTCCGGATGTAGAATGCATTGTCCGGGAGGAAAGGCTTCCCGGACAGCCACAAATTCAACGAGACGCAAGACCTATGGCGAAAGCGCGCGTTCTGGTTATCGACGACGAAAAGGACCTGATCGAACTGGTCCGCTACAACCTGGAAAAGGAGGGCTTCGAGGTCCTGAGCGCGCTTGACGGGGAATCGGGAATGACCGCCGCGCTCGGCGAACTGCCGGACATCATCATCGTCGACCTCATGCTCCCGGGGATCGACGGCCTCGAAGTCTGCCGCCATCTGCGCTCCAACAGCCGGACCTCCCGGATCCCTCTGATCATGCTCACGGCCAAAACCGCTGAACCGGACCGCGTCCTCGGGCTGGAGCTCGGGGCGGACGACTACGTCACGAAACCGTTCAGCCCCCGCGAACTGACCGCTCGCATCAAGGCGGTGCTGCGGCGCACGACCGCGCCGCAGCATCCCCCGGGAGTCATCCGGCGCGGACGGCTGACCATCGACACCGCCCGCCGAGAAGTGACCTGCGCGGGCAAGGCCGTCGCTCTCACGGCCACGGAATTCCGCCTGCTCCAATGTCTCGCCGATCATCCGGGCCGCGTCTTTTCCCGCTCCCAGCTCATCGACAGCGCCCTGGGACACGACGTTTCTGTCGTGGACCGAACCATCGACGTCCATATCACGGGGCTGCGGAAAAAGCTCGGCGACTGCGGCGAATGGATCGAGACCGTCCGCGGTTTCGGCTACCGCTTCAAGGACGACGCCCCGGTTTAGATATTTCCAAGGAATCGGCGCAGCCCGCGGTCAGTTTTTAGCCAGCGGCAGGTAAACGTAGAAGGTGGACCCGCGCCCGACTTCGCTCTCGACCCGGACGCGTCCGCCGTGGGCCTCCACCAGGTGCTTGACAATCGACAGTCCGAGGCCGGTGCCGCCGGATTCCCTGGACCGCGCGGCGTCGGCGCGGTAAAACCTTTCAAAAATCCTATCCTGATCCGCCTTCGGAATTCCGATCCCCGTGTCGGCGACGGAGAGGACCATTTCGGACCCTTCGACCTCGGACTTCACCCGGATCCGCCCTCCGGAAGGTGTATATCGCAGGGCGTTGTCCAGCAAGTTCTGCAGAATCTCTTTGAAGGCGTCGACATCCCCGAACAGCATGGGCAGGTTCCCCGCGTAATCCGCCTCCAGAAGGATCTTCTTTTGATCCGCCTTGATCCGCGCCACCTCCAGGCAGGGACCGATGACGGCGGCAACGGCGACGGGCCGGGCTTCGCGCAGCGATTGCCCCGCCTCGATCTCGGCCAGTTTCAGCAGATCGTCTGTGAGGCGTCCGAGGCGCAGGGAGTGTTCGCGGATGATTTCCAGAAAGCGGCGTCGGTTCTCCGGTTCCTCCATCGCCCCTCCCAGGAGGGTTTCCGCGAATCCCTGAATCGCCGTCAGCGGCGTCTTGAATTCATGGGATATGTTGGCGATAAAATCGCGCCGCGCGCGCTCCAGCCGCCGTATTTCGCTGATGTCGTGCAACACCATGACGGCGCCCCTGGACGCACCCTCGGACCGGATGGGCGCGGCCGTGACGGCAAAGGTGCGCGTCCGTATCGATCCCACGACCACTTCCCCATGGCTGGTCATCCCCCCCGTTACTGCTCTTTGAATATAGGAAAGAAGGTCCGAATGCCGCATGACCTCCGCTATCGGACGGCCCTCGCAGGTTACATCCGGCATGCCGGCCGCCTGCCGGAAAGCCTCATTGCAGTAAAGCACGCGCTGATCGCTTCCGATGACGGCGACGCCTTCCTCCATGCTGGCGAGAACCGCGGAGGAGCGGTTCCGTTCATCGGTCAGGTTTTGAATGGTGCGGTCCAGTTCGACGGCCGTCCGGTTGAGGGCGTCGGACAAATCGGCCAGCTCATCCCTGTGCCGGTCCATCGGCAGGGGCCGGAAATCGCCTTCCGCCACGCGCCGCGAGAATTCCTTCAGGCGCCCGATCCGCCGTGTGAGGCCGCGCGAAAGGAGGAGCGAGACGGCGCCCGCCGAGACCAGAATGAGAGATGAAATCAGCAGGAGATGGCGGCGGAATGCGAAACGCGCTCCCTCCAACCGCCTCAACGGCAGAGAAAGCCTCAGGATCAACGGCGTCCCGCCCGCCTCATGGCGCTTCGCAAGATAGACAAAATCACAGCCGAGCGTCGGGCTGCGGCGAACGGCGCGCCCGGAGCCTTCCTGGAGGGCCGCCTTGATTTCCGGCCGCGCCAGGTGGTTGTCCATGCCGGCGGGGTTTTCCTCTGTATCCGCAAGAACCCTGCCGTCGGCGGCCACCACGGTTACGCGGATTCCGCTTCGGCCGATCCATTCAGCCCACTTCTTAAGCTCCGACGGGTCCGACGCTGCAGGGGGGCGCACCAGGGCAATCCGGGAGAGCGCTTCCAATTGTGAGAACGCCCCGTCCAGGGACTCGCGCCTCAAAGCCCGGACGACGTAACTGTCCAAAGCCAGGAGGGCCAAAAACAGCAGAATCAGAAACGGCAGTCCGATTTTCCAGAAAAGGCGGCTTTTCATAATCAAGCCAGGGATTCTCCGGCGGAGCATAGCCGCGACCAGATTAAAGTGAGCTCAGCAGTCGGCCGCGCCATCCACCAGCCGTCAGCCTTCAAATCTAAAATACGTGAGGACGGGTCTGCAGACCCGTCCTGGAAACAGG
>CAYZTZ010000192.1:0-5384 GCA_964481255.1 uncultured Acidobacteriota bacterium | reverse complement strand
CCGTCCGTCTGTCTGAACAACAGGCAGACGCACGGCTCTGGAGAGCCGTGCTCACGGGGTGAAGGTTGATTGCAATAGTTTTGCCGGAATAGCAAAAAGCTATTTGTTGATAGTAGTATGGAGTAAACATCGATGCTTCCTTTAGGCCGCTTTCTGATCATTCTGGGTATCATTCTCCTGCTGCTCGGCCTGTTGTTCAGCTACTCGAATTTCTTCTCCTTCCTTCATCTGGGGCGCCTCCCGGGGGACATCAGGGTCAGGCGCGGGAATTTCTCGTTCTATTTCCCGTTAACGACATGCCTCCTGCTGAGCATCCTTTTCAGCATCATCTATTACATTTTCAGGAAATAAGCTATGACTCCAAAGGACGCAGGATCCCTGGAACAGGCTGTTCTGGACGCTCTGCGGACGGTTCAGGACCCTGACTTGCGCAAGGACATCGTGACTCTCAACTTCGTCAAGGACCTCCGGATCGAGGGCGACAGGGCGTCGTTCACCATCGAATTGACCACCCCGGCGTGCCCGGTCAAGAAAGAAATGGAACAATGGGCGCGCGAGGCGGTGCTGAAGGTGAAAGGGATAAAAGACGTTGAGATCCGGATGACGTCGGCCGTCAGCGCGGGGGCGGCGGGTCCGGAAAGGCAGGGCATCCCGGGGGTCAAAAACATTATCGCGGTCGGCAGCGGGAAGGGCGGCGTCGGCAAAACCACGGTGACGGTCAATCTGGCCGCCGCGCTCGCCGGGGAGGGTGCCGCCGTGGGTCTGATGGACGCGGATATCTACGGGCCCAATGTCCCCTTGATGATGGGAATCACGGGGAGGCCGGTCGCGATCGAAAACCGCATCCAGACTTTGACCAATTACGGCGTCCGGGTCATGTCCATGGGCTTTTTAACGGGCAACGACACTCCGCTCATCTGGCGCGGCCCGATGCTTCACAGTGTCATTCAGCAGTTCCTGCGTCAGGTGGACTGGGGGGAACTGGACTATCTGCTCGTGGACCTCCCGCCCGGGACCGGCGACGTACAGCTCAGCCTGACGCAGACGGTGCCGCTCATGGGCGCGATCATCGTCAGCACCCCTCAGGACGTGGCGCTGCAGGACGCCCGCAAGGCGATCCTGATGTTCCGCCAGGTCCGCGTCGAGGTCCTGGGCATCGTGGAGAATATGTCCTATTTTCAATGCCCTCATTGCAATGAGCGGTCCTATATCTTCAGCCACGGCGGAGGCGCCGCCACGGCGGCGAGTTACGGGGTGCCCTTCCTCGGGGAAGTGCCGTTGAATGTGTCGCTTCGCGAGTGCGGCGATGCGGGCAAGCCCGTCGTGGTGGCCGATCCGGAGTCCCCCGCGGCCCGCGCGCTGATTCAAATCGCCGAGAAGGTGGCAGCGCAGGTCAGCATCGCCAATCTGAGCCGTCCGAATATGGTTGTTATTGAATAGTGGAGATACTCCTCCTCCATCCCGGCGCCCTGGGCGACATCATCCTCTCGCTTCCCGCTGTAGCCCTGCTCCGAAGAAGCTGCCCGTCGGCGCGGCTTACCGTCGCAGGCCATGGGGACTATCTCGCGCCGGTCCTGGGAGGTCTCGCCGACCGCCTCCTTTCGCTCTCCGGCCTTCCGCTGCATCACCTCTACATCCCCGGCGGCCTGGCTCCGGAGGCGGAGCGTTTCTGGAAATCCTTCGACCGCGTCGTTTCCTGGACTGGCGCGGGAAACCCTGAATACGAGGCCGGTCTGAGACGGCTTCATCCCGATGCGCGCATTGCGTCTTGGCGTCCCGGTCCTGGAGAGACGCGCCACGTCTCCCAGATATTCGTCGATTCGCTGCGCCCCTGGGTCCCGCCCGACGCCAGGGCCGCGCCTGTAAGAATCCGCGTCGAACCGGAGGCACGCCGTCAGGCGGAGAGATGGCTTTGCGAACGGGGATGGACCTCCGCGGACCGTCTGACGGCGATGCACCCCGGCGCGGGCTCCCCGATAAAACGCTGGCCTCCGGATCGCTATATCCGTCTCGCCGAGCAGTTGGAGCTCGAGGGATCGAGGACAATACTCGTCATTGAGGGCCCTGCGGAAGGCGGAACGGCGAAGGAAATTTCGGGTAAGCTGGCGCCGGGCAAGGTGATGCAGGTGGAGTCCGCTCCTCTGGCACTCGTGGCGGCTTTACTGGAACGCTGCGAGTCTTTTGTCGGAAACGATTCCGGCGTCGCGCATCTGGCCGCGGGACTCGGAGTTCCGTCTGTGGTTCTGTTCGGTCCGTCCCTGCCGCAGCATTGGGCGCCCCTGGGAGAGCATGTCACCGTCCTGAGGGATGCGCGCGGCTGCGAAGGCTGCGCTTCCGGCCGCGGCGGGCATACCTGTCTCCGCAATATTTCCATGGAGGAGGTGCTTCGGAGTATACGATTAAACAGACGCGGTTAAGCGCGGCAATCTGCATCGCAAACGGGCCTGAATCGAGAACTTACCGCGCCCACGCGCGCCTGGGCTGCTATGGGAAGCGTGGGCCCGGGGTTCGGAGCGGTAGGGTCCATGGCGAATTACGGACATCTGCCGGCGGCCGCGAAATGGGTGCTGGCCGCCGTCATGCTGTCGGGCAGGCTCGAGATATCCGGCCCGCTGCTGAGTTTTTGCCTCCGCTCCTTGCGATGACCGGCCGAGCGCGCCGGAAATCATCTGATTACGTCGCGTATCATTCAACACTCAGGCGGCGATGTTAATCACCCGGCCGAGGTCCCGGGATAGCTCCTCAGGATCCAAGCCATCGATCGAAGGCTGCCGTGCGGATGACAATACTGGTGATCGTGCCCTCCGGCACGAGCCGCGTCATGGTTGCGTTGTATCGGAGAAGCAGGACGGCGGCCTCCGCGCCGATCGCTATCGCGATCGCGCGGTAATCCACTAGCGCCGTACGGGCGGGCTGAATCATAACGACGGCCATTAATGCAACGGACGCGGCGTTGACAGTTGTTTCGGTGAATGGTATGGATGGCATCAGTCCGATGCCTTTCCAACAGAACGATCCGGGAGGATACATTATGAATATTCGCAGGATGTTTCGGGCCCTGGCGGGCTGTCTAGCGCTGTCGACACCTTTGTTTCCGCAAGGTTCGACGGCTGTTAATATCGATCCGTTTTTTGCCGCGTTGGATGTCGACAGAGACGGTTTTATCGGCAGGGAGGAATGGAAGGAGTTGGGCTTAATGGATGCGTCTTTCCATCTATGCGATCCGAATAAGGATGAAAAGATCACAAGACAGGAGATGTCGGCCTGCGCCATCCCGGAGGAGATGGATACGAAGAAGGAAGGGGTTCTTACCGTTTATAGCGGCGGACGTTTTGTCATTGCGTCGCCGGGCGCTCCATTCCCCAAGCCGGCCAAAGCACCCCCGGGAATCATACAGGCCACGCAAATGGTCGCCGACAGCCCGTATGTGGAAGGCGGCCCGACCGGACAGGATTTCATCAAAATGTTCGACGCGGATGGAGACGGGAAAGTCAGCCACGATGAGTGGGAGAAGTTGAAAAACAATACGGTCTTCAAGCCGTTTCGCTGGCCTCAATACAACAGGAATCGCGACCAGTGGATCACGGTCGATGAAGCACCGAAAGCACCTCCGAAGTGATTCACTGCAGGGCTCAGGCGGGAGGTCTCGTATCCTTGTCTGCAGCACCCTCGGGGCGCAGTCGGATGGCTGAAGGGATGGCGCACTCTCTCGCGCCTCCGGGCGTCAAAGCCCTGTCCGAAAGGTGGCATCCGACACTTGTCCTCCCGAAAGCATAAGAGGAATGAATCCCGGAGCATCCCCTGATTATGCTGCGGTCGCATGAGCTTTTGGGAACCGGAGGCGATTTTTTTGAAGGAAATCAGCCTGGTGGAGGTGGCGGGAATCGAACCCGCGTCCGAAGGACTTCAGCGAACAGAGCCTACGTGCGTATCCGATCCGTTATGTTTCGCAGGCGCAACGTTCGGACCGGCAGGAGCGCGCACCCGCTATCCCCTTGAGTTTCGAACGGAAACCCGGGGACTGGATCCCGTTCTATCCTGCTATGGACGCCCCGTCCCGCTCCCGCAGGCTGAAGCGGGGGGACGTGACCGCTTAAGCGGCCAGTGCTAACTGATTGTCAGCAGTTATGTTTAATTCCACGATTTTTGCGAGTCGCGGAAAACTCGACACGCCTCTGCTGCCTCTTGACCCCCGTCGAATCCAGTTCACCCCCCTTGAAATTTACTTCCTGAACCAATAATAGCTTCGCCCGTCCTTCCAGTCAAACCAAGTTTAAGTCCCGGGGCCGCTCGGGCGCCTTGCCAGCGCGCACCGGCATGCGCTATCATCCCTTGCCGTGTATAGAAACCGCCTTATTACCGTCGTCATCCCATGCCTTAACGAAGAGAAAGGCCTTGCCGAGGTCCTGGCGCGCATACCCTCCTTCGTCGACGAAGTCATTGTGGTCGACAACAATTCCACCGACCGGACGGCGGAAGTTGCGCGGAGCCGAGGCGCCGTTGTCCTGCACGAAGAAGTCCGCGGTTACGGCCGGGCCTACAAGACGGGATTGCGGCAGTCCAGGGGCGATATCATCGTGACCTTGGACGGAGACCATTCCTATCCCCCCGACGCCATATCCTATCTCCTGGAGGCGTTCCTGCATTCGGGAGTCCGATTCCTGTCCGCGTCGCGCTTTCCCTTGAAAAACAAGAACGCCATGTCGGTCAAGCACCGGATCGGCAACAAGCTGCTGAGCCTGGCCATGTCGGTTCTGTACTTCCGCTGGATCCGCGATTCACAATCCGGCATGTGGGTTTTCGAGAGGTCCAGTCTGGATGAAATGCGTCTCGTCAGCGACGGCATGGCCTTCAGCGAAGAAATCAAGATCGAAGCCATCATTCGGAAGGGGATCGGGTTCAGGGAGATTTATATCGACTACTCCAACAGGATGGGAGAAATCAAACTCAGGCCCTGGAGGGACGGGTTCCGGAATCTTCTCTTCCTTTTCCGCAAGCGCTTCTCTCCGTGGCTGGGGTCCGCGCCTGCGTTCCAATTCACGCGGCCCAAGGAGAAACGGGGGTGACGATCCGCGACGCTTCCGGGATGCCTGCGCAGCGGTCCCCGGAAACCCCGGCCTGTCCCGTCTGTCGCGCCGGCGACGTTCGATTCTACGCGCAAGGCCGCGACCGTCTGTTCGGTCTGTCCCGCGGCGTGTTCCCTCTCTACCGATGCGCCGGGTGCGGATGCGTTTTCCAGCACCCGGCGCCCGGGGAATCGGCCTTGGCTGAATTCTATCCTCGAAACTACTGGTGGTCCGAGACGCCGGGGCCGCATCATCGCGTCGCTCGCCTCATCCGGCGCATGGAGAAAAATTACAGGGAACTCGTCGTCGCGGGCCATG
>CAYZTZ010000191.1:3666-5446 GCA_964481255.1 uncultured Acidobacteriota bacterium | reverse complement strand
CTGGAGAGCCGTGCTCACGAGAGTAAATAAAGAAAGAGGTGATGCGGATTATGGAATATCTGATAGTCGATGAAAGTAAGTGCAAGAAGGACGGGATCTGCGCGCGGGAATGCCCCGGCGCGGTCATCGAGCTCCGCACGGCCGACGGTTATCCCGAAATCACGGGTGAGGGCTGCATCGTCTGCGGCCATTGCGTCGCCGTCTGTCCCCATGGAGCTCTCAGCCACGAAAGAATTCTCGTGAAGGACTCGCCGCCCATTCGCGAGGATCTGATTATCAACGAGGATCAGGCCGTGCAGTTCCTGCGTTCCCGCCGCTCCATCCGCCGTTACCAGGACCGCCCCGTGGAAGAGGAAAAGATACGGAGGCTCATCGAAGTGGCGCGCTACGCGCCGACGGGGTCAAACCTCCAGGCGGTCGAATGGCTGGTTCTGACGGACAGGGAACGCCTCAGAAAAATCTCCGGCATGACCGTGGAATGGATCCGACGGATTCTCGAAGATCCCCGCGCCGCCGAAGCCCGGCCCTATCTGCCGCGCGTGGTGTCATCATGGGAGGCGGGCAGCGATTCCGTCCTGCGGGGCGCACCGGTCTTGATTCTGGCTTTGGCGCCCAAGGAGGCCTTCAACGGTCTCGTCGACCTGACTCTGGCGCTATCCTATCTGGATCTCGTGGCCCCGACATTGGGTCTGGGCACATGCTGGGCCGGATTGCTTCAGGGCGCGCTCCTTGCGGACCCGGAGATCAAGGCGGCCGTGGGCATGCCGGCGGATCACCCGCACCACTATCCCATGATGCTGGGGTATCCGGATACGAAATACTACAGGCTTCCGGAGCGCAAACCGCCGAAGATCGCTTTCCTGTAGGCGGTCCGATCCGCCGGGTTGAATCGACTCAAAGCAGCGCCGAAGGATTCAGGAGCCCGGGCGCGGGGTTCTTGTTATCGCGTAAACGGGGTCTTCAACCTTCAAGCCGGCCACGAATTCCTTGCCGCGGGCCCGGCAGTGAATCAGCTCGCCTTCGTAGGTCAAGCTTCCCCATTCGACCTTGACGCGGGCGCCGACGGGAAGTTCCCGGCTCAGTATCAAACTGAGGCCGTGCACCGAAAGATCGGCCAACCGGCATTTGATGGGACCGCCGGCATATTCCGTGCAGGTTACACGCGCAGTCAGGTCCGTCTTGAAACGGGCACGGTTCCGCCTGTTCATGAACCCTCCATCGGTCGCGTGATGCGGAGACCTTAGCGGAAAAATGGCCGCGCCCGGGTACGGCTGGCCAGGAACGCCCCGCGGGTGCTATCATCGGGCCGAAGCGCTGAATCCGGTATCAGGAGCCTGCCTTGAGCGAAATCCGCGTCTCCATCGCAGATATGATCGCCCTGCGTGTCCGGGCAAGGGGATCCCGCGTTTCCGGATTGCCGGAATTTCTCTATCAAAGCCTGCCGATCAGCGCCGTGAGCCTGATGGCAACGCTGCCTCCCGGCGGTTTTCCGGTCTCCATCCCGCACGAAAGACAGCCCAAGTGCGGCTTTGCGATACGTGAATCGCCTCCGGAAACCACGGGAGACTGGGTCATCGTTTATGCCCTGCAGCCGGACCGGCGCTATCAGGCGATCGAAATCCTGTTCCAGGAAAAGCGATGGGGTATCGACGACTTCCGGCGCTTTGCCGGCCAGTGGGTGGAAAACAACACAGGCTCCCTGCGCGTCGTCGAAGGCCTCTACGCCTATGACGCTCCGTCCAGAGAATCCTGGAACGTCATCCTGCGCGACAGCGGATAC
>CAYZTZ010000191.1:0-3566 GCA_964481255.1 uncultured Acidobacteriota bacterium | reverse complement strand
TTAAAAGCGAAAGCGGCTTTGAATCGTGGGTCTTCCGTCCGGGAATGTTTTTCGGCGATTGCGTCGAATGGTGGGGAGACCGGAACCGGCGGCGGACTCCGCATGAAGGGATCGATTTCGCGGAAGGGCGCCTGGCGGACGGAAGTATCCGAAGCATCCCTGAAGGGATCCCGGTTCGGGCTATATCAGACGGTGTGCTCGCCGAGATTCTGGACGATTTTCTGGGCAAGACCGTCGTACTGCGCCATCCAGATGTCCGGCGGGAGGACGGAAGCGTCTTTCATTCGCTCTACAGCCACATCCATCCGGAATCCAGCCTGTCAGGAGCGGTCGGTAAGGGCCGTCTGCTCGGCAAAGTGCTGAAATCGACCGGCGCCGGCGCTCCGGCGCATCTTCATCTCACGGCGGCCTGGATACCGGAATCCGTCTCAGCGGAAGGGATTTCCCTGGAACATGTCAGCTCATCCTTTGCGCCCGTCGTCCTGATTAATCTCAACGGCCTGCTCGCCGGGCGGGTTCGCCAAGCGGGATGACACGTGGAAGAGTTCCGTGAGGCCCTTTTACCGTCGGAAGGGCTCGACGGAATACCTTTTGGGGAGGTTGGTCGGACGGTAGCCCATCGCCGGGTCGCGCATTCGCAGCAGGACCGACTCGTGAATAATGGATCCATCCGGAATCCAGCGCCTGCGACCGCTCGGAATGATGAGCTTTTTGCGGTATTCGTCCCGCGGATTCTGGTAGATCTTCGGGATAAACTCCGGGATCCACCAGAACCCCCGGAGGGAATCGTGGATCGGGCCCCGGAAATCGGGCGGGCAGTGATACTCACTTTCAGGATCCTCGTCGTCGGGCCTTGAATCGGCCGCGGCCGTCAAAGGCAGCACCGTTTCATAGCGTCTCCGGTCGACGCGCAGCTCGAAACGTTCCGCCTCCCCGATCATCCATTGCAGGGCGATCTGCGAGAGTCCGCATTCGCTTTCAGGAAACGAACCGCCGACGTCCGAATGGGTGCCGGCAAACCAGACCTGTTTCACGTCCTGTCCGGCGTCGGGGAGTCCCCACAGGTTCTGCCTGTAAAAACAGCGCCTTTCATCGATGCTGACGGCGTGGCGGACCACGCGTACTCCGGGATTCCGCCTGGTGAACGGAAGAGTCAGCGGATCATAGATCCAGCCGACCGATTTCACCGTGTCCCACAGGCCCAGGAAATGGACAGGACAGGGTCTTGAAAAAGTCCTGCGGAATCCGCCGTAAATCCTCGGGCGCCGCTCGTGTTTGAAAACGTTGAGGGCGTAGGGCAGCAGGTTGTCGTTGCGCGGGTCCAGAAGCCCGCATTTGTAGAGCATCGCGGCCGCGGCGCGGGCCGTGTAGGCGCCCCGGCTGAAACCGAAGAAAAAAACCTTGTCCCCGGGCTCGTAAGTCCGCATCAGGTAGCGGTAGGCGTCGGCGATATTGGCCGTAATGCCGCGGCCGAAAGCGAGGCCCAGCGTTCTCGAAGCCAGTCGCGCGGGTTTCGAGATCGCCGGGGGGAGGTTGAAGGTGCCGACGCCGGGATCGTAAAACGTGATCTGCCGGCCGTCGCTTTTGGGCAGAATGGAATAGAGTTTCAGGACGTTGCTGTTCCTGTCTCCGTACTCATTGCCGGTCCCGTCACAGCATACAACGATGTTTTTGGCCATTCCGCCTGCCTCCAAAAAAACCGGGGGCGACCCGCACGGCGCAGTCCGGCGGCCGGCCCTCCATCGGAAGCCGGCTCACGTCTGCATCGAACAGGGCGCCCCGGTCGGCGGCGCGGATTCGACCCGGCCTATTCGACAGGGGGGATGATTTTCTCTCTCATCTTGATCCGGGTTTCGCTCCGGGCGCGTTGGATCATGTACTCGGCCTTTTTGTAAAGCTGGTCGCGCGTCAGGATCCTGCGGGCGACACCCTGCTCGATGGCTTTCATGGCGACCGCGACCGCCTCCCGAATAAAGACGTCGGGCTCGTCCATCTTGGGAATGATGTAATCGGGAGAAAGCCCCCGGTCCTCGGCGCATCTGGCGAGTTCTACGGCGGCGGCGATGCACATCTCATCGGTGATCGTCGTGGCCGACACGTCCAGAGTCCCCCGGAAGATGCCGGGGAAACCGAGCGAATTGTTGATCTGGTTGGGGAAGTCCGAGCGGCCGGTTCCGATGACGCGGGCTCCCGCCTCCTTGGCATCCCAGGGCCACATCTCCGGAATCGGGTTGGCCGTGATGAAGACGATCGGATCCTTGGCCATGCCCGCGATCCACTCCTTCCTGATCGTGTCCGGGCCGGGCGTCGAAGCGGCCGAAAGGACGTCGGCTCCGCGCATGGCTTCCTCGATGTTTCCAACCACGTTGTCCTTGTTCGTGATCTGGCACATATGCCACTTGTCTTTGTGCGTTTCCTTGAGCTCGGTGCGGCCCTTGTGAAGTGTGCCTTTGGAATCCACAAAAATAAGGTTCTCGGGCCTGGCACCGTAGGCCATGTAGACCGTGCCGATCCGGATATTGGCCGCCCCGGCGCCGACGAGGGTGATTTTGACGTCCTCGATCCGCTTCCCGACGATTTTCAACGCATTGATCAATCCCGCAAGGCAGACCGTCGCCGTTCCCTGCTGGTCGTCATGCCAAACCGGTATTCTGCAGCGTTTGCGGAGTTCCTCCAGGATATAAAAGCATTTGGGTTGCGAGATATCTTCGAGGTTTACGCCTCCGAAGGAGGGTTGAAGCAATTCCACCGTGCGGATGATTTCATCGGGATCCTTGGTGTCCAGGCATATAGGGAAAGCGTCCACGCCGCCGAGGTATTTGAAAAGAATGCCTTTCCCCTCCATGACCGGCAGGCCGGCTTCGGGCCCGATATCCCCCAGCCCCAGGATCCGCGTGCCGTCCGAAACGACCGCCACCACGTTCCCCTTGTTCGTGTGTTCGAAGACTTTCTCCGGATGCCGGGCGATGTCCTTGCAGACTTCCGCCACCCCGGGCGTGTACCAGATGGCGAAATCGTCGAAGTCGCGGATGCAGCATTTCGGCGACGTCTCCAGCTTTCCCGTAAAAAAAGGATGCAGCTTCATCGCGTCCTGCGCCGGTTTGTACGCCTTGGCCAGCAACTCCTCCTTGGTCCATATTTTCATTTCCGCAGCCATTGCTCCCTCCATAAGGATGATTTATGCATGGGACCCGCCGTCCACCCGGGGCCTTAAGAAATAGTGAAACATTCTTAAATTCCTATAATCTCCGCTAATAGTAGAAAAACACCATACTCCCCCCGGCCGCAGGAATTCAAGCGATAAAAACCGGGAAGGTCTCTGACGGCAGCTTGGTAAGGCGTCTTCCATGTGAGCACGGCTCTCCAGAGCCGTGCGTTAGCCTCTGTCTTGGACTTCCGGACGGGTCTGGAGGCGTCCGCACACCATTCCCTTTTTCGTGAGCACGGCTCTCCAGAGCCGATGCGATTAGCGTGGAATCCGTGACTAAGCACCCTGAACGGCAACAGCCGGTTTCTTTCCCGGCATGGGTCCGAGGCCCATGTAATGCAGCATGCCGCGGGCCGCG
>CAYZTZ010000190.1:0-5451 GCA_964481255.1 uncultured Acidobacteriota bacterium | reverse complement strand
GGAAAGCGCGGAGCGGTGGATAAAACTGTCGATGCGCAGCATGACGGCTCTCTATGATAATGGCGCCATTATATACCAGAAGGGGACAGTCACCAGTGTCCCCATTCTTCATGACTGCCGGACTGCGGAGATAAGCAATACATGTTTGGCGAGGGTTGCAGCGTTGGGAAATATGATGAGGCCACCCGGGCATGACCGCTCGAGCGATACATCCCATAAAACTGGAAGTTTCGCCTGGACAGATGCTATTCCACAAAAAAGCATTGGGGACACTGGTGACTGTCCCCCCAATGTCAATCATGTCTGAGAAAGAAGCGCCGCGTGGAGCCCATCGTCATCTGCAGGGATTCCTTCGGAATGTCGGTCACGAAAGGCTTGATCAGGGGCGAAAGCAGAAGCGGGATTTTCCGCGTCAGGGAAAGAGACTCGCATTCCACGTAGACGCCGCCGTCCTTCTGCTCGAATTTCCAGTACGAATACAACCGCCAGAGAAAGCCGCTGTCGATGCCGACCGGCTTCGGCTTTTCCGTCGGCTTGTCCGCGTCCTCGATTTCCTGGATGCGGCGCGTGTAGGACCGGCTGTGGCACCGCGTCCCCTCAACGGGATAATAGAAGACGTCGTGGTCGGTATCGAGCGTCACCGTGATGAGTTTTTTCTTCCTCAGACGGTAATAGATCTGGAATTCGTCGCCGTGACGGCTCACCAGATGGGAGCGCACAACTTCCGGCTTGTAGATATCCTGGTGCCGGTCGTAGTCCTGCACCAGGGCGAGAACCCGCGAGAGAGTGGCCCCGGGGATGAAAACGGCTCCCAGCCAGTGATGGATCATGCCGTCGGGGACCCGGATGTCGCGTCCGTCGGGCCCCAGGGTTTTCAGACGCAGCATATAGACGTCGCCGCTTTTGAGAGCGGCGAGGATCTCGTTCCTTCGAGTTTCGGGCGCGCCGTCGATGTAGAGATATCGGTCCGGGCTTCTCAATTCGGCGTCGATGCGGGCTTCCGTAGCCTCTACATACTTTTCAAAAGCCTCGACAGTGTCCGCCCTGAGTTCGGCGCTGAAGGCGCCGGCGGGCGCGCAGGCAAGGGCCGAGAGAAAAAGCGCCGCGCTGAGGGTGACGGCGGCGTAATGTTGAGGCTTCATCGCGGCCCTAGGATATCAGAATAAACTTCCGCGGGCGCAACGTATTTTCTTGCCGCGTCGCTGTCCGATGAATGCAGGCCGGCCTTTTATGGCCGGCATCGGGGAGGCAGATAAGGGGGGCGTCGCGTCGGCGATGCTCGAACTCATCTGCCGGCGGCTGAACGGGCTCTCGCAGCCAGGGCCTTCGCCCCCAGTTCTGGGAGGAACACAACGGGCAGGATCATAAGGATGAAGCAGACGGCCGCCAATCCGAAAAGAATCCCGGCGTCCGGCCCCGCCAGCGGCGTGATGACGAAGGTCGGGATCAGGACGGCGCCGAGCACGTGCATTGTGGAAATGATGCCGCCGGCGCTCCCCGCGTACACGGGCCCGATTTCGGGCAGCAGCATGGGCAACGAAAGCATCAGCGGCGTGACGGCGCTTCCCATGAAACCGGATAGAAGCAGGCCCGCGATTATGGTCGGGCCGATCGGCAGCTGCCAGGACCAATAGGTGGCCACCGCCCCCAGCACTCCGGCGATAATAAGGTAGGGCCTCATGACGCCCATCCGTTTGCAGATCAGGGGACCAAAGAAGGCGCCGAAGACGCCGCCGAGGGTGGCCAGTGAACCGTAGAAGCCCGCTTTCACCGGTTCGACGCCGCGCGCCGTATGCAGGACGTTGGGCAGGAAGTCGGCGAACGTCATGCCGGAACCCATGACGAAAAACAGACACGCGCCGGCAAGCCATACGCCCTTGCTCCGGGCGGCCTTGCCGAGATACTGCGTGACCGGGAGGACAGGCGGGTCGGGCGCCCCTTCGGGTTTGTTTTTCGCGAAGACCAGCCAGATGATGAGGATGACGAAGCAGGCTGCGCCCGAAAAAATGAAGGCGGAGGCCATGGAGGGAAAAAGGGCCGTGGTGGCCGTCCCCAGGAAGCTAGCAAGCATTGGGCTGATCATGTAAGCGCCGACCACGGTTCCCATCTGCTCCGGCGGAAACCAGGCGCCGAAGAGTTTGGAGAGGTTGCCGGTCAGAAGGGCCGAAGCCAGGCCGGACAGGACCATCATGAAGAAGAACGGCCAGAAGGATGCGGTGTTGTATCGGAGGGTGCAGCCGATGACGGCGAGGACCAGGCCGACGCCGACAATTTTCTTCACGCCGTAGCGGTCTGCCAGCGTGCCGCCCAGGATGCAGATGAAGATGGCGCCCGTCATCGGTCCGCCCATGAGGGCGGCGAACTGCGACGTCGATATTTTGAGGGCGGGCATCAGCTTGTAGGCCAGCGGCGGGAGCTGAAACTGCGCGTAGCTTCCGATGAACCCGGCCAGCATGGCGGCCGCGAGGACAACCCACCGGTAGGGTGAAAGACCCGGCTTGCCGGCTTCGCTCATATCGCCTCCTCCCAATTAATGTGTGAGCACGGCTCTTCAGAGGCAGTCTCATA
Organism: uncultured Acidobacteriota bacterium; assembly: GCA_964481255.1. Lineage (GTDB taxonomy): Bacteria > Acidobacteriota > UBA6911 > UBA6911 > UBA6911 > UBA6911. The sequence continues at coordinate 2,883 of CAYZTZ010000190.1, read as the reverse complement.
ACCGGGAAATTTAAAAGATCGCTCTTATAGAATCAGGAACTTACGCTCGCTAAAGGAGGAGGCATGTGGGTTTTGAGACAGCCTCTCCAGAGCCGTGCGATCAAGCTCTCCGGAGCCGTCCGGTTCAATACTTTTCTACGCGGAAATGCGCCCGGGTTGCCTCAGCCGCGGGAGGGATTTGATCAGCCCTCCCCACCTTAGCCGGCGATCATGTTTGAAACTATTATTTATTACGCGTTACGTCAAGAATAACAATCCAGGGAATCCATGACATGGCGGCACGTCTCTCCGGAGGCTGTCTCATAACCAGGAAATCTTAAAGATCATTCTAATGGAATCAGTAACTTACGCTCACCAAAGGAGGAGGGACGCCGGTTTTGAGACAGCCTCTCCGGAGCCGTCCATCGGACCATGCGTCGGAGCGCCGCCGCGTTATGCAAGGATGGGGAATAGGGCCGGCCGAATGGCGGCGGGTTGGGTTCAGGGTAAGGATGGTCCCCTGCAGGAGCGTCACGCCGGCTCCGCTTGAGTTCGGCCGACGCGGCTGAAGGAAATCAAATGTCCTTGCAAAGCGCCGTTTCGCCGTCGTAGTTTAAATCCAGTGCCGTAGCTATTCCCTCGGCTGGAGATATGTCCCATGCGGCCGGACGGTGGGCAGGGCGGTTATTTGAAGCGGTGCCTGGACGATTTCCCGGCGGTCTGCAGGATGAAGTACGGCGCCGAGTTCGACCTCGCGACGGTGGAGGAAAAGGTCCGGCACCTGCGGTGCAGAACGCCGCTGACGTATGACCAGCTGAGATATTTTGAGTCGCCGGAGCACTGGTGGTTCCAGCGCTACTGGGTTTTCCCGCCCAGGGAGCGTCTCGAACCGGCTCTCGAAAAAGAGACCTTCGATTTCTGGAATCTCTCCCCGGGCAACGAGGCGGAGACCGTCCGCAGACTGCTTTACATTTTCAAGTCCATCGAGCTCGTTTCGATCATCCTCCGTTTCATCCGTCCGGAGCAATACGCTATTTACAGCTCGCCGATCCAGCACATGCTCGACATCCGGCACGGCCGCGACCCGGTGGAGAGCTATTCGAGGTACCTGGCCGATCTGCGGAGGATCAGGGAACATTACGGCTTCGCCCGCGTTGCGGACGCGGACATGGCGCTCTGGGTCCTGCACGAAAAGTGCTTCGGGCGGAACCGGGACCCCGCCGTTGCAAAAGCCTATTCCGAGGATGATTTCATACTGCGCCTGCGGGCGAAGAATCTGGTGGCCCCGCTCGCAGAACTGTCGGACGCCAGGTTTGCCGCCGCCCTGCTTGAGGTCAGGCCGGATCTGGCGGTCGTGATCGCGTGCCGTTGCTTCGAGATCCAGGTCCGCAAGCTGGCCGATGAGTATCATCTCGAGGGGATCGATTCGAACATGCCGCTCGAGGAGGTGATCGAGGCGTTCCCCAACTTCGGCGCCGTGGACCCGCTGAGAAAGGCTCTTTGGCAGTCGCTGCGAAAGATACGCAACGATCTTTTTCACGAGGGGCGAATGCCCGGCCCCCGTGAAACCCGGCTTCTCATAGACGAGGTGGGTCGCCTGGAGTCCGGCCTCGGCTCCGGAATTTAATATGAACTCTTGAATGTGCGGACGGCTCTCCAGAGGCTGTCCCATAACTGGGAATTAAAAATATCACCTTAATAGAATCAGTCATTTACGGCCGCCGAATGATCGGGCATGCGAGTTTTGAGACAGGCTCTCCCGAGCCGTTCGCCTTTCCGTTCATAATTTGCTGTCCCATAAGGATCCGACATGTCCCGCAACGATCAAGTGACCCGGCAATGGTTTCTGCTGCAGGCTCTGGAGAAGCCCGGCGGCGCGACGATTGAAGAGCTGGCCAAGTCCTTGCCTGAGGACTACGCCTGTCACCCGCGCACGATCCGCCGTGATCTCGAGGCTCTCGAGCGCCGTTTCCCTCTTTACACCGAGCATGCGGGCGGCCAGGTGCGCTGGAAGCTGGTGGAGGGCTTTCACCGCGTGCCGTCGCTGCAGTTTTCGGCGACGGAGCTGATGGCCCTGGCCTTCACGCGCGACCTGACGCGACCCCTGGAGGGGACGCCGATCCGGGAGTCGATCGACTCGGCGCTGGCCAAGGTGAGGGGCGCCTTGCCGGCCGCGGCGGAGGAATTTGTGGAGAGCCTTCAGGGGTGGTTCTCGGCCGGGATCGGGCCGCACAAGGTTTACCGGGAGCATCGCGGGACGATCGATCAACTGGCGCGGGCGATCACGCGGAAGCGCACGGTGGAGATGCGCTATTACACGGCGGCGAGGGACAAGACCTCGAGGCGCAAGGTGGACCCGTACCGCATCTGGTACGCCGCCGGCGGGCTGTACCTGATCGGGTATTGTCATATGCGGCGTGAGGTTCGCATGTTCGCGGTGGACCGGATCCTGTCGCTGACGGTAACGAACCTGCCGTGCCAGATGCCTTTGGGCTTTGACGTCGAGGACTACGTGCGCAACGCCCTGACGGTGATGCGGGGAGGCCCGCTGATCGACCTGGAGCTGCGCTTCGACCGGAAGACGTCGGCCTGGGCCAAGGGCCGCGTCTGGCACCCGAGCCAGAAGGCGACGCTGGGCAGGGACGGCTGCCTGACACTGAGGCTGCGGGTCGCGGACACGCCGGAGCTGGTCGGCTGGATCCTGAGCTTCGGCCCCGGGGCCCGCGTGGCGGCTCCGGAGGAGCTTCAGCGGCGCCTCAAGGCCGCCGCCTCCCAGATCGCCAACCGGCCGTGACCCCGGCTGTCACTTTCATTGAGCATCGCTCCGGATTCCGCAATGGTGTGTAGTGATCGGCCTGATCGGAGAGGGCCAGGAAATACATGTCGGAGAGGAAGCCGGGCTGA
>CAYZTZ010000189.1:0-5484 GCA_964481255.1 uncultured Acidobacteriota bacterium | reverse complement strand
ACTGAAAATCCGCCATGGGTCAATCTCCTATGTTTGATTGCAAACCGTGCGGGGGGCGAGCCGCCCGACGCACGCCGCTACTATAGGCAAGGAATACCCAAAGGTCGACTGTCCCGGGGAAAAGATTTTACGCAGGGATGCGTCGGAGGACGGAAGTCGGTCCGCAGGCGCGCCGGGAGCGATGGCCCTGTGGCTCTGCTATCTGGCCGCTACCGGAATGCTGGCGGTTTTTAGCGTCCGATTCGGACGGCAGGCATGGAAAGAATGGAAGCACCTATCGAAAAAGCGGCCGGGCCGCGCTCTGCCATAACGTAAGCCCCGGTCGGACATGTATTTCCGATCGCATGGACGGAGTCTCCCGTCTGCCGCATCGCCCATCCGCTCCCGCCTTCAGTCCGAGCGCCGGATCATACTTCGCCGATCCCGGGAATTCAGGCCTCCTGAAAACAGATTCGCCATCCCTTATTCAGCCTTTCCTTTCGTGGATCCGAACTCCCTTCTTCGTCCCGCCGGCACAGAGCCCGCTCATCCTACCCCGATTCGGATATGGCAAAGATCTGTGGATTCAGCTGTCCAAGTCCCCGCGGGTCCTCTATAATCGCCCGGGCGCGAAAAATGGATTTGGAAGAACAGGCAGACCCTCAAGGAGATGAGATTCATGAAGCGTAACGGCGATCAATACGAGACTCCGGTCGGGAGGCGTGATTTTCTGAAGGCGGCCACGATGGCGGGCGCGGCCGCCGCCTTGCCGACCAAAAACTTCACGGCGCAGAATGCGGACAGCCCCATGAGAACGCCGCCTCAGGGAAGACGGAGAAAGGTGCTTTTCATCAGCGATTCCACGGCGTCCTATGAAAAGCTGATGGAATCGATGCGGGCCGTCAGGGATTTCGATTTCGAGGTCCGGCCGGTCCAGATCAACTACCAGAAACCGCAGGAGATACCCAAGGCCGTTCAAAGCGGGAACGCGGATATTCTTTTCATGTGTCTGCCGCGCATCGGGATAACGTCGGCGCATATCGCCGAATTGCTGGGCGAAATCGACACCCCCGTCATCCTTCTGCCGCCGAATTCCGACCTCATCATGATTGAAGCGGACCTGGCGGCCACGTTCCGGATGAGGGGCGTTCCCGCGATGCTCGCCAATTCGGAGGCCCATGCCCTGGAACTGCTGAAAATCGCGGCAATCCCCCGTATTCTCGAAGGGAAACGCGCCCTCATTTTCGGCAGACCGTTTGAGTCCTCCAGCGTGCCGGCTCGCAATCTTTCCGAAGATTACATCTACAAGCGCACCGGCGTGCGGATAGCCTACCGGCCGATCGACGAACTGAAACCGCTTCTTGAGAGCGTCGACGAGGCAAGAGCCCGGAGGGAGATGGAGCGCTGGAAAAGGGAGGCCGCGCAGATCGTCGAGCCCGTCGACCAGGCGATTCTGGACGCCTCCAGGCTGTACGTCCTGCTGCGCTCCATCGTCGACAGGGAGCGGCTGTCCGCCGTTTCCATCGACTGCCTGAGTTTCAGCTTCGGCCGGAATCCCACGCTGCCTTACCCCTGTCTCGCGTTCACGCGCCTGCGGGACGAAGGCATAACAGCGGCCTGCGAAGCGGACGTGTGCGCGATGCTGACCTCCATGTTCCTGCAGGAAATCAGCCGGAAACCTTCCTATTTCTGCAACGTGTCGTCCGTGAACGCGCGGACGTCGACGACGGTGCTGCGGCATTGCGTCGCGCCGTTGAGGCTGATGGGCTTCGACGCCGCGCAGTTGCCGTACAGGCTCCGCGACTATCACGGGATGGGGCGGGGCGTCGTGCCGGAAGTCGATTATCCGGCGGGCGTCGAGGTGACTTTGGGCGGGTTCGGCAAGGACCTGAAGTCCATGTCCCTGTGGCCCGGGAGAATTCAGGTGGGGATCGAGGACAGGGACCGCCCCTCCTTCCCGAATATGCCGTCCTCCAAAATGCGCATGTTCTGCTCGAACCGGGTTGAAATAAAAATCAAGGAGGTCGAGCGTTTTCTCCAGAGCATCACGGGCATTCATCACGTGATGATCGCCGGGAGCCATATGGACGCGATCCGCGCCGCTCTGCTCCGCATGAATGTGGCTATCGTCGGGCCCGTGGATTCAGCGGCGCCTGAAATCTGACCCGAAACCGCGCCCCTGCACCAAACGCCGTGAGGCGGAAACCCGGAGCGCCGTCGCTCGGCTTGCGGCAAGCCCGGGCCGCATCGGCGCGTCCCATCGGGAGGAATCGAGGCGATGCCGGTATCGGAACCCGCCACCATGATCACCGACTACGCGCTCGCCCTTGTCTGCTCCTTTTTCGCGTTTTCCATCCATCGCCGCGGCGTGGGCGGGAGGGCGTCGCTCTGGGCGGCCGCCTTTTCCGTTACGGCGTTCGCCGCGCTCGCGGGCGGAACCTTCCATGGGCTGCGCGCCCTTCTCGGGGAGCATGCGGCCCTCCTCTGGAGAATCACCTCCGTCTCCATCGCGCTCGGCGCGGCGCTTCTGATCGCCGCGGGCGTCTTCTCGGCGGCGCTCCCGGGGGCTTCAGGGGAAAAGGCGCGCCGCGACGGATTGCTCTGGATAAGGAGGGCCGTGCTCTCGAGTCTGGCGGGGCTCGCGGTTCTGATCTTGAAGCTGTCGCCCCATCCCTCGTTCAACCACAATGATCTGTATCACATGATACAGATGGGCGGGCTATACTGCCTTTACCGGGGGGCTCTGCTTTTGAACCGGTCAAGGGGCTTCGCCCCTTGAAATCTCCGCGCGCCGCCATCCGGATTGAATCCGAGACCTGGAACAGCCGCGTTGGGACCGCCGCATCCGGGGCTCGAAGGAATTTCGATTGAAAGCGCTCGTCTAATCGGATCTCGACGAACCGCCGCTATTACATAATACAGGCGAACGGTCATCCATGCGCCCGCTTCTTTGCTTTTCCGGGGCTAATGGTAGAATAGGCCTAACATAGGAGGTTCTTCCATGTCTACCGGTACCCTCAAGACAGCCGCCATCGTGTGTTTTGTCATAGCCATGTGCGGGCTGCTTTTTGGCGGCCTCTTTGCCAACCGCGAGGCTCCGCCTTATCCGGGCCGTGTGATGGGGCCCGACGGAACCGCTCTCTTCACAAGAGCGGACATTCTGGCGGGACAGGACGTCTTCCAGCGCTACGGACTGATGGACCACGGGAGCGTGTGGGGACACGGTTCACAGCGCGGCATGGAGTTCTCGGCTGTCACCCTTCACCGGACGGGAGAGAAGGTGCGAGAGCACCTTTCCATTGCGGCTTACGGGCGAGGCTACGCCGAGCTGTCCGTCGAGGAACGAGACGTGATCGATATACGGACGCGACGCACCATGAAAGCGAACAACTACGACCCGCACGCGGACATACTCGCGCTCGAGCCGGCCCGCATTGCGGCTCTGGCCGACATCGAGGAATTCTGGGAGCGGACCTTCCGCGACGGGGATGCGGATTACGGCTTTCTTCCCCGAACCGTCCCGACCCCCGAGGAGCGCAGGCAGCTTGCCCGGTTTTTCTTCTGGACCGCCTGGGTTGCTTCCGCGGCCCGGCCTGATAAGGATTACAGCTACACAAACAACTGGCCGGCCGAACGCGAAGTCGGAAACGTGGCTACGACGGAAACCTATATCTGGACAATCGGCGGAATCATATCCCTGTTCGTGACTCTGGGGCTCTTCATTTTCTGGGTTCACCGGGACCGTCTCTGGTATGGAGAGGCCAAGGGTGTGCCACTTGCCGAAAAACTGGTCGACATGCCCCTGACCTCAAGCCAGATGAAAGCGGCCAAATATTTCCTGGTGGTCATTTTGCTGTTCCTGATTCAAACGGCTTTCGGCGGCCTGCTGGCTCACTTTACGGTGCATCCCGGAAGTTTTTATATTCCCATCATCGGGGAGCTTATTCCATACAGCTGGGCGAAGTCCTGGCACCTGCAAATCGCCATATTCTGGATAGCGACGACGTGGGTGGCGTCGGCGATCTACCTTGCCCCCATCGTCGGCGGGCGGGAGCCGCGCAGGCAGGGTCTTCTGGTGCAGATTCTGTTCGGAGCCCTGCTGCTGGTGGCGATCGGGAGTCTTGTGGGGGAGGTCGCAGGAATAAAAGGCTGGTTCGGGAAGGAGTGGTTCTGGTTGGGGCATCAGGGATGGGAATACCTCGAGCTGGGCAGGCTGTGGCAGATCCTCCTCTTAGGCGGGCTCGTCGCCTGGCTCGTCATCGTCTACCGGGCGGTTCAGGCCAGGGCCTCAAAAATCCAGGACGAGAACTTCAGAAGTCTGGTCAACTTCTACATCCTCAGCGCAATCCTGGTCGTCGCCTTTTTCTCCTTCGGGCTTTTTTTCAGCCGCGGGTCTCACCTTACGGTGGCCGACTACTGGCGCTGGTTTGTGGTCCATATATGGGTTGAGAGCATTTTCGAGTTCTTCGGCGTGGCCGTCATTTCCGTATTGCTGGTCGCCATGGGACTCGCATCGGCGGCAGCCGCGCTCCGCGTCGCATACTTTACCGCCGCCCTGGTGTTCCTAAGCGGCATCCTGGGCACGGCACACCACTATTTCTGGTTCGGCGGGCCTTCCGTGTGGCTTGCGATCGGATCGGTCTTTTCCTCAATGGAGCCGGTTCCGCTGTTCGGGCTCGTCGTCCGGGGTCTGATGGAATATAAATCCGTCCGCAGGCAGGGGAAGGACTTCTCCTATAAATGGCCCATGTATTTTCTGGTCGCGAGCTCCTTCTGGAACTTTCTGGGCGCCGGAGTGTTCGGCTTTCTCATCAACCTCCCGGCGGTCAATTATTTCGAGCACGGCACGTATCTCACCGTCAATCACGGGCACACGGCGCTGTTCGGCGTCTACGGCATGTTGTCCGTCGCGTTGCTTTTGTTTGCATGGCGCGGCATGATCCAGCGCAGCCATTGGAACGACCGGCTGCTTGCCGTCTCTTTTTACGGGCTCAACGCCGGCCTTCTTGTGATGGCACTGGGAACGCTCTTCCCTATCGGAATCGCCCAGGCCTGGACCAGCTATAAACAAGGGCTGTGGGCGGCGCGGGACGCAAGTTTCTTCAAAGGGGCTCTGGCGTCGACGCTGGGGCAATTGAGGATCATCCCCGACACGGTGATCATCGTGTTCGGCGTGATCCCTCTCGCTTACTTTCTTTTCAGGACGTTTCCGTATCTCAAAGCTCAGGAGATCAAAGAAGGCGAGTCCATCTGGGACCGGCTGGGAGTCAAGCTGTAAGAAGACCGCGGATTTTACGGTGTTGCCATTGCCGGACTCATGCATGAGCGCAAAGATCCTAATGCGGAAGCCGAGGCCCCATTGCGGCGACCGGCCGGCGATTCCCCCTGGAACCGGCTCGGAGCTTGAAAATTATGGTACAAGAAGTATAATCTTTCCTGTCACTTACGACCGCGGAGGAATGGCCGAGTGGTTGAAGGCGGCGGTCTTGAAAACCGCTAGGGGGG